>NZ_JBFRGU010000002.1:0-507928 GCF_052115485.1 Microvirga sp. 2MCAF38 | reverse complement strand
GGAGCGCGGCAGCGATCGCTTCTTCGTCAACGAGTTCGACTTTGGCGGCAACCGCAAGAACAACGAGTTCGGTGTTGTTCGCGCTGGCCTGAACTACAAGTTCAGCAGCTACTAAGATCTGTCCTCGCGGATGGAAAAAAGCCCGGTGGAAACACCGGGCCTTTTGCTTTGACGCGTCGCGCTCAGGACGAGACATGGGAAGGGCGGCTGCCGAGTGCGCAATCCTGACGAAGCGGGTAGATCATCTCCAGTATTTCCGCCCGAAGCTGCAAGCCGCGAGCTGACCGGGTCCGCCTTCACTTTTTGCTCCGGCTTCTAGTCCGGCTCCTGCCTCGTATCTTCCGCCGCCTGCCAGAGTTCTTCGGCGATCTGGCGGGCCATATCGGGAGGAACCGAGAGGTGAAGCTCGCCAAGCGCGACGCCGCGCTCGCTTTCGTCCGGTGTCCGCGCATAGGAGAGGACGATCATCACGTCCCGCTCACCCAGTGTGCCGACAGCGTAGTTTGCGAGCGTGGCAACCAGGGCGCGATCGACATCGAGTTTCATCCCCACCTCCAAGAAAAGCGTTCGGGAGATGATAGGGCGCGGCCGCGCTCAATCATGGCCGCGCAGCGATTGCGCAAAAGTTCCCGTCAGCGCAACACCGTCATGACCGCCACGAGGATGAAGACGAGGCCCGCGCCGCGTCCGATCATCATGGTGGCGCGCGGCCGCGACACGAGAAACGTCCGGCTCGTTCCCGCCGCAAAGGCGAGGCCGCCATAGATGGCAAACTGCATGAACACCGTCAGCACGCCCATGGTCAGAGCCTGCATCCAGATCGCGCCGTATTGCGGCAGCATGAATTGCGGATAGACGGCCAGCACGAAGAGATAGGCTTTCGGGTTGAGCAGGCATGTCATGGTGCCTTGCCGGAAGGCCATCCACAAAGACCGACTTTGCGCTGCATCGACGCCGCTGACCGTGATGGAGCTGCGAAGAAGGGTGATGCCGATCCACGCCATATAGGCCGCGCCCGCATAAAGAAGGGCTGTGAAGACGGACGGATCGAGGCGTGTCAGCAGCCCGACACCGAGTGCGCCGAAGGCGGTGTGCACCGCGCCGCCGATCATGATGCCTCCCGTTGCCGCAAGGCCCGCACGCCGTCCGCCGTTCAGCGAATTGGCGAGAACGAAGAGCATATCCATGCCCGGCACGACGATGATGCCGAAAAGAAGAAACGAGAAGAGCCAGAGATTTTCGGTGTAGGTCATGTCAGTTGCCTGTTGATGCAGAACATAGCAATCTGACACTAACCGTTTCTTTTCAACGGGATATACGGGCTGATCACAGCGATAACTGACAGCGTTGTGTCAGTTGCGAAAGAGGGGAAGGCAAATGCGCAAGGCATCGCGTCTCTTCGAGATCATCCAGATGCTGCGAATTGCGGATGGCCCTCTGACAGCGACGCAGATCGGAGAAAGTCTTTCCGTGACATCGCGATCCATCTACCGGGACATCACCGCCCTTCAGGCCATGCGTGTGCCGATCCAGGGCGGGCGGGGCATCGGCTATCGCCTGCGCGCCGGTTTCGATCTGCCGCCGCTCATGTTCTCCATCGAGGAAACGGAGGCCATTGTTCTCGCGCTCGCTTTGCTGGAGCGGACCGGCGATTCAGGGCTCAAGAATGCAGCGAAGCGCGTGAACCAGAAGATTGCGGCAGCGATGCCTCCGCCGCTTCGTCGGGCGCTTGAAACCAAAGCCCTTTATGCTTGGGGAGCAGTTGCACTGTCGCCCGGGAAAATCGATTTAGCTGTCATCAGGGGAGCGATTCGCGATGAGCAGAAGATCGAAATCGACTATCGCGACGAAGAGGGACGCGCGACCCGGCGAACAATCCGTCCGGTTGCGCTCATATACTATTCGGAGACCGCGAACATCGTCGCATGGTGCGAGTTGCGGCAGGCTTTGCGTAATTTCCGTGCCGATCGCGTAGCGGAGAGTTCGTTGATTGATGCATTCTTCAAGGGTGAGGGCGACGACCTGAGAAGCCGATGGGTGGCCGGTTGGGGAACGAGTCAAAGCTCGCGCTCCTCGTGAGCCACCCGCTGAGCTTTGCCCTATTCCGGTCGAGAGCGCTTGCCGCTTGGCGCGAGGGCGATCGAGGATTTTATCGCAAGACGGTTACCGCCGCGACGGGTTCGGTCAAGAAAATTCGGGTGACCTGACCCTGTCCGCTCTCGCGGTAAGGCGCACTTGCAGGGTGTTCTTGTATTGGTCGGAATTCATGCGGAGCTCTCTGACCTTGCGCCGGAGCGCCCGCTTATCGAAGTCGCCCTGAATGATCGCGATCACGGCTTCCTGAAGGACGCCGATCTCTCGCATGAAGGTCGCCACCAGGTGGTCTGAACCAGGCATCGGGATCGGCGTCGTGGGAATGGCCGCAGCGATCATGTCGTAGTGGCGACGGTCAAGCGAATAAGCCGGGTCGTAGAAGATATACGTCTCCGGTTCCGAACCGCTACGCGTCGTCCAAGGGTCGATGCCGCCACACCATTGCACCAGGCCCTTACGCTCCGGGCGCGATCTCGGGTCAAAGGCCGTTTCGTGCATCTTGAAGCTGGCCCGCGGCACCATGGAGATGACAGCATCGGGGCGCAACATTGCATTGAACGCCAAGGCCCCATAGCCGCCCATGCTCGACCCGTAGGTGACGACACGTTGGTAGCGCGCCACGTGCTCGGCGATGGCCTTTATCGCAAGCCCCGTCTCCGGGTATTGGAACCAGCAGTTCCCCTCACAAATCACGCATACGCAATCCATCTGCCGAGAGTAAAAGAACCCCTCCGCGAACCCTTCGTCCTCTTTGGTGGGGTTCAGCCGGAAGGCCCAAAAGGTGACAGCGAGCGTCGGCGTTCCGAACTCGTGGGCCACGACACGGAGATTGGCGGATTCGAAGAGCGTCTTGCGGTGCGGGAACATCTGTCGTGCTGTGAGATAGCGTTACGACATTCGCTTTACCTGAAGGCGTCGCGGGCTGTCCAGCCTGCAACCGGCAGTGGCCGGCCGCTCAGTCCTTCCGGAGCGCTCGAACTCGGCCAGATCACCAAACGCCGGGCTTTGCCCTATTCCCGTCGCGTTGCCTCAGCGGCTTGCCATAGTTCCTCTGCTATCTCGCGCGCGAGCAGCGGCGTCATTGCGAGGTGCAACTCACCAAGGGCCGTGCCTCTCTCTCCAACTCCTCCCCAACTCCTCCGGCGTTCGGGCGTAGGAGGCCGCGATCATCACGGCGTTTTCTTTAAGCGTACCGACGGCGTAGTTCGTCAGGGTGGCGACCTGGTTTCTGTAGATATCGAGTTTCATCTCATCATCTCCCTCTGTTCCGCCAACTCGATGATAGGGCGTCGAGCAGCGAGGGCATGGGGAGAGGAGCAAAGCAGAAAGCACGCGCTCAATAAAAAGCCGGAGCCACGAGGGCTCCGGCTAGGGGGCTGCGGGTCTCGCAACCGGGAGGAAACTCTGTTCCTGTTAGCAGGAATAGTACATCTCGAATTCGACCGGGTGAGGCGTCATTTCGAAGCGGGCGACTTCCGTCATCTTCAGCTCGATGTAGCTGTCGATGAAGTCGTCGTTGAACACGCCGCCGGCCTTGAGGTACGCGCGGTCCTTGTCGAGGCTCGCGAGCGCTTCGCGGAGCGAGCCGCAAACGGTCGGGATCTTCTTCAGTTCGCGCGGCGGCAGATCGTAGAGATCCTTGTCCATGGCTGCGCCCGGATCGATCTTGTTCACGATGCCGTCGAGGCCGGCCATGAGCATGGCGGCGAAGGCGAGGTACGGATTCGCTGCCGGATCGGGGAAGCGAACCTCGACGCGCTTGGCCTTCGGCGACGTCGTCCACGGAATACGGCAGGACGCGGAGCGGTTACGGGCCGAGTAGGCCAGCAGCACCGGAGCCTCATAGCCCGGAACGAGACGCTTGTAGGAGTTCGTCGACGGGTTGGTGAAGGCATTCAGCGACTTGGCATGCTTGATGATGCCGCCGATGTAGTACAGGCACTCCTGGCTGAGGTCCGCATACTTGTTGCCCGCGAAGAGGGGCTTGCCGCCCTTCCAGATCGACTGGTGCACGTGCATGCCCGAGCCGTTGTCGCCATAGACCGGCTTCGGCATGAACGTCGCGGTCTTGCCGTAGGATTGCGCCACGTTGTGAATGCAGTACTTGTAGACCTGCATCAGGTCCGCCGTGTGGAGCAGCGTGTCGAACTTCATGCCGAGTTCGTGCTGAGCGGACGCCACTTCGTGGTGGTGCTTTTCGACCGCGACGCCCATGGACGCCATGGCCGCGAGCATCTCACCGCGCATGTCCTGCGCCGAATCCAGCGGCGGAACCGGGAAGTAGCCGCCCTTGATCGGAATGCGGTGGCCGAGATTGCCGCCCTCGTAATCCGTGTCGCCGTTGGTCGGCAGTTCCGATGCATCGAGCTTGAAGCCCGTATTGTAGGGGCTCGTCATGAACTTCACGTCGTCGAACACGAAGAACTCGGCCTCCGGGCCGACGAAGATCGTGTCGCCGATGCCGGTCGACTTCAGGTAGGCCTCGGCCTTCTTGGCGATGCCGCGCGGATCGCGGTTATAGGGCTCGCCCGTGGCCGGCTCGAGAATGTCGCAGACGATGGAGAGGGTCGCCGCCGAGAAGAACGGATCGAGGGTCGCGGTTGCCGGATCGGGCATGAGGGTCATGTCCGACTCGTTGATCGCCTTCCAGCCGGCGATGGACGAACCGTCGAACATGATCCCGTCAGCGAACAGTTCTTCATCGACGATGGAGACGTCGAACGTCACGTGCTGCCACTTGCCGCGCGGATCCGTGAAACGGAAATCGACATACTTGATGTCGTTGTCTTTAATCGCCTTCAGCACATCCTTGGCGGTCTTCATGATTGCGTGGTCCTTCTACCCTTGAGAATTCCTCGGCATTGGGCCGGGGGTTGTTGTGACGGATCAGATCGCGTCGGATCCGGTCTCGCCCGTCCGAATGCGAATGGCTTCTTCCACACTCGACACGAAAATCTTGCCGTCACCGATCCGGCCGGTTTGCGCGGCCTTGCGGATCGCCTCGACGGCGCCTTCGACGAGGTCATCGGAGAGGACGATTTCAAGTTTTACCTTGGGCAGAAAGTCGACGACGTATTCTGCACCCCGGTAGAGTTCGGTGTGGCCCTTCTGACGGCCGAAACCCTTGGCTTCGATGACCGTAATTCCCTGGAGGCCGACCTCCTGGAGGGCTTCCTTCACCTCATCAAGCTTGAAAGGTTTAATGATGGCTTCGATCTTTTTCATGGTCGATGGGCTGCCTTCATCTCGTGCTATTGCCGCTCTTAGCATCAAATAACGGCTCTCTTCCACGCGGTCCTGCTCCCAGGAGTGCATGTTTTGCATATCTCATAAGCATCAAATGATCAAAGTTTGTGCAGTTGCGATTTCGGTCACCGTTTCCTTAGAAAATTGAGGCATTTTCAAGCGATGAAGGAAAAGGAATTTCTCCTCAGCGCCAATGAGACGAGGCGGGCGGATGCCCTGGCCATAGATGCGGGCACGCCCGGCATCGAACTCATGAGCCGCGCTGGTCGTGCGGTGGCCGACACGGCCACGACGATGGTCTCGCCCGGAGCGCGTATTCTCGTTTTGGCCGGGCCGGGCCAGAACGGCGGAGACGGGTTCGTTGCCGCGAGCCGGTTTGCCAACGAGGGGTTCGAGGTGATCCTCGCGCTGCTAGGCGACAGAACACGGCTGCGCGGCGACGCGGCCATCGCCGCCACCCGGTGGAGCGGAACCACTATTTCCGCCGATGGCGCGCCGTTCTCGGAAGCCGACCTGATCGTCGACGCTTTGTTCGGCACGGGCCTCTCGCGGGAAATCGAAGGAGAGGCGTGGCGAGTCATCGAGCAGGTGAATGCCTCCCACCGGCCGGTCGTGGCGGTGGACCTGCCCTCCGGCATCGACGCGGATACGGGTGCGCCGCACGCAATCGCGGTGCGCGCCACAAGGACCGTCACGTTCGGTACCCGCAAACCTGGACACCTTCTGCTTCCGGGGCGGGATTATGCCGGCCCTGTCGAGGTCGCCGATATCGGGATCGGCGCGCAGATCCTGGCTTCGCTTCACGCCAAAACCTTCGCCAACCATCCGGGGCTCTGGTTATCTCGTTTCCCCAAACCGGGACTCGCCTCGCACAAATACGATCGCGGTCATACGCTCGTGGTTTCCGGTGGGGCGGTGCGGACCGGCGCGGCGCGCATGGCGGCACGCGCGGCTTTGCGGATCGGAGCAGGGCTCGTCACCGTGGCATCCCCGCCGGAAGCGCTCGGGGTCAACGCGGCTCATCTGACCGCCATCATGCTGCGCGGCTGCGATGGGCCGGAAGGGTTGGCCGAAATTCTGAAGGACCCGCGTTTCAATTCGCTGATCATGGGACCCGCCTTAGGGGTCCACTCGGGCACTCGCGCCATGGTCACTGTTGCCATTCAGGCCCGCCGAAGCCTCGTGCTCGATGCCGATGCCCTGACCTCCTTCGAAGGGCTGGCTTCAGAACTCCACCAAGCCTTCCGTTCAGCGCCGACGGTGATCACACCCCACACCGGCGAATTCGCCCGCCTGTTCTCCGGCCATTCCGATATCCTCGATCCGCCCTCGAAACTGGAGCGGACGCGCCGCGCGGCGGCCTATCTCGGCGCGGTGGTGGTGCTCAAGGGCGCGGACACGGTCATCGCCGCTCCCGACGGACGCGCGGCGATCAACGAAAACGGCACGCCCCATCTCGCCACCGCCGGCTCCGGCGACACTCTCTGCGGCATGATCGGTGGTCTGATGGCTCAGGGCATGCCAGCGTTCGAAGCCGCCTGCGCAGGCGTGTGGATCCACGCGGAAGCGGGGGCGGCGTTTGGGCCGGGGCTGATCGCGGAGGACCTGCCGGAGCAGGTGCCGGGGGTTTTGCGGGGATTGTTGGGGTAGGCCACTCCCTTGGTAAGGGAGAGGTCGAGAGTTCAACAATCACGCCGCGTCAAAGGCGTGGGGACAAGCCCGGTGATGACGCGGGTTACCTTCAATAGCAAGCGCATTCCGTCATGCCCGGCCTTGTGCCGAGCATCCACGCCTTGGGCATTGCTCCTCAACTCACCTCCACCCACGTCCACAGCCCTGCATCGAACCGCTCCATCACCGTCGAGGCCAGGAGCCATTTGCCGGGGTTGTCGGCGACGAAGGCGATGCGGATTGTGCGGTTTTCCGGCACCTGAACGGTGTCGAGGAAGTAGGGCTCCCAGCCGTCATCGAGGGCGTGCAGCAGGCGGAAGACGTGGCCGTGGAGGTGGAAGGGCTGGGTGAAAGGCGTTTTGTTCGTCAGAGCGAGGACGACCGGGGAGCCTCGGGGCACGCTTGCCAGAGGTGGCATCTTGGCCGTTCCCGGCGTGCCGTTGATGGTCCAGCGGGTCGAGCCGGCTTCGCTTGTTTCGATGGTCACGTCTTTGCGGATCGCGTTCTGGAGCTTGATCTCTGTTGGGAGTTTCTTGTTTTCCGACAAGGGCGTTATCGTGGAAAGCTCGACTCGTTTTTCGCCAGCGGTCGTAAACTGCGCGAGCGCGATCCCATCCCCGATCTGGGCGATGAGGGTGCCCGTCGCCCCAGCCTCTGCAGGCAGATCCATCATCACGTCGTAGCGGGTGCCGGGTGGAAAGGGCAGCGAGGCCCTCAGCGGCTCGAAGGTGTCGGTCGGCTGGCTGTCCACCGCGATCACGTAAGGCTTCAATCCGTCGAAACGCAGCCGCATCGTGCGAGCGTTGCAGGCGTTGGCGAGCCGCAGGCGAATGCGGCTGCCGGGGGCGGTCTCGACCTTCATCGGGACGGCTTGGCGATTGATCGTCAGAACATTGCCGAGGCGTCCCGAAGGCTGGGCGGATGCTGTCGGTTCGAAAGGCGCGAGCGCTCCGTCGTCCGCCAATTTCCAATCGTCCACGAGAAGTAGGAGATCCTGGTCGACCTCGGGTGGAGCGCTCTCCTCGACGATCAGGAGGCCAGTCAGACCGCGTCCGGCCGGTTCGGCGCTGCCACCGGGGACGCACGGCCTGATGAGGAATGTGCCGGAATCCGGCGGTGTGAAGCGATAGTCGAAGCTTTGACCGGGAGCGACGGGCTCCTGCGTCAAGCCGCCGACGCCGTCCATCGCATTCGGGCCACGCACACCATGCCAATGGAGCGAGAGGGGTTTAGGCGTTTCGTTGGTCAGGCGCAGGCGCAGTTCTTCGCCGACTTTCAGTTTGGCGACCCCGCCCGCTGACCCGCCGAAGGTCCAGGTCTCGGCCTGGCCTGCCGCGCCGGGGCGGATGCGGGCCGGGGAGGGGCGCGCACGCCAGTGCAATGGGCCGTCCGCTTGAGGACGGTCCTTGTTTTTTGGATCCGAATTTTTAGATAAAGCTTTGCCGGAAAGCGATAAAACGCTGACCGAAAGACCCAGGCCGAAGAGGCGGCGCGTCAGCGGTGCGGAGTTGGCTCCCGGCACCTCGAAAAGGCTTTCCGTTAGGTCGTTCGGCATGAGCCTCACCATAGCTTTCGACCTTTCGAGGGCCTTGGCCCGATCGCGAACTTTTTTGATGCGTCGGCTCGCAAAGATGCTATAGAGCCGCGTCCCGGACGAGGGTGGTGTGATTATAGCGCCATCTTTCCGCGCGGGCGTGGCGGAATTGGTAGACGCACTGGATTTAGGTTCCAGCGGCGAAAGTCGTGGGGGTTCGAGTCCCTCCGCCCGCACCAATCTCGTCAGGGTTGGTATCCGGATGGTTTCTCTGGATCGGGGTGTGGGCGTGCCGCCGTCCCGTCCGGAGCCTGGGATGACGATTTTTTCAAGTAAACGAAGGCAGTTAAAATCATGCAGGTGACGGAAACTCTGTCCCAGGGCCTGAAGAGAGAATTCAAGGTCGTGCTTCCGGTGGCAGAACTGGAGCAGCGTCTCAGCAGCGAACTGGTGAACATCAAGGATCGCGTGCGGATCAACGGTTTCCGCCCCGGCAAGGTGCCGCTGGCCCATCTGCGCCGCGTCTATGGCCGTTCGGTCATGGGCGATGTCGTGCAGAACGCCGTCAACGAGGCGAACCGCAAGATTGTCGAGGACAACAACCTCAAGCTCGCCTTCGAGCCGCAGGTTGTCTTCCCCGAGGACAAGGCCGAGGTCGAGAAGGTCATGGACGCCAAGGGCGATCTGGCCTTCACGGTCGCGCTCGAAGTCCTGCCGGTCTTCGAGCTGGCCAACGTGTCCGACGTGACGGTCAAGAAGCCCGTTGCCAAGGTCTCGGACGAAGAGGTCAACGAATCGCTGGCCCGCATGGCCAAGCAGAACGCGACCTACGAGACCAAGAAGGGCAAGGCCGCCAACGGCGACCGCGTCGTGACCGATTTCGTCGGCCGCATCGACGGCGAAGAGTTCCAGGGCGGCAAGGGTGAGGACGTCCGCGTCGAACTCGGCTCGAACACCTTCATCCCCGGCTTCGAAGATCAGCTCATCGGCCTCAAGGCCGGCGACACCAAGCTGGTGAAGGTCGCTTTCCCTGTGAACTACATGGCCGCTCACCTGGCCGGTAAGGACGCGGAATTCGACGTTACCGTGAAGGAAGTCGAGGCTCCCGGCGAGACGAAGATCGATGACGAGCTCGCCAAGGGCTTCGGCATGGAATCGCTCGACAAGCTGAAGGAAGCGATCACTTCCGCCATCCAGCGCGATTTCGACGCCCAGGCCCGCCGCAAGGTCAAGAAGGATCTGCTGGACGCTCTCGACGGCAAGTATAGCTTCGAGTTGCCCCCGAGCCTCGTCGAGCAGGAATTCACTGCGATCTGGGCTCAGGTCGAAGGCGAGATGAAGTCCAACAACCGGACCTTCGCCGACGAAGAGACCACCGAGGAAGAGGCCAAGGCCGATTACCACAAGATCGCCGAGCGTCGCGTTCGTCTCGGTCTGGTTCTTGCGCAGATCGGTGAGAAGGCCGATATCAAGATCTCCGACGATGAGGTCACCCAGGCTCTCATCGAGCGGGTCCGCCAGTATCCCGGCCAGGAAAAGCAGGTTTGGGAATTCTACCAGAAGAATCCACAAGCCTTGGCTGAAATCCGCGCACCTCTGTTCGAGGAGAAGGTGGTCGACCATCTCCTTTCTCAGGTAAAGGTAGTGGACGAATCCGTGTCGAAGGACGAACTGTTCGCCGATGACGAGTCCGAAGAGGGCTCTTCGAAGGCGAAGGGCAAGTCCACCAAGGCCAAGGGCGGAAAAAAGGCCAGCAAAAGCGAGTAACCGCCCGTTAAGGCGTCTCGCTGTTTGCATCAATTCTGACGGCTGCGCATCCGCGCAGCCGACTTTGGAGCAGTGAGACGATGAGAGATCCGATAGAGGTCTATAACAGCACGCTCGTGCCGATGGTGGTCGAGCAATCGAACCGGGGCGAGCGTGCATTCGATATCTATTCGCGCCTCCTGCGCGAGCGGATTATTTTCCTCACGGGTCCGGTCGAAGACTATTCTGCGTCGCTCATCGTGGCGCAGCTTCTGTTCCTCGAAGCCGAGAACCCGAAGAAGGAAATTTCCTTCTATATCAACTCGCCCGGCGGCGTCGTGACCTCCGGCCTGTCGATTTACGACACCATGCAGTTCATCCGCTGCCCGGTTTCGACGCTCTGCGTGGGCCAGGCCGCCTCAATGGGCTCGCTGCTGCTCTGCGCCGGCGAGAAGGACATGCGCTTCGCCTTGTCGAATGCCCGAATCATGGTCCACCAGCCCTCCGGCGGGTACCAGGGGCAGGTGACGGACATCATGATCCATGCTCGCGAGAGCGAGGCCTTGAAGCGTCGTCTCAATGAGATCTACGTGAAGCACACGGGCAACGACATCGGCGCCGTGGAGCAGGCCCTGGAACGCGACAACTTCATGACCGCCGATGCGGCCAAGGAGTTCGGTATCATCGATCAGGTGTTGGCGAAGCGCCCCGAGCCTGCCGCACCGGTGACTTAATTCCCCCTAATAGCTGGGGATAAAGGCGGGTCCGGTGCGTCTTTTTAGCGTCTGGGCCCGTTTCTATTGATCGCGCGCTTTTCGCGTGTTTGCATAGGGATTCGAGAAGCAACGCAAATGTGAGGCCTCGAATCGACATCTGAACCTTTCATTAGTTCTGATGCCACTACATTTAAGAGGTGCACGGTCGGCTAAGGTTCGCGCCGGGCACTGATTGGAGATGTGATAAATGAGCAAGGCTGGCGGCAACGACTCCAAGAGCACGCTTTACTGCTCCTTCTGCGGCAAGAGCCAGCACGAGGTCCGTAAGCTGATCGCTGGCCCGACGGTGTTCATTTGCGATGAATGCGTCGAGCTTTGCATGGACATCATCCGCGAGGAATCGAAGTCCTCGCTTGTGAAATCGAGGGACGGCGTTCCGACCCCGAAGGAAATCAGCCGTGTCCTGGACGATTATGTGATCGGTCAGGAATACGCGAAGAAGGTCCTCTCGGTCGCGGTCCATAACCACTACAAGCGTCTCGCCCACGCGACGAAGCACAACGACGTCGAGCTGGCGAAGTCCAATATCCTCCTGATTGGTCCGACCGGTTCGGGCAAGACGCTGCTCGCGCAGACCCTTGCCCGCATCCTGGACGTGCCGTTCACCATGGCCGACGCCACGACGCTGACCGAGGCGGGCTACGTGGGCGAGGATGTGGAAAACATCATCCTGAAGCTGCTTCAGGCCTCCGACTACAACGTGGAGCGGGCGCAGCGCGGTATCGTCTACATCGACGAGATCGACAAGATTTCCCGCAAGTCCGACAATCCATCGATCACGAGGGATGTTTCGGGCGAGGGCGTGCAGCAGGCCCTTCTGAAGATCATGGAAGGCACCGTCGCCTCCGTGCCTCCTCAAGGCGGCCGAAAGCATCCGCAGCAGGAGTTCCTGCAGGTGGACACGACCAACATCCTGTTCATCTGCGGCGGCGCCTTCGCAGGACTGGAGCGCATCATCTCCGGTCGCGGGAAGGGGACTTCCATCGGCTTTGGCGCTGCGGTTCAATCCCCGGATGATCGCCGCACCGGCGAAATCTTCCGTGAGGTCGAGCCCGAGGATCTGCTGAAATTCGGCCTCATCCCCGAATTCGTAGGCCGTCTCCCGGTGATCGCGACTCTAGAAGATCTGGACGAGATCGCTCTCAAGCGCATCCTGCAAGAACCGAAGAACGCCCTGGTGAAGCAATATCAACGCCTCTTCGAAATGGAGAACGTGAGCCTCACCTTCCAGGAGGAAGCGATGTCCCTCATTGCCCGCAAGGCAATCGAGAGAAAGACCGGCGCGCGCGGCTTGCGCTCCATCATGGAGGGCATCCTGCTCGAGACCATGTACGACCTGCCGGGTCTCGACTCGGTGGAGCAGGTGGTCATCGGTCCCGAGGTCGTGGAAGGGAAGGCGAAGCCGCTTTTCATCCATGGCGACCGGGCTGATCAGCCAGCGAGCGCGAGTGCGTAACGCCGTCGGAATCATGCGGCAAAGCGTGCCGGACACATCCTTGAAAGCCAGTGTCCGACACGCCACATCATTACTCGCCTGGAGGTTTTCCGCTCATTCTTCGAGGGATGGTTCCAGGCCCGGACGCAGCCGAATCCCAGCCTGAGCGTTCCGGTTTCCCGTTCGCGAACTCGCTCGTTGGAGGGGTAGGCGGACGCTGTCGAAAGGAAGTCTCATGACACAATCGAAGCCACGCCAGCCGATCGTTCCGGGTTCGACCGGGACATACGCTGTCCTGCCGTTGCGCGATATTGTCGTCTTTCCGCATATGATCGTGCCGCTCTTCGTAGGGCGCGAAAAATCCATCCGAGCCTTGGAAGAGGTCGTCAAAGCCGACCGTCCGATCCTCCTTGCGACGCAGATCGATGCGACCGAGGACGATCCGGCTGCGGAAGGGATCTACAAGGTCGGAACGCTCGCAAACGTTCTGCAGCTTCTCAAGCTGCCCGACGGCACCGTGAAAGTGCTGGTCGAGGGCGTGACCCGCGCGAATGTGACCGTCTATACCCGCACTGAGGAATTCTATGAGGCTGAGGCCGAGGCCCTTCCTGACGATCTGGGCGACCAGATCGAGGCGGAGGCGCTTGCCCGCTCAGTGGTCTCCGAATTCGAGAACTATGTGAAGCTCAACAAGAAGGTGTCGCCGGAAGTCGTTTCCGCCGTGACTCAGCTCGATGAGCCCTCGAAGCTCGCCGACACCATTGCCTCGCACCTCGCCATCAAGATCGCCGACAAGCAGACGATCCTGGAGACGCCGACTGTCGCCGCGCGGCTGGAGAAGGTTCTTGGCCTGATGGAGAGCGAAATCTCCGTCCTGCAGGTCGAGAAGCGGATTCGCACCCGCGTGAAGCGTCAGATGGAGAAGACGCAACGCGAGTACTATCTGAACGAGCAGATGAAAGCGATCCAGAAGGAGCTTGGCGACGACGAAGGTCGCGACGAGTTGGCCGAACTGGAAGACAAGATCCAGAAGACCAAGTTCTCGAAGGAAGCCCGCGAAAAGGCGATGGGCGAGTTGAAGAAGCTCCGCCAGATGTCGCCCATGTCGGCGGAAGCGACCGTCGTGCGTAACTATCTCGATTGGCTGCTCAGCATTCCGTGGAACCGTCGCTCGAAGATGCGCAAGGATCTCAAGGGAGCGCAGGATCTGCTCGATGCGGATCACTACGGCCTCGACAAGGTCAAAGAGCGCATCGTCGAGTATCTCGCGGTCCAGCAGCGCGCCAACAAGTTGACGGGTCCGATCCTCTGCCTCGTCGGTCCTCCCGGCGTTGGTAAGACCTCACTCGGCAAGTCGCTCGCCAAGGCTACGGGACGCGAGTTCGTGCGTATGTCCCTTGGAGGCGTTCGCGACGAATCCGAGATCCGTGGTCACCGCCGCACCTATATCGGCTCGATGCCCGGTAAGATCATCCAGTCGATGCGCAAGGCGAAGACGTCCAATCCTCTCATCTTGCTCGACGAGATCGACAAGATGGGCATGGACTTCCGTGGCGATCCGTCGGCGGCGCTGCTCGAAGTGCTCGATCCCGAGCAGAACAACACGTTCAACGATCATTACCTCGAGGTCGATTACGACCTGTCGAACGTGATGTTCGTGACGACGGCCAACACGTTGAACATCCCGGCACCTCTTCTCGACCGTATGGAAGTGATTCGCATCGCGGGTTACACCGAGGAAGAGAAGGCCGAGATCGCTCGCACGCACCTGATTCCGTCGGCCTTGAAGAAGCACGGTCTGGTGGAAAAGGAATGGTCGATCACCGATGACGGGCTGATGCTCCTGATCCGCCGCTACACCCGCGAGGCGGGCGTGCGTAACCTGGAACGCGAGATTGCCAACCTGGCCCGAAAGGCCGTGAAGGACATTCTGCTGACCAAGGTCAAGAGCGTCGAGGTCTCCCCGACGAACCTGGCCGAATTCCTGGGCCCGCCGCGGCATCGCTATGGCGAGGTGGAAACCGAGGATATGGT
Source organism: Microvirga sp. 2MCAF38 (assembly GCF_052115485.1). Taxonomy (NCBI): domain Bacteria; kingdom Pseudomonadati; phylum Pseudomonadota; class Alphaproteobacteria; order Hyphomicrobiales; family Methylobacteriaceae; genus Microvirga; species Microvirga sp. 2MCAF38. The sequence continues at coordinate 493,392 of NZ_JBFRGU010000002.1, read as the reverse complement.
CGGCGCGGTCACGGGTCTTGCCTGGACCGAAGTGGGCGGCGAGTTGCTCACCATCGAAGGCGTCATGATGCCCGGCAAGGGCAAGATGACCGTCACCGGCAATCTGCGCGATGTGATGAAGGAATCGATTTCCGCTGCGGCGTCCTACGTCCGCTCGCGGGCCGTCGATTTCGGCGTCGAGCCGCCGATGTTCGATCGCAAGGACATCCACGTGCACGTTCCGGAAGGTGCGACGCCGAAGGATGGTCCCTCGGCCGGCATCGCGATGGCGACCGCTATCGTCTCGGTCTTCACGGGCATTCCGGTTCGCCGGGATATCGCGATGACGGGTGAGGTGACCCTACGCGGCCGTGTGCTCCCTATCGGCGGGTTGAAGGAAAAGCTTCTGGCGGCGCTGCGAGGCGGCATCAAGAAGGTCCTTATCCCCGAGGAAAACAGCAAGGATCTGATCGATCTCCCGGCCAGCGTGAAGAACGGCCTCGAGATCGTGCCGGTCTCGCGCATGGATCAGGTTCTTCAGCATGCCTTGATCCGCATGCCGGAGCCCATCGAATGGGACGAGACAGCGGCAGCCCTTCCAAAGGCTCCTGCGGCTGATGACGAATCGGTCGGAGTAATCGCCCATTAACCTCTGCCGTAACGGCATGCTTTGAAAAAGCCCCCGGATGAAGAATCCGGGGGCTTATTTTTGATGTGGAATGTCGAAAAATGGCTCATTTTAGCCGTTTCAGGGGTTGCAAGCGGGTTGGCTTTGGGCCACACGGTTCATCCCTGAAGCGGCGGCCAGCATAGTCATTCCGAGCCGCTGCGATCATTGGAGGTTAATGATATGAATAAAGGCGAGCTCGTTGCTGCCGTTGCCGATAAGGTCGGTTTGTCCAAGGGTCAGGCTGGCGAGGCTATCGACGCCGCCATCGAGGCTATCACGGGCGCTCTTAAGAAGGGCGACGAGGTCAAGATCGTTGGTTTCGGCACTTTTGTCGTGACGAACCGCGCCGCTGGCGAAGCGCGCAATCCGCGCACCGGCGAAAAGGTTAAGGTTCCGGCTTCGAAGACCCCGAAGTTCCGCGCTGGCGCGGGCCTGAAGGACGCCGTGAACGGCAAGTAATACCGATTACGTTTTTGTCTCAAAGAGGGCCGGCCACGCTTGCGTTGTCGGTCTTCTTTTTTTATGTCGGAGACTGACGCATGATCCTGAAACCCGAAACCGGGTTTTCCAAAGGATCACGCAGGGTAACGAATTTAGAGTCCGGCCAACGTTTAGACGGGGTCATGCTCTAAGGGCGGTTAGCTCAGTTGGTAGAGCATCTCGTTTACACCGAGAGGGTCGGCGGTTCGAGCCCGTCACCGCCCACCATTTCGCAAGTCCGGATGATCCGGCCCCTTCGATGTCGCGCTGACGTCGAAACAACAGCCTCGCGCAACCTGCGGCAGATAACCAAACGCTACGAATTTAGTTGCGCTCGAGGGAAGTGCCTGTCAAACACTGTTTCAATGTAACGAAATTAAGTTTTTGTGAACCATGTTGAGGCATTCTACCTCTATGAGTCGGAGGCTCTCTCAATGTCCATCTTTCTGATCGGCGTTATTTTCGTTTCCTCTTCCTGTCTCGTTTCAATCCCGCTTTTCAGGCTTTGGAGCGCTTCGGAGGAGGAGATTCGTGGCGTGGATGTTCGGCCGTCTCTGGCGCCTCGATAGTCTGCCTTAAACTCACAGCTCGATTCTCGTCGCGGTGGTTCTTTTTCGAGGCTTTTTTGCTTCGCCGGCTTCCGTGTTGGCGGACATTCTTCAAATTAAAATTCAGAGGCGCTTGACACCGCCGTGGGGCGCCCTTAAACCCCGCCCACACCGCTTCGGCGGCTGCCCAAAGCCGCTTCGGTGGCACAATGCGCGGGCGTAGCTCAGTTGGTTAGAGTGCCGGCCTGTCACGCCGGAGGTCGCGGGTTCGAGCCCCGTCGCCCGCGCCACTTTCAAACCGGTCAACTGATCGATCCAGCGACGAAGCGTCGTTATCCAGACAAGCCTCAAGTTTGATGTTCGGAGTTTTCCGCTCGCGTGCGGACTAGCTTTTCGAGCTCCTTCTTTGTTTTTGCCGCGTACATTGCGAGAACTCCCCGCGTCTCGTGCATTCGTACCTTGCATATCTGTCATTCTCGCGTGAGTGCGACCGCGGCCGAAATAGGGCGCTGAGTTGCGTTCTGGCTAGGCTTGCAATGCCTTCAACGGCAATGAGCTCTTATTCCGGACGAAGTGGATGTGATCCGGGCCTGATCTAGGGCGCGGGCAAAAAGACCCGAATCCGCGCCTTTCGGGATGGGGAAATGGCAACAACATAGTTTAGAAAGATTCTTTTCGCAGCGCGGCAAACACTTGTCAGAGAAGGGAAACTCGGTTAAGCGTCGCGCCACAATTCGTGGTTTGTCGCAGGGCCTGTTGGCAGGCCTTTTTCCGATTAAATCCAAGGATTGAGGCCGGTTTGAAGCCGAGCCTTGTTCACCTTAGGTGTCGTATGACGAATCTCCTCGCCGCCTACCTGCCTCTGGTCATCTTTATCGGCGTTTCGCTGGTGATCGGTTTGGCGCTGCTTGTCGCCCCCTTTATCGTTGCCTACAGCAGCCCGGATACGGAAAAGCTTTCGGCCTATGAGTGCGGCTTCAATGCCTTCGACGACGCGCGCATGAAGTTCGACGTGCGATTCTACCTTGTCTCCATCCTCTTCATCATCTTCGATCTCGAAGTGGCCTTCCTCTTCCCATGGGCCATCACGTTCGGTGGTCTCGGATGGTTCGGCTTCATCTCCATGATGATTTTCCTCGGGGTGCTGACCGTCGGTTTCATGTACGAATGGAAGAAGGGAGCATTGGAATGGGATTGATCACGAATACCGGCTCAACCCTCGTCGCTCCAAGCCCTGTGGGCGCCGTCGATCCGGCGACCGGGCTGCCTATCGGTTCGAACGATCCGTTTTTCGGCTCCATCAAGGACGAGCTTGCCGACAAGGGCTTCCTCGTCACCTCGACCGAGGATCTGATCAACTGGGCTCGCACGGGCTCGCTGATGTGGATGACCTTCGGTCTCGCTTGCTGCGCCGTTGAGATGATGCAGGCCTCGATGCCGCGTTATGACGTGGAACGCTTCGGCTTCGCCCCGCGCGCCAGCCCGCGCCAGTCCGATGTGATGATCGTCGCCGGCACGCTGACCAACAAGATGGCTCCTGCGCTCCGCAAGGTCTACGACCAGATGCCGGAGCCGCGTTACGTCATCTCCATGGGCTCCTGCGCCAATGGCGGCGGCTACTACCATTATTCCTATTCGGTGGTGCGCGGCTGCGACCGCATCGTGCCCGTCGATATCTACGTCCCTGGTTGTCCTCCGACGGCCGAAGCGCTGCTCTACGGCATTCTTCTTCTCCAGAAAAAGATCCGCCGCACCGGCACGATCGAGCGCTGAACGAAAAGGTTATCGCATGAGTGCGGAGCTTCAGGCCCTGAGCGATCACATTGCCTCGTCCCTCGGCGAGGTTGTGACCGAACGGGCCATCGCCTATGGCGAACTCACCATCGTCGTGCGCGCGCAGGACATCGTCAGAACCATCGAATTCCTGCGCGACGATTCGAAGTGCCTGTTCTTCAGCTTCATCGATCTGTGTGGTGTGGATTATCCGAGCCGCGAGCAGCGTTTCGATGTGGTTTATCACCTGCTTTCGCCACGCCATAACCAGCGCATCCGCGTGAAGGTCGCCACCGACGAAATCACGCCGGTTCCCTCGATCATCGGCGTTTTCCCCTCGGCCAACTGGTTTGAGCGCGAAGCTTACGATCTTTACGGCATTCTTTTCTCCGGCCACCCGGATCTGCGCCGCATTCTCACCGATTACGGCTTCGAGGGGTTCCCGCTCCGCAAGGACTTCCCGCTCACCGGCTTCGTCGAAGTTCGCTACGACGATTCTCAGGGACGCGTGATCTATGAGCCGGTGAAGCTCAATCAGGAATTCCGCAACTTCGACTTCCTCTCGCCGTGGGAGGGCACCGACTATGTGCTCCCGGGCGACGAGAAGGCGAAGGCTTAAAGCGGAGAGGGCGGTCCCATGGGCGAACATAATATCCGCAATTTCTCGATCAACTTCGGTCCGCAGCACCCCGCTGCGCACGGCGTGTTGCGCCTTGTGCTGGAATTGGACGGCGAGGTGGTCGAGCGTGTCGATCCGCATATCGGTCTGCTCCATCGCGGCACCGAGAAGCTGATCGAGTACAAGACCTATACGCAGGCGACGCCCTATTTCGACAGGCTCGATTACGTCGCGCCGATGAATCAGGAGCATGCTTTCTGCCTTTCCATCGAGAAGCTGCTCGGCATCGAAGTGCCGCGTCGCGCGCAGCTCATCCGCGTGCTGTTCTCCGAAATCGGTCGCCTTCTCTCGCACCTTCTCAACGTCACCACGCAGGCCATGGACGTGGGTGCGCTCACGCCGCCGCTCTGGGGCTTCGAGGAGCGCGAAAAGCTGATGGTGTTCTATGAGCGCGCTTCCGGCGCGCGCATGCATGCCAACTACATCCGTCCCGGCGGCGTGAACATGGATATCACGCCCGCGCTCATCGACGACATCGAAGCGTTCTGCGACCCGTTCCTGAAAGTCGTGGACGATCTCGACAATCTTGTGATGGCGAACCGCATCTTCAAGCAGCGCAACGTCGATATCGGCGTGGTTTCGCTGGAGGAATGCTGGAAGTGGGGCTTCTCGGGCGTCATGGTGCGCGGCTCCGGCGCGGCGTGGGATCTGCGCAAGTCGCAGCCCTACGAATGCTACGAGGAAATGGATTTCGACATCCCCATCGGCAAGAACGGCGATAGTTACGATCGCCAGGTGATCCGCATGGAGGAGATGCGCCAGGCCGTGCGCATCATGAAGCAGTGCGTCGCCAAGCTGCGCGCGCCGGACGGGCAGGGTCCCGTGCGCACGCTCGACGGTAAGGTCGCGGCGCCTTCGCGCAAGGATATGAAGCGCTCCATGGAAGCGCTGATTCATCACTTCAAGCTCTATACAGAAGGCTTCCACGTGCCGGCGGGCGAAGTCTACGCCGCCGTGGAAGCGCCGAAGGGCGAGTTCGGCGTGTATCTCGTGAGCGACGGCTCCAACAAGCCGTATCGCTGCAAGATCCGTGCTCCTGGGTTCGCGCATCTGCAGGCGATGGACTTCATGTGTCGTGGGCACATGCTGGCCGACGTCTCGTGTATTTTGGGTACGCTCGACATCGTGTTCGGCGAGGTCGATCGGTGATGGTTTCGCCGCGTCATGGCCGGACTTGTTCCGGCCATCCACGCCCCGGCGTGGTGCGGCACTGGGTTAAAGTCGTAGATGGCCGGGTCAAGCCCGGCCATGACGAGAGAGGTTAGAATGGCCGTTCGCAAGCTCGCGCCTGAAGAGTTCCAGCCCAAAAGCTTCGAGTTCACACCCGAAACCGAAGCTTTTGCGCAAGAACAGATCGCCAAGTACCCGCCGGGCCGTCAGGCTTCGGCGGTGATTCCGTTGCTGTGGCGCGTGCAGGAGCAGCATGACGGCTGGCTGCCGCAGAAGGCCATCGAGGCGGTTGCCGCGCTGCTCGACATGCCGCCGATCCGCGTGATGGAAGTGGCGACCTTCTACACGATGTTCAACCTTGCTCCGGTCGGCAAGTATTTCATCCAGTTCTGCGGCACCACGCCGTGCCTGTTGCGTGGCGCCGGCGACATCAAGAAAGTGCTGGAGAGCCGTTTCGGCGAGCAGGGACATCTGAGCGACGACGGCATGTTCTCGTGGCTCGAAGTCGAGTGCCTCGGGGCCTGCTGCAACGCGCCGATGGTTCAGATCAACGACGATTACTACGAGGATCTGACACCTCAGAACTTCGAGAAGCTGCTGAACGATCTCGCCGCCGGACGGCCCGTGAAGAAGGGCCCGCAGAACGGCCGCCGCGCATCCGAGCCGGAAGATGCGATCAAGACGCTGACTGATCCGTCGCTCTATGACGGCTCGATGATCGGCACGTGGCGCAAGCGTTTCGAGGAAGAGGCGGTGAAGGCCGCCACGACTGGCGAGGCCGCCGCTGCACAGGCGACCGCTGCGTCGAACCCGAAACCCGCCAAGCCCGAATCTGGCCGCGCTGTAGAGACCGAAAAGGCTGATACGCCGGCCAAGCGGGCGAAGGAAGGTGAGGCGCCTGTGACGGGGGCCGAACAGAAGGCTGCTTCGCCCAAAGCCGTCGAAAAAGACAGCAAGAAGTCCTGAGGAGGAAAAAGAGATGCTTCAGGACAAAGATCGCATTTTCACAAACCTCTACGGCCTGCATTCTCCCGGCCTGAAGGCCGCGCAGATGCGTGGCGCATGGGATGGCACGAAGTTCCTGCTGCAGCAGGGCCGCGACTGGATCATCGATGAGATGAAGAAGTCGGGCCTGCGCGGGCGCGGCGGCGCGGGCTTCCCGACCGGTATGAAGTGGTCCTTCATGCCCAAGCAGTCGGATGGCCGCCCGAGCTATCTCGTGGTCAACGCGGACGAGTCGGAGCCCGGCACCTGTAAGGATCGCGAGATCATGCGGCACGATCCGCATCTTCTCATCGAAGGCTGCCTCATCGCGTCCTTCGCCATGAACGCGAACGCCGCCTACATCTATATCCGCGGTGAATACATCGCCGAGAAGCACGCGCTCCAGAAGGCCATCGACGAGGCCTATGAGGCGAAGCTCATCGGCAAGGACAACATCCACGGCTATCCCTTCGACCTCTATCTCCACCACGGCGCGGGCGCTTACATCTGCGGCGAGGAGACAGCGCTTCTTGAAAGCCTAGAAGGCAAGAAGGGCATGCCGCGCCTGAAGCCTCCGTTCCCGGCGAATATGGGCCTCTATGGCTGCCCGACGACGGTGAACAATGTGGAATCGATTGCGGTCGCGGGCGAGATTCTGCGTCGCGGCGCGTCGTGGTTCTCCAGCATCGGCCGCCCGAACAACGTCGGCACCAAGCTGTTCTGCGTGTCGGGCCACGTGAACAAGCCGTGCAACGTGGAAGAGGCCATGGGCATCACCTTCCGCGAACTGATCGAGACCCATTGCGGCGGCATTCGCGGCGGTTGGGACAATCTCCTGGCGGTGATTCCCGGCGGCTCTTCGGTGCCGTGCGTTCCGGCCGATCAGATCATCGATGCGTACATGGATTTCGACACTCTGCGCAATCTCCGCTCGGGCCTCGGCACGGCGGCGGTGATCGTCATGGACAAGTCCACCGATATCGTGCGCGCCATCACTCGCATCTCGTATTTCTACAAGCACGAGAGCTGTGGCCAGTGCACGCCGTGCCGCGAAGGCACGGGTTGGATGTGGCGCGTGTTGAGCCGCATGGCGGAAGGCCGCGCCCAGAAGCGCGAAATCGACATGCTGCTCGAAGTGTCGACCCAGATCGAAGGTCATACCATCTGCGCGCTCGGCGACGCGGCGGCGTGGCCGGTGCAGGGCCTCATCCGACACTTCCGGCATGAGATTGAAAAGCGCATCGATGACTATGCGGCGAACCCGCATTCCGAATCCGTGCTGATTGCGGCGGAGTGAGATTGAAGATGGCCAAGATCATCGTTGACGGTACCGAGGTAGACGTTCCGCCGGAATTCACGCTGCTCCAAGCGGCGGAAGCGGCGGGCGCGGAGATTCCGCGTTTCTGCTTCCATGAACGTCTCTCGATCGCCGGCAATTGCCGCATGTGTCTCGTCGAGGTGAAGGGCGCTCCGAAGCCGGTTGCGTCATGCGCCTGGGGCGTTCGCGATTGCCGTCCCGGCCCGAACGGCGAGCCGCCGGAAATTCTAACCAAGTCCGCGACGGTGAAGAAGGCGCGGGAAGGGGTGATGGAGTTCCTGCTCATCAACCACCCGCTCGATTGCCCGATCTGCGACCAGGGCGGCCAGTGCGACCTGCAGGATCAGGCCATGGCCTACGGCGTCGATACGACCCGTTACGAGGAAAACAAGCGCGCCGTTCCGGACAAGTATCTCGGCCCGCTGGTCAAGACCTCCATGAACCGGTGCATTCACTGCACCCGTTGCGTGCGCTTCACGACTGAGGTCGCGGGCGTATCCGATCTCGGCGCGATCTGGCGCGGCGAGGACATGGAGATCACGAGCTATCTCGAAAAGGCGATGGGCTCGGAGCTGCAGGCCAACGTGGCGGATCTCTGCCCCGTGGGCGCGCTCACCCACAAGCCGGAAGCGTTCCACTATCGTCCGTGGGAACTGAACAAGACCGATTCCGTCGACGTGATGGACGCGGTCGGCTCCTCGATCCGTGTCGACTCCCGTGGCCGCGAGGTCATGCGCATTCTGCCGCGTGTGAACGAGGCGGTGAACGAGGAATGGATCACCGACAAGGCCCGCCAGATCGTCGATGGCCTGCGCGTGCAGCGCCTCGACCGTCCCTTCGTGCGCGAGAACGGCAAGCTGCGTCCGGCCACGTGGCAGGAAGCCTTCGCCGTCATCGCAAACCGCGTGAAGGGCACCGTTCCGAAGCGCGTCGGCGCCATCGTCGGCGACCTTGCGGCAGTGGAAGAGACTTACGCGCTCAAGCTCCTCGTGCAGAGCCTGGGCGTGACGAATATCGATGCGCGTCAGGACGGCACGGTGCTGTCGCCGGCTTATGGCCGCGCGTCCTACCTGTTCAATTCGACCATCGCGGGCATCGAAGATGCGGACGCGATCCTCATCGTCGGCTCGAACCCGCGTCTGGAAGCTTCTCTTGTCAACGTGCGCATCCGCAAGCGTTGGCGCATGGCTCCGCCGCTCATTGGCTTGATCGGTGAGAATGTCGATCTGACCTATCCCCATGAGCATCTGGGCGCAGGCCCCGAGACGCTTGCCGACATCCTCGCCGGACGTCACAGCTTCGCCGAGAAGCTGAAGGGCGCGAAGAAGCCTCTCATCATCGTCGGCCAGGGCGCTCTGGCCCGTCCCGACGGTCTCGCGATCCTCTCATTCGCCGCGCAGCTTGCACGCAGCGTCGGTGCTGTCGCGGAAGGCTGGAACGGATTTTCGATCCTCCACACCGCCGCGTCCCGCGTCGGCGCGCTCGATCTCGGCTTCGTGCCGGGTGAGGGTGGCTTGACCGCGCGCGAGATGGCGAGTGGCGGCGTCGACGTGCTGTTCAATCTCGGCGCTGACGAGATCGACGTGGCTCCCGGTGCTTTCGTGATCTACCAGGGCACTCATGGCGACCGTGGCGCGCACCGCGCCGACGTGATCCTGCCCGGCGCGACCTACACGGAAAAGTCCGGCACTTACGTGAACACGGAAGGCCGCGCGCAGATGGCCAACCGCGCCGCTTTCGCTCCGGGCGATGCGCGCGAGGATTGGGCGATCCTGCGGGCGCTCTCCGACGTGCTCGGCCAGCGCCTGCCGTTCGACTCGCTCAACGCGCTTCGCGCCAAGCTCTATGCCGAGCATCCGCACTTCGCGGAGCTCGACAGCATTACGGCGACCGATACGGCGCAGGCTGTGCAGGCTCTCGCAGGGATCGGCGGCACGCCGGGCCGCGAGGCTTTCCAGAGCCCTGTCACCGATTTCTATCTCACGAACCCGATCGCCCGCGCGTCCGGTGTCATGGCCGAGTGCTCCGCGCTCGCGCGCCATGTCCGGCTCGAGGCGGCCGAGTAAGAGGAACCGACAATGGAACTCGGAGATCTTCTCCTCTCTCTGGCGATCATCCTGGGCAAGAGCCTGCTCCTGCTCGTGGCTCTTCTCGTCTTCATCGCCTATGCGCTTCTTGCCGACCGCAAGATCTGGGCGGCGGTGCAGCTGCGGCGCGGCCCGAACGTGGTCGGCCCGTGGGGCCTGCTGCAATCCTTCGCGGATTTGTTGAAGTTCGTGCTGAAGGAGCCGGTGATCCCGGCTCCCGCCAACAAAGGCATGTTCCTTCTGGCGCCGCTTCTCACCTGTACGCTGGCGCTCGCCGCCTGGGCGGTCATTCCGCTCAACGCAGGCTGGGCCATCGCCAACATCAATGTGGGCGTCCTCTACATTTTCGCGATCTCGTCGCTCGGCGTTTACGGCGTCATCATGGGTGGTTGGGCCTCGAATTCGAAATACGCTTTCCTCGGCGCGCTGCGCTCGGCGGCGCAGATGGTGTCCTACGAGGTCTCGATCGGCTTCGTGATCGTGACCGTACTCATGTGCGCGGGTACGCTGAACCTGTCGGGCATTGTGGAGGCGCAGGATACGCGCTTCGGCATTCTCGGCTGGTACTGGCTGCCGCTGCTCCCGATGTTCGTGGTGTTCTTCGTCTCTGCGCTGGCGGAGACGAACCGTCCGCCCTTCGATCTGTCGGAAGCGGAATCGGAGCTCGTGGCGGGTTACATGGTCGAATATTCCTCGACCCCGTATCTTCTCTACATGCTCGGCGAATATGTCGCGATCATCACCATGTGCGCGCTGGGCACCATCATGTTCCTGGGCGGCTGGCTGTCGCCGATCCCCTTCGCGCCCTTTACCTGGGTGCCGGGCGTGATCTGGTTCGTTCTTAAGGCAAGCTTCCTGTTTTTCCTTTTCGCCATGGCGAAAGCCATGGTGCCGCGTTATCGCTATGACCAACTCATGCGCCTGGGCTGGAAGGTGTTCCTGCCGCTCTCGCTGATCATGGTCATCGTGGTTGCCGCCGTCTTGATGGCGTTCGGCCTCGCGCCGGGCATGCAATAAGGAGACCGGTTCATGAGACTCGATCAGGTCGCAAAGTCGCTTCTCTTGAAGGAATTCGTGTCGGGGTTCTTCCTCGCCATGCGCTATTTCTTCAAGCCCAAAGCCACCATCAACTATCCTTTCGAGCTGAGCCATCGCGGGCCGCGCTTTCGCGGCGAGCATGCGCTGCGCCGCTATCCCAACGGGGAAGAGCGCTGCATCGCGTGCAAGCTGTGCGAGGCCATCTGCCCAGCTCAGGCCATCACGATCGAGGCGGGTCCGCGCCGTAACGACGGCACGCGCCGCACCACCCGTTACGATATCGACATGGTGAAGTGCATCTATTGCGGTCTCTGCCAGGAGGCCTGCCCGGTGGATGCCATCGTCGAGGGGCCGAACCTGGAATTCTCGGTAGAGACTCGCGAAGAGCTTTACTACGACAAGGCCAAGCTTCTCGCGAACGGCGACCGGTGGGAGCGGGAGATCGCCCGCAACCTCGTGAAGACCGCGCCGTATCGGTAGTCGAATTTCCCTGCTCGCGAGGGCAGGGGTCAAGGTTTTCCTGCTCGTGAGGGCAGGGGTAAAGGTTTCTCTGCCCACGAGGGTAGGGAGTAAGCATGTCTCGGCGGGTTGTCCCGTCTGGATTTTAGAAACTATAGACGGGCCGCCGGTTTCCGGCGCCGCGTCGGAAGGGGCCGCTCCGGCGGCTGAGCTTGAAGCATGACGGTGACCGCCGCGTTCTTTTATCTGTTCTCGACCATCGCCATTGCCTCGGGCTTCATGGTGATCGCGTCGCGCAACCCCGTGCAATCAGTGCTCTTCCTCATCCTTGCCTTCGTCAACGCGGCGGGGCTCTTCCTGATGATGGGCGCGGAGTTCCTGGCGATGATCCTCGTCATCGTCTATGTGGGCGCGGTCGCGGTGCTGTTCCTCTTCGTCGTCATGATGCTCGACGTGGACTTCGCGGAACTGCGCCAGGGCTTCCTGCAATACCTGCCCATCGGCGCGCTGATCGGCATCGTGTTCCTGCTCGAACTCGTGCTCGTCATCGGCACCTATGTGGTGGATCCCCATCTCATCCACGCGACCACGGCACCCATTCCGCCGGCCGACGTGATGACCAACACCCAGGCCATCGGCCAGGTGCTCTACACCCGGTATTTCTACTTCTTCCAGGCGGCGGGCCTGATCCTTCTCGTGGCGATGATCGGCGCTATCGTGCTGACGCTTCGCGAGCGCACCGGCGTCAAGCGCCAGGATATCGCCAAGCAGAACGCGCGCACGCAGGAAACCGCTGTCGAAGTGCGGAAGGTTCCCTTCCGCCAGGGCGTCTGAGGAGCAAGCCATGGTTATCGGTCTCGGCCATTATCTCACCGTTGCCGCCGTGCTCTTCACGCTCGGCGTGTTCGGCATTTTCATCAACCGTAAGAACGTGATCGTCATCCTGATGTCGGTGGAGCTGATCCTGCTCGCCGTGAACATCAACATGGTCGCCTTCTCCACGCATCTGAACGACATCGTCGGCCAGGTCTTCGCCCTACTCATCCTCACGGTGGCGGCGGCGGAGGCGGCCATCGGCCTCGCCATTCTCGTGGTGTTCTTCCGCAACCGCGGCTCCATCGCGGTTGAAGACGTCAATATGATGAAGGGCTAAGCGAGCGGATCATGTATTACGCCATCGTCTTCCTGCCGCTCGTCGGCTTTCTCATCGCAGGTCTGTTCGGACGTGTGCTCGGCGCTCGCCCGAGCGAGCTGATCACCACCGCGCTGCTCTTCGTCGCCGCCGCGCTCTCCTGGGTCGCCTTCTTCCAGGTCGGCTTCGGCTCGGGCGCGACGCGGGTGCAGATTGCCCAGTGGTTCTCGTCCGGCGACCTCATGGTCGATTGGGCGCTGCGCATCGACACGCTGACGGCGGTGATGCTGATCGTCGTCAACACTGTATCGGCGCTCGTGCACCTCTACTCCATCGGCTACATGCACGAAGATGCGCATCGTCCGCGTTTCTTCGCATATCTCTCGCTTTTTACCTTCGCCATGCTCATGCTGGTGACGGCCGACAACCTCGTGCAGATGTTCTTCGGCTGGGAAGGCGTGGGCCTCGCAAGTTACCTGCTCATCGGCTTCTGGTACCAGAAGGAATCCGCGAACGCGGCCGCGATGAAGGCGTTCATCGTCAACCGCGTCGGCGATTTCGGCTTCCTGCTCGGCATCTTTCTCGTCTTCGTGCTGTTCAAGACGGTCAATTTCGACCAGATCTTCCCGCGCGTGGCCGAGTTCGAAAAGGCGCAGTTCCACTTCCTCGGATATGACTGGAACGCTCTGACTCTCGCCTGCCTGCTGCTCTTCATGGGCGCCATGGGCAAGTCGGCACAGTTCCTGCTGCACACATGGCTGCCGGACGCGATGGAAGGCCCGACCCCGGTCTCAGCGCTCATCCACGCCGCCACCATGGTGACGGCGGGCGTGTTCATGGTCGCGCGCCTGTCGCCGATCTTCGAATATGCGCCGGATGCGCTTATGGTTGTCACCGTCATCGGTGGCATCACAGCCTTCTTCGCAGCCACCGTCGGCCTCGTGCAGAACGACATCAAGCGCGTGATTGCGTATTCGACCTGTTCGCAGCTCGGCTACATGTTCGTGGCGCTCGGCGTCGGCGCTTATTCGGCGGGCGTGTTCCACCTGTTCACCCACGCCTTCTTCAAGGCACTGTTGTTCTTGGGCGCAGGCTCGGTCATCCACGCCATGCACCATGAGCAGGACATCCGCGCCATGGGCGGCCTACGCAAGTACATCCCGTTCACCACGGCGATGATGGCCATCGGCACGTTGGCGCTGACCGGCTTCCCGTTCACGGCGGGCTATTTCTCGAAGGATGCGGTCATCGAGGCGGCCTTCGCCGCGCATAGCTCGGCGGGCAACTTCGCGTTCGTGGCCACCGTCGTCGCCGCTTTCATGACCTCGTTCTATTCCTGGCGTCTGTTCTTCCTCACCTTCGAGGGCAAGGCGCGCTGGGGTCATGACCACGATCATCAGCCGAGCACCCATGAGGGCGCGGAGCATAATGTGAGCGGTCAGGACGCGAACCATGGCGCGCATGCCGCCCATGATGATCACGGGCATAGTGCTCACAAGCCGCATGAGAGCCCACTCGTCATGCTGATCCCGCTCTTGGTTCTCGCCATCGGTGCGGTCGTTGCGGGTGCCGCTTTCCAGAGCGCCTTCATCGGCCACGATTACGAGCACTTCTGGAAGGGCGCGATCTTCACTCGTCCCGACAACAAGATCCTCGAGGACATGCATCACCTGCCGGGTTGGGTGCCGCTGCTCCCGACGGTGATGATGGTGCTCGGCTTCGTGCTGGCGGTGTGGATGTATCTCATCGACACCAAGAAGCCGGTGCAGCTCGCGGCGGATCACCCGATCCTGTACCGCTTCCTGCTCAACAAGTGGTATTTCGACGAGCTGTACGACGCGATCTTCGTGCGTCCGACGCTCGCTCTCGGCCGCTTCCTGTGGCGCACGGGTGACGGGAAGATCATCGACGGGCTCGGGCCTGACGGTGTCTCGGCCCGCGTTCTCGACGTCACGCGCGGCGTGGTGCGGGTGCAGACCGGCTACCTCTATCACTATGCCTTCGCCATGCTGATCGGCGTTGCGGCACTCGTTACCTATTACCTCTTCAGGGGAGCACACTGATGCTCGGCTTCGGCATCCTCTCCGGACTTCTCGTCCTGCCCCTCGTCGGGGCGGCCTTCATCCTGACGCTTCGCGGCGACAGCGAGGCGGCGCGCTCCAATGCGCGCTGGGCGGCGCTGGCGACCACAATCGTCACCTTCCTGCTATCGCTGGTGGCCTGGAGCCGCTTCGATACCGGAAGCTCCGCCTTCCAGCTTGTAGAGACCCATGCGTGGCTCTCCGAGACCATCCGCTTCAAGCTCGGCGTGGATGGCTTCTCGATGCCGTTCATTCTGCTGACCACGTTCCTGATGCCGTTCTGCATCCTGGCCTCGTGGGAATCGATCACGCATCGGGTGAAGGAATACTTCGTCGCCTTCCTCGTGCTCGAAACCACCATGATCGGCGTGTTCGAGGCGCTCGATCTGGTGCTGTTCTACCTGTTCTTCGAAGCAGGCCTCATTCCGATGTTCCTCATCATCGGCATCTGGGGCGGCAAGCGCCGCATCTATGCGAGCTTCAAGTTCTTTCTCTACACGCTGCTCGGCTCCGTGCTGATGCTGCTCGCCATCATGGCGATGTACTGGGCGGCTGGCACCACCGACATTCCGACCCTGCTCACCTTCAAGTTCGGCGCGCAGGTGCAGCTCTGGCTATGGCTCGCCTTCTTCGCCTCATTTGCGGTGAAGATGCCCATGTGGCCGGTTCATACCTGGCTGCCCGACGCGCACGTGGAGGCGCCGACGGCGGGCTCGGTGATCCTGGCGGGTATTCTCCTGAAGATGGGCGGCTACGGCTTCATCCGTGTGTCGCTGCCCATGTTTCCGGAGGCGTCGCAATACTTCGCGCCGTTCGTCTATGCGCTCTCGGTCGTCGCCATCATCTACACCTCGCTCGTGGCGCTGGTGCAGGAGGACATGAAGAAGCTCATCGCCTATTCGTCCGTGGCGCATATGGGCTTCGTGACCATGGGGATTTTCTCCATGACCACGCAGGGCGTGCAGGGAGCCATGTTCCAGATGGTTTCGCACGGCCTCGTCTCCGGCGCGCTCTTCCTCTGTGTGGGCGTGGTCTACGACCGCATGCACACCCGCGATATCAAGGCCTATGGCGGTCTCGTTACACGCATGCCGCTCTATGCGGTGGCGTTCATGATATTCACCATGGCCAATGTGGGCCTGCCCGGCACCTCGGGCTTCGTCGGCGAGTTCCTGTCGCTGATGGGCGCGTTCCGGTCCAATCCGTGGGTGGCGTTCTTCGCGTCCTCGGGCGTGATCCTGTCGGCGGCCTATGCGCTCTGGCTCTATCGCCGCGTCGTTTACGGCGTGCTCGATAAGCCTGCGCTGCAGGACATCATGGATCTCAACCGTCGCGAGATCATCACGCTCGCTCCGCTTGTCCTTCTCGTCATCTATTACGGCGTCCAGCCCGGCCCGATCCTCGATGCGTTCGCCGCACCGACGGATGCGCTCCTCAGGAGCTACGAGGCAGCGCTCGCCACCGTGAAGACGGCCGCTCTGGTCGCGCATTGAGGTCATGATGAATAACGTCTTCGCCATTCCCTCATTCGCTCCCGCGCTGCCGGAAATCATCCTGGCGGCGGGCGTTCTGGTTCTGGTTCTCGTGGGCGCGCTACGCGGCGAGAAGTCGGCCGGCACGGTGAATGCCATCGCGCTCGCTCTTCTGGCGGTTGCCTTCGTTGCCGTGCTCATGCTCCCGTCCGGACGGGTGGAGACCATGAACGGCTCCTTCGTGGTCGACGGCTTCGCCAAGTTCATGAAGACGCTGACGCTGCTCGGCTCCATCGGCGGCATCATCCTCTCGGCTGATTTCATGCGCCGGGAAGGCATTGCGCGCTTCGAGTATCCGATCCTCATCGTGCTCGCGACCATCGGCATGCTGATGGTGATTTCGGCGAACGACCTGATCGCGCTCTATCTCGGCCTCGAACTGCTCAGCCTCTCGTCCTACGTGATCGCGGCTTTCGACCGGGACAACGTGCGCTCGACGGAAGCGGGCCTGAAGTACTTCGTCCTCGGCGCGCTCTCATCTGGCATGCTGCTCTACGGGGCGTCGCTGGTCTATGGTTTCACGGGCACCGTATCCTTCCCCGGCCTCGCCAAGGTGCTGTCGGGCGAAGTCGGCACCGGGGTGATTTTCGGTCTGGTATTCGTCGCTGCCGGTGTGGCGTTCAAGATCTCCGCCGTGCCGTTCCACATGTGGACGCCGGACGTCTATGAAGGCTCGCCGACCCCAGTCACGGCCTTCTTCGCCGCTGCTCCCAAGATGGCGGGCATGGCCATGGCCACGCGCCTGTTCATCGGCGCGTTCCCCGGCATCACCGGCCAGTGGCAGCAGATCATCGTCTTCATCTCGCTCGCCTCCATGATCCTCGGTGCGTTCGCCGCCATCGGGCAGGTCAACCTCAAGCGCCTGATGGCCTATTCGTCCATCGCCAATGTGGGCTACGCGCTGATCGGTCTGGCCTCCGGCACGCCGGAAGGCATCCAGGGGGTTGCCGTCTACATGGCGATCTATCTCGCCATGACGCTCGGCGCTTTCGCCTGCATCCTGTCGCTTCGCCGCGGCAACGTGATGTTCGAGAAGATCAGCGATCTGTCGGGCATCGCCCGCACGCATCCGGTCATCGCGTTCTGCCTTGCGATGATGATGTTCTCCATGGCGGGCATTCCGCCGCTTGCCGGCTTCTTCGCGAAGTTCGCGGTGTTCAACGCCGCGATCAAGGCGAACCTCGTGACGCTCGCGGTCATCGGCGTGATCACGAGCGTGGTGGGTGCTTACTACTATCTGCGCATCGTGAAGGTCATGTATTTCGACGAGCCCGGCGAGCGTTACGACGCCATGCCGGTCGGCGTGAAGTTCGTGCTCGCGGTGTCCAGCCTGTTCGTCGTCCTGTTCGGCCTCGTGCCCGCACCGCTGGTCTCGGCGGCGGGAGCTGCGGCGCGCTCCCTGTTCTGACGTGCTGTTATCGACGGAAACAGAGAGACTAAATTATCGGCTCATTTCGTTAAGCGAGACGGGTTCGACGAACGACGACGCGGTGGAAGCTGCAAAGTCCGGCGATCCGGGGCAGCTCTGGATCGTCACCGAGCAGCAGAACGCGGGCAGGGGGCGGCACGGCCGGCAATGGTCGTCGCCTCCCGGCAATCTCTACGCGAGCCTGTTGCTTCTCGATCCGTGCGAGGTCGCGGATGCCGCTCAACTCGGGTTCATTGCAGGGCTCGCCCTGCATGAAGCCGTGGAGGCGGCGACGGGCGTATCCGCGCCGCGCCTTGCCCTGAAATGGCCGAACGATCTTCTTCTCGACGGAGCGAAGCTCGCAGGGCTTCTTCTCGAAGGGCACCGGGTGGGGGCGGCGGGTAATCTCGCCATCGTCATCGGCATGGGCGTGAACGTGGCACATTCGCCGACCGGCACGCCGTACCCGACGGCGAAGCTTCAGGCGATCAAGCCCGATCTGACCCGCGAGGCTCTGTTTCTGGCGCTCTCGGACGCCTTCGCCCGGACGTATTCCGCCTGGCGCGCGGCGCGCCGTGCCAACCCCGCCGATTCCTTCGGCGCGATCCGCCGTCTGTGGCTGGAGCGCGCAGCGGGGATCGGCACGGAAGTGACCCTGCGCCTGCCTACCGGCGAGAAGCAGGGAATTTTCGAAAGCCTCGACCGTTCGGGGCGTCTTCAATTGAAAACCGCGCGGGGACTGGAAGTCGTCGACGCGGGCGACTTATATCTCTCCAACTTGGCAATTGGGGCCGAGCTGAAATCTAGAGCATGATCGGAACAAGTGGGAACCGGTTGTTCGCCCGGATCATGCGCAAGCAAAGAAACGAGAGCTCGATCATGTTTCAAAGAGACATGATCGAGCTTTAGCCCGACAGGACATTGATTTAATGGCATCCGCCAACGACGAACTTGTTTTCGCGCCGCTCGGCGGCCTGGGCGAAATCGGGATGAATGCGGCCCTTTACGGCTTCGGTCCCGAGCAGAACCGCCAATGGATCCTTGTCGATTGCGGCATGGGATTTGGCGGCGAGGAGCACCTTCCCGGCATCGACGTGGTCTATCCGGATCTGCGCTTCATCGAAGAAGAGCGTCACAATCTGCTCGGCATCTTCATCACGCACGCGCACGAGGACCATATCGGCGCGCTGGTCGAGATGTGGCCGCGCCTGCGCGCGCCGGTCTATGCCACGCGCTTCGCCACGGGCCTTCTCGAAACGCGCCGCCTCTCCGAGCCCGGCGCGCCGAAGATCGACTTGAAGGAGATCAAGCCCGGACAACGCATCAAGCTCGGTCCGTTCGACATCGAATATGTGCCGGTGGCGCATTCGATTCCGGAATCGAACGCGGTTGCGATCCGCACGCCCCATGGGCTCGTGGTTCATACCGGCGACTGGAAGCTCGATCCGACCCCCTATCTCGGCAGCCTTACCTCGGAAGAAACCTTCCGCGCCCTTGGCGACGAAGGCGTGCTGGCGCTGATCTGCGATTCCACCAACGTCGTTCGCGAAGGCACAAGCCCGAGCGAAGCGGATGTGGCGAGTCATCTGGCGGAACTGATCAAGACCGCGCCGCACCGCGTCGCCGTCACCACCTTCGCCTCCAATGTCGCGCGCATCCGCTCGGTGGCGGAAGCCGCGCGGGAGGCGGGCCGCGAGGTCGTCGTCGTCGGCCGCGCCATGGATCGGGTCGCGGATGTGGCGCGCGAATGCGGCTTCCTCGAAGGCCTGCCGGATTTCCGCACGCCGGACAATTACGGCTATCTCCCGCGCGATAAGGTCGTCGCCATCCTCACCGGCTCGCAGGGTGAGCCGCGCGCCGCCATGGCGCGCATCGCGCAGGACGAGCATCCCGACATCGCACTCTCCAAAGGCGACCGGGTGATCTTTTCGTCGCGCGCCATTCCCGGAAACGAGAAGGCGGTCGGCGCGATCATCAACAGCCTCATCGAGCAGGGCATCGAGGTCATCACTGACCGCAACGGCCTCGTCCACGTCTCGGGCCATCCGCGTCGTGGCGAGCTGGCGCAGATGTATCAATGGACACGGCCCCGGATTGCCATTCCCGCTCACGGCGAGGCGCTGCATCTGGAAGAACACGCCCGCTTCGCCAGGGGCCTCGGCGTGAGCGAAGTCATTCGTGCCCGCAACGGCAATGTCGTCCGTCTCGCCCCTGGACCGGCGGAAGTGATCGACACCGTTCCCGCCGGACGCCTTTACCGTGACGGCAATCTCGTGATCCAGGCCAATGAGCGCGCCGTGCCGGAGCGCCGCAAACTGTCCTTCGCCGGACTTGTGAGCGCGGCCATCGCCCTCGAAGAGGATGGTGAGATTGCCGGCGATCCGATCATCGAAACCATGGGGTTGCCGAGCAAGACCCGTAGTGGTGAATCGTTCGATGAACTGATCGCCGATACTGTTTCCGAAGTGCTCGACGGCTTGTCGAAGGCTAAGCGCCGCGATTCCGATACCGTGGAGAACGCGGTCAAGCGCGCCATCCGCGCCAAGGTCAACGAGGCCTGGGGCAAGAAGCCCGCCTGCCATGTGCTGGTGGTCGAGGTATAAGCGGCTCAAGGTATCGAAGAGGGGAAGCGATGATCGGCCGTCTCAATCACGTCGCCATTGCCGTGCGCGACATCGCGGCAGCGTCGAAGATCTATCGGGGGATTATGGGCGCGGAGGTTTCCGCACCGGAGGCGTTGCCCGAACATGGTGTCACGGTCGTCTTCATCACGCTGCCGAATACGAAGATCGAGCTTCTGGAGCCGCTCGGAGTGGATTCCCCCATCGCCAAATTTCTCGAGAAGTCACCGGATGGCGGCATCCATCACATCTGCTACGAGGTGGCCGATATTCTGGCCGCGCGCGATCAGCTTACCCGGAGCGGAGCGCGCGTGCTCGGCTCAGGCGAGCCCAAGATCGGCGCGCACGGCAAGCCGGTGCTGTTTCTCCACCCCAAGGATTTCTGCGGAACGCTCGTGGAACTCGAGCAGGCATGAGGGCGCATTAAGTGGTTCGTTTCGTCAAATCGGTTGCGGCCTCGTTCTGGACCACGGCGGCTCTGATCGTCGTGGTCTCGGCGGCGGCGATCGCCATTTCGGTTCTGGCCTTCGATCTGCGCCTCAGTGGCGGAACAGGCCTTTATTTCGTCATCTGGTGGATCGCCCTTTTCGCGGTCCTGCCCTTCGGGGTCCGGGGACAGCATGAGACCGGGGAAGTGGTGAAGGGCACCGAGCCAGGCGCGCCGAGCTATCCGGCGCTTCGCGAAAAGGCGATCTGGAACACCTTCCTGTCGAGCGTGATCCTGGTCGTCGTGGCCGGCGTCTTGCCTCTGTCGGGGCTGTAGCCGCTCTCTGGAGACGCTTCGCCTTCGAGACGCTTCGCAGCCCTCAGAGTGAGGCTTGCCAGCCCGATAAGCCAAACGTCTCTTGTCGACATAGCTGGAAAAGAAAAAGCAAGGCTTTCGCCTTGCCTAAATGCCTTTTTGGCAATTTTCGGTTCCCGGCTTTTTGAGCCGTCGCCTGTGCTGGCGAACTGGGACCCTTATCCTCCCGAAACTCGGACCGCGGCCTCTGGCGCATTGACGTCTGAGACATTCAGTGGAGAGTTTATAAACGCGTTAACAGAATGTGTCACCACTTTTTGGGCACTGTCTGGCGCGAAATTCGGCATATATCGTATTGATCTTTCGTCTAATGAACTGCGCGAACGCCCGAGAATATTGATCCCGGCTTGTCTTTTGGGTGACGGCTGTGTTGTGTGCTTGGTTACGAGTCGCTGTCCAATTCCTACCTGATTCCGAAGGCGTTCCATGCGTTTGAGCCGTTACTTCCTGCCTATCCTCCGTGAAACGCCGAAAGAAGCGGAGATCGTCTCTCACCGCCTGATGCTGCGCGCCGGCATGATCCGCCAGGAATCGGCGGGTCTTTACGCCTGGCTGCCCCTGGGCCTCAAGGTCCTGAACAAGGTCAACGCCATCATCCGGGAAGAGCAGAATCGCTCGGGCGCGGTGGAACTTCTGATGCCGACGATCCAGTCGGCGGATCTGTGGCGCGAATCGGGCCGTTACGACGCCTACGGCAAGGAAATGCTGCGCATCAAGGACCGGCATGAGCGCGAGATGCTCTACGGCCCGACCAACGAGGAAATGATCACGGAGATCTTCCGGGGTTATGTGCGGTCCTACAAGGACCTGCCGATGAACCTCTATCACATCCAGTGGAAGTTCCGGGACGAGGTCCGCCCGCGCTTCGGCGTGATGCGTTCGCGCGAGTTCCTGATGAAGGACGCCTATTCGTTCGACCTCGATCAGGCCGGCGCGCGCCACTCCTACAACAAGATGTTCGTGGCCTACCTTCGCACCTTCGCCCGCATGGGCCTGAAGGCGATCCCGATGAAGGCCGATACGGGCCCCATCGGCGGCGACTTGAGCCACGAGTTCATCATTCTGGCCTCGACGGGCGAGAGCGAGGTGTTCTGCCACAAGGATTATCTCAATTTCGATGCCCCCAAAGCCGACACCGATTTCGACAACGTGCCGGGGCTCCAGAGCACCGTGGACAAGTGGACCTCGCTCTATGCGGCCACTTCCGAGATGCACGAAGCCGCCGCTTTCGACAGCTTGCCGGACGACAAGAAGGTCTCCGCGCGCGGCATCGAGGTCGGCCATATTTTCTACTTCGGCACCAAGTATTCGAAGCCCATGGGGGCGAAGGTCATGGGTCCGGACGGGCAGGAACACGAGGTTCATGGTGGCTCTTACGGCATCGGCCCGAGCCGTTTGGTTGCCGCGATCATCGAAGCGAGCCATGACGAGAACGGCATCGTATGGCCCGACGCCATCGCGCCCTTCGATGTAGCGGTGCTCAATTTGAAGGCAGGCGATGCGGCCACCGATGACGCCTGCGAGAAGCTCTATCGCGAGCTTTCCGCCGCCGGTCGCGACGTGCTCTATGACGATCGTGACGAGCGACCCGGCGCGAAATTCGCCACCGCCGATCTCATTGGCATTCCGTGGCAGGTCGTCATCGGTCCGAAGAGCCTCGCGGAAGGCAATGTGGAACTGAAGCGCCGCGCCACGGGTGAGAAGGAGGTTCTGCCTCTTGCCGATGTGGTGACACGTTTGACGAAGAACGCATAACGGACCCGATGGCTGGCGAAACACCCTCATCGACGAAGCCTTTCGCGCCCTTCGAGTGGATGATCGCGGGACGCTATCTGCGCACCCGCCGTCGCGAGGGTTTCGTGTCGGTGATCGCCGGCTTTTCGTTCCTCGGCATCATGCTGGGCGTCGCGACGCTGATCGTCGTGCTCTCGGTCATGAACGGCTTTCGCAAGGAGATGCTCAACAAGATTGTCGGCATCAACGGCCATATCTTCGTCGCGCCGATGGATTCGCCGCTGACCGATTACGCGGAGGTGGCCAAACGCATCTCCGCTGTGCCGGGTGTGAAGCTCGCCATTCCGCTGGTCGAGGGCCAGGCCTTCGGCTCGTCACCCTATGGCGGTAGCGGTGTGCTGGTGCGCGGCATTCGCGCCGAGGACCTGAAGAAGGTCCACACCATCGCGGCCAATATCCGTCAGGGCACGCTCGACGATTTCGATACGAGCGAAGGCGTCGCCATCGGCCAGCGCTTATCGGAATCGCTCTCCGTGCAGGCGGGCGATACCTTCACGCTCATCACGCCGCGCGGCGCATCGACGCCGTTCGGCACCGCGCCGCGCGTGAAGGGCTATCCGGTGAGAGCGGTGTTCGAGATCGGCATGTCCGAATTCGATGCGACCTTCGTGTATTTGCCTTTGAGCGAAGCGCAGAGTTATTTCAATCGGCAGGGCGATGTGAACGTCATCGAGGTCTATCTCGATAACGCCGACAAGGTGGACGAAGCTCGCGCAGCCATCGAGGAGGCGGCTGGACGCCCGATCCTCATGACCGACTGGCGGCAGCGCAATCGCAGCTTCTTCGGTGCGCTCCAGGTGGAGCGAAACGTGATGTTCATGATCCTCACGCTGATCGTGCTCGTCGCGGCGCTCAACATCATTTCCGGCCTCATCATGCTCGTGAAGGACAAGTCGAGCGATGTGGCGATCCTGCGCACCATGGGCGCGACGCGCGGCACGATCATGCGCGTGTTCTTCATCACGGGCGCGTCGATCGGCTTCGTCGGCACGGTGGCCGGCTTCCTGCTCGGCCTCGTCTTCACCTTCAATATTCAGCGGATCCAGCGCTTCCTCTCCTGGATCCTGAACCGCGACTTGTGGGACCCGACCGTGCGCTTTCTTTCGGAGGTTCCGGCGGAGATCAATACGGGCGAGGTCATCACCGTGCTCACCATGGCGCTGGTGCTGTCACTGATCGCCACCCTCTACCCGTCCTGGCGGGCGGCGAAGCTCGATCCGGTCGAGGCGTTGCGGTACGGATAATCCATGACCAATCAGGCTCATCCCGCTCTGCATCTTGCCCAAGTCGAGCGCCGGTACCCGCAAGGGGAGGGCTTTCTCGAAGTGTTGCGCGGCGCCGATCTCGCGATCTGGCCGGGCGAGATCGTGGCGCTCATCGCGCCTTCCGGCACCGGTAAATCGACGCTTCTGCACGTGGCGGGACTTCTCGAGAAGCCCGATGGGGGCGAGGTCTATGTGGGTGGCCAGCCGACCGCCGGAATGAACGATGCCGCGCGCACGCGCCTGCGCCGGGAGGAGCTCGGTTTTGTCTACCAGTTCCATCACCTGCTGCCCGAATTCTCCGCGTTGGAAAACGTCGTTATCCCGCAACTCGTGCGCGGGCTGCCGAAGGCGGAGGCGCAAGAGCGCGCGTCGCAGATCCTCACCTTCCTCGGCCTCGGTCCGCGCCTGACGCACCGCCCCGGCGAACTCTCCGGCGGCGAGCAACAGCGTGTTGCGATTGCGCGCGCGGTCGCCAACGCGCCGCGCCTTCTTCTTGCCGACGAGCCGACCGGAAATCTCGACCCGCAGACGGCCGACCGCGTATTCCAGACGCTGGTCTCCATCGTGCGCGCCTCGCGTCTCGCGGCTCTGATCGCGACGCACAATCTGGAACTCGCCGCTCGTATGGATCGGCGGGTCACGATCCGCGACGGACAGATCGTCCAACTGCGCTGAGGGCGGCGCCGCTCACATTCTCGTGCTCTCTGTGACCGGCACAGGTCTGCAACTGTCACATGGTATTCGGCGTTTCTTTAAATCTCGCGAGTGCGGGCTTAAAGAAGGGTTTGACCATGAAACGGCATCTTGTCCTAACCACCATTCTGACATGCGCGGCAGGGCTCGTCTTCCTTACGCATTCGAATCCGGCGTCGGCACTGACGATGCAAGAATGCAGCACGAAATATAAGGCGGCTCAGACGGCCGGAACGCTCGGCACGATGAAGTGGAATGATTTTCGGAAGGCGGAGTGCGGGGCAAGCGCTGCCATGCCTGCAACGCCCGCTGCGCCTCCCGCAACGACGCAGAGTACGGCTCCTGCGGCACAGCCGAGAGCGGCCACGAAGCCTGTCATTCCGGCCCCCATGGGTAACGCCACGTTCCCGTCGGCCGTCTCCACCAAGTATTCGACCGAGTCGGCCGGAAAGGCCCGGATGCATACCTGTCTCGATCAGTACAAAGCCAATCAGGCGTCAGGTGGAGCGGCCAATGGCGGCTTGAAGTGGATCCAGAAGGGCGGCGGTTACTATTCGCAGTGCAACGCTCACCTGAAGGGCTGAGCGTACGTCGCCTGAAAAGGCCTCACCCTCGAACGATCTTTCGGGATCGTCGGAGACGGTGAGGCCGGTCAGGCTTTCGGGCTAGCTCAAATTCTTCTTCAGGAATGTAATGGTGCGGCTCCAGGCCAGATCTGCAGCTGGCTTGTCGTAGCGGGGGCTCGTGTCGTTGTTGAAGGCGTGGTTCGCGCCTTCATATTTATGGATCTCGTAAGTCTTGCCCGCCTGTTTCAGAGCTGCCTCGTAAGCGGGAATGCCTGCATTGATGCGCTCGTCCAGGCCCCCATAGTGCAAGAGCAGCGCTGCGTGGATCTTGGCGACGTCCTCGGGCTTCGGTTGGCCGCCGTAATAGGCGACGCCGGCTGAGAGGTCCGGGTCCGCCACAGCGAGGTTGTTGACCGCGCCGCCGCCCCAGCAGAAGCCCACAGCACCGACCTTGCCGTTGCTATCCGGGCTGGTCTTCAAATAGGCCACAGCTGCTTTGCTGTAAGCGGTGATATCGGCGGGCTTGAGCTGGCCGATCATGTCGCGGCCCTTGTCCTCATCCTCCGGCGTTCCGCCCATGGGCGAGAGGTAATCCAGGCCGAGCGCGAGGAAGCCTTCAGCCGCGAGGCGGCGGGTCACGTCCTTGATGTGCGGGTTGAGACCCCGGTTCTCGTGAATCACGAGAACGGCGGGAAGCTTACCGCCCGTCTTCGGTTTGACGAGATACCCCTTCAGGTTCGGTACGCCCGGGATATCGACCATCTGTGCGGTGATGCGAGGATCGGTTTCTGAAATGGTTTGCGCCTGCGCGTAGTCGTTCTGCAGGACGCCGAGAAGGGCTGTTGCCGCTGCCGTGCCGCCGGCGAGTGTCGCCAGACGGTCGAGAAACGCGCGACGGCTCATGCCGCCGTGGGTGAAATCGTCGTAGAGATTGATGATCTGCTGATCCATGTCCGGCTCCCGGGAGGCCGACAAGGATAGCGTTCTCTCAGGAGACGTCCATCCCACTCCCCACACCGGTCGCGGTGCCCTTTTTCTTGGAAACACGATGGCCCGACATTTCCGCTCCCGCTTGCGGATGAAGTCCCAGAAAAAGGAAGCCCGACATGGCCGAGATGACGGCGACGGTCCAGAAAGCCGGTCCGAAATCCGAGGCCTGGATTGTCTCGTGACCGTGGAAGCGCCCGCTGGTTTCGAGTGCGAAGGCGCCGATGGCAACGCCTAGGCTGAGGGCCAGTTGCTGCGCAACGGCGGACAAGCTTGTGGCGTAGCTCATATCCCGGTTCGAGATATCGGCAAAAGCGATGGCGTTGAGGCTCGTAAATTGCAGCGAGCGGAAACAGCCGCCGATCAGCAGCACGCTCATGATGAACCAATAGGGCGTCGTCTCGGTGAAGAAGCCATTGAGCGCAAGGAAGCCGGCCGCGATGAAGGCGTTTGCGGTCAGCACCAGGCGAAAGCCCACCTTCTCCAAAATTTTCTTCGCCATCGTCTTCATGAACAATGCGCCGACCGCTGCAACGAAGGTCAGCGATCCCGATTGCAGCGGGTTCAGGCCGAAGCCGAGCTGCAGCATGAGGGGCAGCAGGAACGGAATCGAGCCGATGCCTATACGAAACAGCGAGCCTGCGACGACGCTGGTACGGAAGGTCTGGATGCGCAACAAGCCCAGTTGCAGCACGGGGTGAGGCGTGCGCCGGGCATGGGCGACATAGAGCACCACGCAGATCGTCCCGACGATAATGCAGCCGATGGATATCGATTCCGGGATGAGATGCCGTCCGCCGGAGGCAAAGCCCAGCATCAGCAAAGCCAACCCGAAACCGGAGAGCAAGAAGCCGATATAGTCGAGCGGAGGGGTATCGGCCTCTCTGATGTCGGGGACGTATTTTGTCGCAAGCACCATCCCGAGGAGGCCGATGGGGATGTTGATGAAAAAGATCCAGCGCCAATCCCAATAGGTGGTGATGAAGCCGCCGAGCGGGGGACCGAGGACCGGGCCGACGAGAGCGGGAATGGTCAAGGTCGCGAGCGCCTGGACGATCTCGTTGCGCGGCACGCTGCGCAGGATCACGAGGCGGCCGACCGGCACCATCATCGCGCCGCCCATGCCTTGCAGGAAGCGGGCGAAGACGAACCCTTCGAGCGATGTCGCCCCGGCGCAAGCCAGCGATCCCACCATGAACACGCCGATGGCGGCGCGGAAGATCGTCTTCGCGCCGAACTTATCGGCCATCCAGCCGGATATCGGAATGAAGATGGCGAGGCTGACGAGATAGGAGGTGAGGGCAAGCTTGAGCGCGATCGGGTCTTCGCCCAGGTCCTGCGCGATCATCGGCAACGAGGTCGCGATGACCGTTGAATCCGTGTTCTCCATGAACAAAGCAGTGGCGATGATCAGAGGGAGAAGACGTGTTTGGCGCATAACCCGACGCACTTATCCTTACAGCACCTCCTTGACCAGAGCTTATATGCACGGCAGCCCCCATGAAGATGCGGGTCTTTAGGCTCTATGCGAAACGGCAAGCCCGTGATACGGACCCTCGCCAACTCAATATTCCAAGAAAACCCAAGATCAGGAGTTGGCTATGGCCCGCATTCTCGCCGATCAGCTCATTGAAGGATTGACCTTCGATGACGTTCTTCTCCGGCCAGGCCGCTCCGAAGTGCTGCCGGGAGAGGTCGATATTGCGACCCAGCTGACCCGTTCGATCCGCCTCAATCTCCCGATTATCGCCTCCGCCATGGACACGGTGACCGAGGCGCGCATGGCTATCGCCATGGCGCAGAGCGGCGGCATCGGCGTGATCCACCGCAACCTCGAACCCGCCGAGCAGGCCGAGCAGGTCCGCCTCGTCAAGAAATACGAGAGCGGCATGGTGATGAACCCCATCACCATCTTCCCCGATGAGACCCTGGCCGATGCCTTCGCGATCATGAAGCACCACGGCATTTCCGGCATTCCGGTGGTGGAGCGCGGGCCAAGCGGCTCGAAGGGCAAGCTCGTCGGCATCCTCACGAACCGCGATGTGCGCTTTGCCAACAACACGGCGCAGCCGGTGTCCGAACTGATGACCAAGGACCGCCTGATCACCGTTCGTGAGGGCGTGACCCAGGACGAGGCCAAGCGCCTGCTGCATCAATTCCGCATCGAGAAGCTTCTGGTCGTCGATGATCACTACCGTTGCATAGGCCTGATCACGGTGAAGGATATCGAAAAGCAGGTGGCCCACCCCAACGCCGCCAAGGACGAGCAGGGCCGCCTGCGCGTCGCTGCCGCGACCACGACGGGCGAGCAGGGCTTCGAGCGCGCCGAGCGCCTGATCGATGCGGGCTGCGACGTGATCGTGGTTGATACAGCGCATGGCCATTCGGTCCGCGTGCTGGAAAGCGTGACGCGGGTGAAGAAACTCTCCAACGCTGTGCAGGTCATTGCCGGCAACGTGGCGACCCGCGAGGGCGCAAAGGCCCTGATCGATGCGGGCGCCGATGCGATCAAGGTCGGTATCGGTCCCGGTTCGATTTGCACCACGCGTATCGTGGCCGGTGTCGGCGTGCCGCAGCTCACTGCGATCATGGAAGCCGTCGAGGCTGCCGCAGAGACTGGTACTCCGGTGATCGCCGATGGCGGCATCAAGGTGTCGGGCGATCTCGCCAAGGCGCTGGCCGCAGGCGCATCTTGCGCCATGGTCGGTTCGCTGCTTGCTGGAACTGACGAGACGCCGGGCGAGGTATTTCTCTACCAGGGCCGCTCCTACAAGTCGTATCGCGGCATGGGCTCGGTCGGCGCCATGGCGCGCGGCTCGGCGGATCGCTACTTCCAGGCGGAAGTGCGCGACACGCTCAAGCTCGTGCCTGAAGGCGTTGAGGGACAGGTGGCCTACAAGGGCTCGGCCTCGGCGGTGCTGCACCAACTCGCTGGCGGCCTTCGCGCGGCCATGGGTTATGTGGGTGGCGCGAACCTGCCGGAATTCCGCGAGAAGGCTCAGTTCGTTCGCATCACCAATGCAGGCCTGCGCGAGAGCCACGTCCATGACGTGACGATCACGCGGGAAAGCCCGAACTACCCCGGCCGCGGTTGAGATTTGCCATGAGCGTTACAGCT
This sequence comes from Microvirga sp. 2MCAF38, assembly GCF_052115485.1. Lineage (NCBI taxonomy): Bacteria > Pseudomonadati > Pseudomonadota > Alphaproteobacteria > Hyphomicrobiales > Methylobacteriaceae > Microvirga > Microvirga sp. 2MCAF38. The sequence goes on along the minus strand of NZ_JBFRGU010000002.1, from coordinate 464,208 downwards.
GTTCTTCTTCCCGTCTTCGTCCAGGTCGGCCTGACCTTCGTCTTGCTGTTCTGGATGGCGCGGTCACGCATAGGGGCGCTTCGGGCGGGTGAATTGAAAGTGAAAGATGTGGCGCTCGGCGAGCGCAACTGGCCGACAAGGGCGCAGCAGGTTTCGAACTGCTTTCAGAACCAGTTCGAAACGCCGGTTCTGTTCTATGCGCTCGTTGCTTTCGCCCTCATCACGCGCAAGGCCGATCTTGTCTTCGTGGTTCTATCCTGGATGTGGGTGGCGAGCCGCATCGTCCATGCAGGGATCCACGCCACCACCAATCGGATCTCACCGCGCTTCAAGGCTTTTGCTGTCGGCGTCGTGATCTTGCTGCTGATGTGGATCATCTTCGCCCTGCGTCTGATCTCCGCCGAGGCGGGGATCTAGGATGGGCCGGGGGCGGGAAAATGCGGGGCGGACGATCCGTTCACCCCGCTTCGCAATCAGAACTTCTTGCCGCTTTCGAGCTGCGTCTTGGCGTCGGTCGTCTTGCGCGGCGGCGGCGTGAGGTCCGGGGTGGCAGTGGCGGCGCAAGCGGCAATCGTAAGAGTGAGGCCGACGGCAACGATGCGGGTCAGGCTTTTAAGCATTGATCTAGGCTCCAAAAGGGCAGGGTGCGGAATGCACTCGCTCAGCTTTATGCGAGTCGCATTGCGTTCGAAGCTTAGCAATATTGTGGCATTTTTTCTTAATAGTCCGAGTGTGGTTATTCGATGACACCTGCAGCCCGCATTTCCGCCGCCGTAGAGGTTCTAGGCGACATCGAAACCCGCCGCCGTCCGGCCAGCGACGCCCTGAAGGATTGGGGCCTGTCGCACCGCTTCGCCGGATCGAAGGACAGGGCGGCCATCGCCAGCCTCGTCTATGACGCCCTTCGCCGGAAGGCTTCGGCCGCTTTCATCATGGGTGAGACAACCCCGCGCGCGGCCGTGATTGGCATGCTGAAATTGCAGCGCGGCCTGAACGTCGATGCGATTGCGGCGCTGTTCTCAGGCGAACGATTCGCGCAGGAGCCGCTGTCTACTGACGAGCGGGATCGGATCGCGAACGCTTCCCTCGATGGCGCCCCCGAACATGTTGCCGGGGACTTTCCCGAATGGATCGAGCCTTCTCTGAGCCGTCTCTTCGGTGACGACTTAATCCTGGAAATGCAGGCGCTGACCGCCCGTGCGCCGCTGGATCTGCGCGTCAACAGCCTGAAAGTCGCCTCCCGCGAGGAGGCGCATGACGCGCTGCCCCATCTCGGCGCCATCGAGACCCCGCACTCGCCCTATGGCTTGCGCATTGCGCCTAGCGAGGATGGACGCGGACCCGCCGTGCAATCCGAGCCGGAATTCATCAAGGGTTGGATCGAGATTCAAGATGAGGGCTCGCAGCTCGTCTCACTGCTCTCAGGCGTGAAGCCCGGTGAGCAGGTGGTCGATCTCTGCGCGGGTGGCGGCGGCAAGAGCCTCGCTCTCGCGGCCCTGATGGACAATCATGGCCAGATCTATGCCACGGATTCCGATGCCCGCCGTCTTGCGCCGATCCATGACCGGCTGGCGCGGGCCGGTGTTCGCAATGTCCAGGTCCGCACCCCGCGTGCCAAGGCGGACGCCGTGCGCGATCTCGACGGCAAGATCGATTGCGTTGTGGTGGATGCGCCCTGCACGGGCATCGGCACGTGGCGGCGCAATCCGGATGCCAAATGGCGCTTGCGCCCCGGCAGCCTGGAAACACGGCTGAAGGAGCAGGCAACCGTTCTCGACCGCGCCGCAGAACTCGTGAAGCCGGGCGGGCGTATCGTCTACATAACCTGTTCGATCCTGTCGGAGGAGAACGACGACGCTATCGCTCGCATCCTCAGCGCGTCGGGCAAGCTGACGGCTCTACCAGCCCGCACGGTTCTGGAATCGGCTGGCTTGCAAAAGCTCGCCGATGTCGTTCGCGTCACGACCCACGGCCTGCAATTGACGCCCCTGAAGACGGGCACCGACGCCTTCTATATTTCCGTGCTCAAACGAAACCCATGAGAGACGTTTTCTGAAAACCATGTAGAAGAGCCTCAATCACCGCCAAACGCCTGCCCTTTGAACTTCTGACCCTCGGCCAACGGAACCATGACCCAGACCCACGATAAGATCCTCATCGTCGATTTCGGCTCCCAGGTGACACAGCTCATTGCGCGGCGCGTGCGCGAGGAAGGCGTCTATTCGGAGGTGGTACCGTTCCAGAAGGCGGAAGAGGCGTTCCGCCAGATGAAGCCGAAGGGCGTGATCCTTTCCGGCAGCCCGGAATCGGTGACGCTGGAATCCTCCCCCCGCGCGCCGCAGGAGCTGTTTACGTCAGGCGTTCCGGTTTTCGGCATCTGCTACGGCCAGCAGACCATGTCGGCACAGCTCGGCGGGCAGGTCGAGGGCGGGCACCATGCGGAATTTGGGCGCGCGGAAGTCGAGATCATCAAGGATAGCGCGCTCTTCAACGGTGTCTGGCACAAGGGCCAGTCCTATCCCGTGTGGATGAGCCACGGCGACCGGGTGACCAAGCTGCCGGAAGGTTTCGAGACGCTGGCTCTTTCCGCCAACGCACCCTTCGCGGTCGTGGCCGATGAGGGCCGCAAGTTCTACGGCGTACAGTTCCACCCTGAAGTCGTGCACACGCCGCAGGGCGCTTTGCTGATCCGCAACTTCGTCCGCGATATCGCTGGCTGCAAGGGCGACTGGACCATGAAGGCCTTCCGCGACGAGGCCATCGAGCGTATTCGTGCGCAGGTCGGCAAGGGTCGTGTAATCTGCGGGCTTTCCGGCGGTGTCGATTCAGCGGTTGCGGCCGTGCTGATCCACGAGGCCATTGGCGAGCAGCTCACCTGCGTTTTCGTCGATCACGGCTTGATGCGCGCCAGTGAGGCTGAGCAGGTCGTCACGCTGTTCCGCGATTCCTACAACATTCCGCTCGTGCATGTTGAGGCCGACGATCTCTTCATCGGCGCGCTCGAAGGCGTCTCCGACCCGGAGGTGAAACGCAAGACCATCGGCAAGCTCTTCATCGACGTGTTTGAGGCGGAAGCGAAGAAGATCGGCGGCGCGGATTTCCTCGCGCAAGGCACGCTCTATCCGGACGTCATTGAGAGCGTCTCCTTCACCGGCGGCCCTTCGGTGACGATCAAGAGCCACCACAATGTGGGCGGTCTGCCAGAGCGCATGAACATGAAGCTCGTTGAGCCCTTGCGCGAGTTGTTCAAGGATGAGGTGAGGGCGCTCGGCCGTGAACTCGGCCTGCCGCAGGCCTTCGTGGGCCGTCACCCGTTCCCTGGTCCGGGCCTCGCCATCCGCGTTCCCGGCACCATCACCCGCGAGAAACTCGACATCCTGCGCAAGGCCGACGCGGTCTATCTCGACGAAATCCGCAAGGCCGGTCTCTACGACGATATCTGGCAGGCCTTCGCCGTTCTATTGCCGGTGAAGACCGTCGGCGTGATGGGCGACGGGCGCACCTACGACCACGTCTGCGCGCTACGCGCCGTGACCTCCGTCGATGGCATGACGGCTGATTTCTTCCCCTTCGACATGGCCTTCCTCGGGCGTGTCGCGACCCGCATCATCAACGAGGTGAAGGGCATCAACCGCGTCACCTACGACATCACCTCGAAGCCGCCCGGCACCATCGAGTGGGAGTGATTTCGCCAATGGATCTGTCTGACTGGAAAGGCGCGCCGCGCCCCGAGCGCGTCGTGCTGGATGGGCATTACGCGCGTCTCGAGCCGCTCGATGCTGCGAAGCATGGCGACGATCTCTTTGCATCGGCCGTTCAGCCGGGGGCGGAAGGTCGTTTCAGCTATCTGTTCGAGTCGGCGCCCGCGAACCGGGACGTCTTCACGGAATGGCTGGATAAGGCCTCTTCCGGAGCAGATCCTCTGTTCTTCGCCGTGATCGACAAAGCGAGTGGCCGGGTCGAAGGGCGTCAGGCGCTCATGCGTATCGATCCGGTGCATGGGGTCATCGAGATCGGCAGCATCCTGTGGGGGCCCGCTATTGCGCGCACGCGTGTGGCGACCGAAGCGCTTTATCTTTTCGCGCGCTATGCCTTCGAGACGCTCGGCTATCGTCGCTTCGAGTGGAAATGCAACGATCTCAACGAACCCTCCAAGCGGGCTGCCGCGCGGTTCGGTTTTACGTTCGAAGGCGTGTTTCGGCAGCATATGGTGGCCAAGGGTGCGAACCGCGATACGGCGTGGTTCTCGATCATCGACAGCGAATGGCCCCGGTTGAAGGCCGGCTACGATGCATGGCTGCGCGCTGAAAATTTCGACGCCGCCGGACAACAGAAAAGCAAACTGACATTCTGAGGGTGTGATGGTCGCATCGAAGCGGGCCGTGACGATTTACGGCATCAAGAATTGCGACACGATGAAGAAGGCGCGTACGTGGCTCGATGAGCACGGCGTGGTTTATGCTTTTCACGACTACAAGGCCGAGGGCATTGATCGCGCTCGGCTCGAAACCTGGGCGCGCGAAGTCGGGTGGGAGACGTTGCTCAACCGTGCCGGAACGACGTTCCGCAAATTGCCGGATGCCGACAAGAACGGGCTCGACGAGCGTAAAGCGTTTGCGCTGATGCTCGATCAACCTTCGATGATCAAACGACCCGTGCTCGACATAGGCGAGCGGTTGATCGTGGGCTTCAAGGCGGAGCAGTACGAAGAGGCGCTCGGCTAGGACCGCGTCGCCACGGTGCCCATCCACGCGACTGCTGCGTCGAGCAATTCCGCCATCACTTCGGAGTCCTTTCGGCCCGTCTTGGCCGGAACGTGAAACGAGTGGTCGGCGTCGTCGAGCAGCTTGAGAGTTGCGCGCGCGCCGAGCATGCCGACGACAGGACGAAGCAAATCGAGTTCTGCGAGCGCGTCGCGGGTTCCTTGCGTGAAAAGCATAGGGATAGTGATGTCGAACAGGTGTTTGGCACGCTCATCCGAAGGTTTGCCCGCAGGGTGAAGCGGAAAGGCGAAGAACACGAGGCCTTTCACGCCGGGTAGCGGCTCAAGTGCCTGAGCCTGAGAGGTCATGCGCCCGCCGAAGGATCGGCCACCTGCGAAAAGCGGTAATTCAGGTGCGCGTCGCGCTGCCTCAGCCACGGCCGCGCGCACAGCGGCATGAGCGACAGCCGGCGAGTCGGGGCGCTTCGATCCACGCTCCATATAGGGGAACTGGTAGCGCAGCGTCGCGACGCCACGGGCGGCGAGACCATCCGCGAGTGCAGCCATGCCCTTGTGTGTCATGCCCGCGCCAGCACCGTGCGCAAGAATGAGACAGGCGTGTGCTCCGGGCGGCGACTGCCAGAGACCGGAGACGCTTTCGCTGTCACCGATCGGAATTGTCACGGAAGTTGCGGTGTTCTCAGTCATGTCCGCATCATAGCGCTATAACCACCGCGTGACAGTCCGATGGCCGATGAAAGGTACGCCCGGTCGCTCCGGCGGCTTTAGCTTCACCCCTCATCCTGAGGAGCCGCGTCTCGAAGGAGGGTCCAGAGCACACTGCAGACGCCTCGCCCTTCGAGACGGACCTTGCGGTCCTCCTCAGGGTGAGGCTGCGTGGTGTCAGCCGCGCGCGAACAAGATCGTCTGTTTCTCTTTGTAAGTTGTCCGCACGAATTCTCGATAACCACATTTCTCCGCTACCCGCAGTGATGGCGTGTTCGATGGAGCAATGATGCAGACGGTGCGCCGCGATCCGAAATGGGCATCGCCCCAGGTGAGGGCGGCCTGGACGGCCTCCGTTGCGTAGCCCTTGCCGTGGGCGTGTGGCGCGAGCGCCCATCCGATCTCCGGCATCTCCGTCAAGGACGGTTCGATATCGCGCATGAAATCGGCGAAGCCGACTTCACCGAGAAAGCGGCCGGTCGCCTTTTCTTCCACGATCCAGTAGCCGAATCCGAGCACGGCCCAATGGCCCACATAGCGCAGCAGGCGGGTCCAGACTTCTTCCTGCGAGGACGGCTTTCCGCCGATAAAGCGCGTCACTTCGGGCTCGGACCACATGGCGAAGCTGTCGCCGAAATCTTCGCGTCGATGACCGCGCAGGATCAGGCGCTCGCTCTCGATCACAGGTATTTCGACGGGGTGACGTAGAGTGGACATGAGGGGTCTCTCGAATTCTGGTGCAGCGGTCGCATCATCAATAATCCGCGCCGCCGAAAAGAAGAAGGGCAGGTCCCGAGGATCTGCCCTTGCTCAGCCGTTCCGAGTGGCTCCGCCGTTATTAGAATTTCGGCGGTTCTAGATTGAGAGGCGGCAATCCGCCACCGGGGTTATCGAGACCCGGCATCAGAAGCTCATCGAGCTTCTTTTGCACGGCGGCAGGGTCGACCTGTGTGCCCGAGCTTTTGTAGTGCATCACGATTTGCGGGAAGATAACGACGATTGCCACCATGATGAGCTGGATGATCACGAAGGGAATCGAGCCCCAGTAGATCTGGCCCGTGGTGATAGGCTCCATGCGCTTGCCCGTGATGCGGTCGATATAAGGCACTTTCGGTGCCACCGAGCGCAGGAAGAACAGGGCGAAGCCGAAAGGCGGGTGCATGAACGAGGTCTGCATGTTCACGCCGAGCATGACGCCGAACCAGATCAGGTCGATGCCGAGCTTCTCTGCGGCGGGGCCGAGCAGCGGCACGATAATGAAGGCCAGCTCGAAGAAGTCGAGGAAGAAGGCGAGGAAGAACACCAGAATGTTGACGAAGATCAGGAAGCCGACCTGGCCGCCTGGAAGCGAGGTCAACAGATGCTCCACCCAAATATGGCCGTTCACACCGTAGAAGGTGAGCGAGAACACGCGCGCGCCGATCAGGATGAACAGCACGAACGCCGACAGCTTGGCGGTTGCTTCCGTTGCCTGCTTCACCAGTTCGAAGTTGAAGCGCTTCGGGTTGTTGTCGAGCTTGCGCTTGATGGCGGCAAGGATCACCGAACCGAGTGCGCCCATGGCGCCGCCTTCCGTCGGCGTCGCGACACCGATGAAGATGGTGCCGAGCACGAGGAAGATGAGGAGCAGCGGGGGCACCATCACGAACGTGACCTGTTGCGCCATGTTGGACATCAGGCGAAGGCCGGAGAAGCGTTCCACGAGGCCGACGACGAACGCATAAAGCGCGCCGGCGGCGATCATTTCCGCGAGAAGACCGAGTCCCGGATGATCGTGCTGCTTCAGCCAGTAATAGGCGCCGAGCAGAATGGCGGTCAGCACAGCCGACGCCACAATCCTTTTGGCGCCGAGGAAGAGGTTCAGGAGCGCACAGAAGAGGGCGACGACGGTCGCGGTACAGATGGTCAGGATGACGAAATCCGCGCCTGCCTTCGTGTCGGTCTGCGACAGCACGTAATAGCCGACGAAGCCGGAGAACAGCACCAGAATGCCGAGCTGCCAGACGCCGCGCGCGCCGTTGGGCTCCTTGAAGCCGATAGCCTCCGGCGGCAGGCCGGGAGCGGCCTTCGGGAAGATGACCGAAACCAGGAAGACGTAACCGGCGTAAAGACCAGCCAGGATAATGCCCGGCAGGAATGCGCCTTCATACATGTCGCCGACCGAGCGGCCGAGCTGGTCGGCCATGACGATCAGAACGAGAGACGGCGGAATGATCTGCGCGAGAGTACCCGACGCTGCGATGACGCCCGAGGCAAGGCGGCGGTCATAACCGTAGCGAAGCATGATCGGCAGCGAGATCAGGCCCATGGAAATCACGGAAGCCGCGACAACGCCGGTGGTGGCAGCAAGGAGCGCACCCACGAAAATCACCGCGTAGGCGAGACCGCCGCGCACCGGCCCGAAAAGCTGGCCAATGGTGTCGAGCAGGTCTTCCGCCATCCCAGAGCGTTCGAGGATCAACCCCATGAAGGTGAAGAATGGAATCGCCAGCAGCACCTCGTTCGACATGGTGCCGTAGACACGCTCGGGCAGCGCCTGCAGGAGGGGCCAGGAGAGTGTGATGGTCTGCGGCGCGAGAGGGGCGAGTTCGACGGCGACGAAGAAGAACAAAAGGCCGTTTGCGGCCAATGAGAAAGCGACGGGATATCCGAGCAGCAGAAAGATCACGAGCGCCGCGAACATGATCGGCGCGAGGTTTTGGGCAATCAACACAGCCATGGGGCGAAAGCTCCGAGAGAAATGGTATGAGGGCGCGGGTGCGACTAGCGGATGCCGTCGCCCGGAGGTTCGCCGCCTGTTGGATTGACGGGATCGGCCAGCGTGGTGAGAAGCCGCTCGGCCTCTGCTTCAGGGCTGTTGCCTGCGTCGTGCTCGTCTTGGAGCTTGCCGGTCATGATCGCGATGCGCTTGATGAGTTCGCTCAGCCATTGAATGAACAGCAGGATGAAGCCCAGCAGGATGAGCCCCTTTGCCGGCCAGATCGGCAACCCGCCCGCGTTGGACGACACTTCGCCTGAGGTGAAGGAGCGCGCGAAATAGGGGATCGACAGATAGGTCATCACCGCGACGAAGGGGAACAGGAAGAAGATGAGGCCGAACAGGTCGATCCGGTCCCGCCCGCGCTTCGAGAGTATGTTCGAGATGATGTCGATGCGGATGTGTTCGTTTGCCTTCAAGGTCCAGGGGGCACAGAGCATGAAGACCGCGCCGAACAGGTACCATTGTGCCTCGAGCCAGGCATTCGACGACACACCGAAGATGCGGCGGATGATGGCGTTGATCGACGAGATGAGGATGGCCAGGACGATGGCCCAGGCCGCTGTCTTGCCGATGCGCACGTTCATGGCATCGATGGCGCGGGACAGTTTGAGAAGTGCCGTCACCTGTTTCCCCCGTTTTATTGAGTTTTGGTCTATCGTTCCAGCCTAGCTAACCAACTTTAGACCTGTCCGCTAGACAGGTATTGAACCAATCACATCCGACTTAAGGCGAGTATGGGATGGCGAAAGATGTCAAATGAACTCAATGCCTTAAAATTGAGCATCCGTTTCCGGTGGCTCTTTGGCAATAAAGTTTTGCGCGCTCTTTATTCCAGTCTGATCTGGGGCGACTCTACGGATAGGAATGGCATCCAAGACGAGCCCCCGCTATAGTCGCGCCTCTGCTTCCCCAAGAGGAATGGCTCGTGGCGCTTCTGGTCCTGGGTTTGATCGTCTTTCTCGGTGTGCACGCCTTCACGATGGTGCGGGGAGCCCGATCCCGGCTGATCTCCGCCCTCGGCGAAGGGCCTTATAAAGCGCTCTATTCGGTTATTTCGCTCATCGGACTCGTCGTCATCGTCATCGGCTACGGCCAATACCGCCATGCGGGCTACATCCCCGTTTGGGAGCCACCGATCTGGACGCGCCATCTCACCTTGCTTTTGGTCTGGATCGCGTTCGTCTGCCTCGCCGCAGCCTATTTTCCTGGCTGGATCAAAGCGCGGCTGAAGCACCCGATGCTCGCGGGCGTGAAAATCTGGGCCTTCGCGCATCTTCTCGCCAACGGCGATCTCGGGTCGATTCTCCTCTTCGGGTCCATCCTGGTCTGGGCGGTCATCGCGCGGATCAGCGTGAAGCGTCGCGACGAAGTGGTGGATCACGGCGGCCCCGCGACGCCGTCCCGCACAATCGGCAATGATGTGCTTGCCGTTGTGGTAGGGACAGTGGCCTATGTCGTCTTTGCCGTTTGGCTTCATCCGTGGCTCATCGGCGTTCCTGTTCTGCCATCTCTCCAAGGTTAGAGTTTCATGTCCGTGCAATCCGATATCCGTCGCCTGACGGCGCCCGACATTCGCGCGCGAAAGGGCGGCGAGCCCATCGTGGTCTTGACCTCCTACCATGCTCACACGGCGCGGCTCATCGACCAGCATGCCGATGTCATCCTGGTTGGGGATTCACTCGGCATGGTCATGCACGGTCTCGAAACCACCGTGCCGGTCACGCTCGACATGATGATCCTTCAGGCGCTCGCCGTGATGCGCGGATCGAACCGCGCGCTTGTGGTGGTCGATCTGCCCTTCGGCTCCTTCGAGGAGAGCAAGGAGCAGGCCTTCCGCACGGCCGTGCGTGTGCTCAAGGAAACCGGCTGCGGCGCGATCAAGATGGAAGGCGGGGCGCGCATGGCGGAGACCGTGCGGTTCCTCTCCGAGCGGGGCGTTCCGGTGATGGCCCATATCGGCCTCACCCCACAGCACATCAATACCCTCGGCTCCTTCAAGGCGCAGGGGCGTGACCGCGCCGATTGGCCCGCGATTCTGGCCGACGCAAAGGCGGTGGCGGATGCGGGAGCTTTCTCCGTCGTGGTCGAGGCCGTGGCGGAGCCGTTGGCGCGGGAAATCACGCAATCCATTGCCATCCCCACCATCGGAATCGGCGCTTCGCCCGCCTGCGACGGCCAGGTCCTCGTGCTTGAGGACATGCTCGGCTTGTCCCCGTGGGTGCCGAAATTCGTCAAGCGCTACGGCGAACTCGGGCCCCAGATCGCCCAGGCGGTCGAGGCCTACGCCAAGGACGTTCGCTCCCGCGCCTTTCCGGGGCCGGAGCATACCTATGCGGAGAAAAAGCCTGCCGAGAAAAAACCCGCGACATGAACGGGCTCTCGCCTTCTCGGGGACGCTGTGGTAGGCGACCTGTTCGTTTTTGAAGGAGGCGGCTTTTCGGCCGCGGGAGATACATGGCGCCGAACGACGAGTTCATTCGCGAGGTCGATGAGGAATTTCGCCGGGACCAGGTCGCGCAGATCTGGAAACGCTACAACGGCGTGATCATCGGTATCGCCGTGCTCATCGTCGCGCTTGTCGGTGGCTGGCGTTATTGGGAGCACTCGCAGGAGATGCGCGCCCAGGCCGCCGCCGAGCGCTATGAGGACGCTCTCAAGCTCGATCGCGACAACAAAGCCAAGGAATCGGAAGCCGCTTTCGAGGCTCTGATCAAGGAAGGCGAGGGCGGCTACGCTCTGCTTGCCCGCTTCCGTCTCGCGGCCGAACTTGGCAAGCAGAATCCTGAAAACGGCGCAAGCGCCTACGACGCGCTGACCAAGGACGCCAAGGTTTCGGCTTTGTGGCAGGATCTGGCGCGCCTGCGCAGCGCATGGCTTCAGATCGATACCGCCGATCCGGCGAAGATCCGTCCCGAACTGGAGCGCATCGCGACCCCGGGCAATGCATGGCGGCATTCCGCGCGCGAGCTTCTTGGCCTTTCCGGTCTGAAGGCGGGGGACATGGACTATGCTGGCCGCTGGTTCGACCAGATCGCCGCCGACCGCGAGACGCCGCAGGCGCTGCGCCAGCGCCTGGCCGTCTACACAGCGCTCGTGGCTGGCGGTCCCGTCACCGTGACGCAATAAGTAGGGGCGCAGACATGACGCCAACCGTCGCCATCGTCGGACGGCCGAATGTCGGCAAATCGACACTCTTCAACCGCCTCGTCGGCAAGAAACTCGCGCTGGTCGATGACCGTCCCGGCGTGACCCGCGACCGTCGCGAAGGCGATGCGCGCTTAGGCGACCTCGAATTCCGCGTCTTCGATACCGCTGGTCTCGAAGAGGCGGACGAATCTTCTCTTCTTGGACGTATGCGCGCGCAGACGGAGGCCGCCATCGGCGATGCCGACGTGCTGCTGTTCGTCATCGACGCGCGCGTCGGCATTCTCCCGGCCGACCGGCCCTTCGCGGAAATGGTGCGCCGTTCCGGCAAGCCCGTGATCCTCATCGCCAACAAGGCGGAGGGTGGGGCAGGTATGGCGGGCGCTTACGAATCGTTCTCGCTCGGTCTCGGCGATCCCGTGCCGCTTTCCGCCGAGCATGGCGACGGCTTCGCGGATCTCTTCGAGGCCTTGATGCCGCACTTCCCGCATCCCGACGATGTGGCGGAAGAGGACGATCATGCCGGCAAGCCGTTGCAGGTCGCCATCGTCGGGCGTCCGAACGCGGGCAAGTCCACCCTCATCAATCAAATGCTCGGGCAGGAGCGTTTGCTCACGGGACCTGAAGCCGGCATCACGCGCGATTCCATTTCGCTTGATTGGGAATGGCGCGGCAAGCCGGTCAAGCTGTTCGACACGGCGGGCCTGCGCAAGCGCGCGCGGGTCGAGGACAAGCTCGAGAAACTCTCCGTCGCCGATGCCTTGCGCGCGGTTCGCTTCGCGGAAGTGGTGATCGTTCTGCTCGATGCGACGATCCCGTTCGAAAAGCAGGATCTCTCCATCGTCGACCTGATCGAGCAAGAGGGCCGCGCCCTGGTGATCGGTCTCAACAAGTGGGATCTTGTCGCCGATCAGCCGGGCCTGTTGAAAGACTTGAAGGAAAAGGCGCACCGTCTCCTGCCACAGGTGAAGGGCGCGCCTGTCGTGCCATTGTCTGGTCTTGCCGGCAGCGGCATCGATCCGCTCATGAAGGCGGTGATGCAGGTCTACGAAACCTGGAACAAGCGCGTTTCGACGGCTCGCATCAACCAATGGCTCAGCGATGCGCTCGAAGCCAACCCGCCGCCGGCGGTGTCGGGACGCCGCATCAAGATCCGCTACATGACGCAGATCAAGTCGCGTCCGCCGACCTTCGCTCTTTTCGGCAATCAGCTCGACGCGCTTCCGAAGAGTTTCACGCGCTATCTCGTCAACAGCCTGCGCGAGTCCTTCGAACTCCCCGGCGTGCCGATCCGCATGCTGCTGCGTATGGGCAAGAACCCGTTCGACAAGGAGCGGAAGTAGGGCGTAACGCCAGGATCACGTCAGACGGCGAAGAAGTCGAGGTTGGTAAGCTTTAGGAACTTCTGCAGCGTGGCGAACTGGATCGCTTCCTTGGTGCCGTTACCGTCCGCATCGTAGAAAAGTGCACCCGTCTTCTTGTTGTAGATAACGTGATCGTCTCCATCGTGCGCCTTGGTGCCGGCATAGAACTCGCCCTTCTTGAGCACGCCCTTCTTAGCTATCTTGGTGAACACGCTTTTCGCCAGATGGATCGTGTCGTCCGCCGCCACGAAGTCTAGGATCTTGTCCAGGTTCTGTTTTTTGTTGAGCGTGTTGGTCTTCGACAGCTTGGCGTCGAACACGAAGATGTCCTGGCCTGCGCCACCCGTGAGCTTGTCGTTGCCCAGGCCACCGGAGAGCTTGTCGTTGCCGTTATTGCCATAGAGCTGGTCCTTGCCGGCAAGGCCGGAGATCACGTCGTTGTTGCCCCGTCCAGCCAGCGTGTCCGCACCGGCTGTGCCGGTCAGCGTGAGCGGCAGGTCGAAGGCGGTGCCGGGATCGCCGGGAGTGCCGGGAGTGTCGCCGATGTCTGTGATGGCGAGAGCGATCTCCTGCGTAGTCGCCAGGCCGTACTGGTCCTTGGCGGTCACCGTGACGGTGTAACCAGTCTTCGTCTCATAATCGAGGGCTTTGAGCAGCACGAGGGTGGTGCCGTCGAGCTTGAACGTGCCGGTGGGATCCGTCAGGGTGTAGGTGATCGCATCACCTTCCGCATCATGCGCCGAGAGGGTGGCGAGCGGCGTGTTGGCGAGGAGATTTTCCGCAAACACCGTCTTCGACAGGGCCACACTGTCCGGCTTCGTGTTGTAAAGAACCTCTCGCACGCCGTTGAACAGGGCGAAGCGGATGTTGCTGAGCCGGTCGATCCCGTCACGGCCATCGACAAGATCCTCCACGATGTAGCTGCCGGTTATGCTTGGCATAATATCATACTCGGCTCTTATCCCCGAGAACACGGCCGTGTCGTTGCCGCCCCCGCCATTGAGCCTGTCGTTACCCCCGCCGCCTGTGAAGGTATTGGCAGTGGAAGTGCCGGTGAAGGTGTCGTTGCCGCTTCCTCCGATCAGGTTTTCAATACCAATGAGCGTATCGTTGCCCTGGCCTGTATTCTGCTCTGTCGTAAGGGAAAGATTGACCGTAAAATCCGCCGCACCCGTATAGATTGCGGTATCCGAGCCGCCGCCGCCATTGATCAGGTCATTGCCTTCGCCACCGAAGAAGGTTTCGGCTCCATTGCCGCCATAGGCCTGATCGTTGCCAGCTCCAAGATCGATAATGCCAATCGACGTGCCTCCACCACGGGCGTCGTAAAGATCAATCCCTCCATTGAGGGAAACAGCATAGCTTCCCCCTTTGATGGCTCCAGTATTCGTGATTTCATCTGGAGTATCTCCAGTGTAGACACCGCCTATACCGCCGTCGATGGTGCCGGAATTCGTAATGGTAGACCGACCATTGAATTGTAGAAGCCTATCACCACATAAGACACCAATTCCATCGACATCGATTATACCGCGATTGATCACCCAACCATCGTCGTCCAGGAAGTCAATGCCATGTATATGTGCCGTAATTTTTCCAAGAGCAAATATTGTAATGACTGTCGAGGTTAGGGCAATGGCGGAATCCTGTGCCGAGTTGATGCTGCCGCCGTTTTCAATTTGAATGGACGATACTGTTCCGCCGCTCGTAACAGCGTTGCCTCCGTTCAAGGGGTCAATAGTTCCGCCAGATATAACTCTTAGGCCATCTCCTGCTGAAAGCGCAAAAGTGGAGTTACGATACGAGTTAACGATTTGCGTGACAGACATTTCTGATGCCTTGATGGCTAGTTTTGCTATGGCCAACGGGATCGCCTTGGCGCATCACATGCGATGCCAAGGCGGTAATTCATGAAACTTTATATTATAAAGGCTGGATATCAAGCGTTTGCCAAAAGCTTTGCATCAATAGACAAGATTGTTCTTATTTTGTTCCCAGCAATGGTTCCAAGCTGGGCTATCTCTCTTATCCCAACTATCCCGATCCGCTGAGGGCCGCGCTCGCGAGGCGTCGCAAGTTGCGGGGGCGGGCACGGTCCTGCGAGCCGCTCACGCAACCGACTCTGGCGGTGCCGGTCAGACCAGAAGGAAGTCCTTGTAAGTCAGGTGGAGGGAGGCTGCCTTGTCCAGCTTGGCGAACGCGACAGCAGCTTTTCCGCCAATTCCATCCGGGTCGTAGAGGAGTTCTCCGGTCACCTTGTTGAAGATGATCCGGTCATCCTTGTCGTGAGCCTCGATGCCGACAAAGAACGCCCCCTTCGTCATAAAAACCGTGCCCCCCTTCTTCATGACGCTCGCTTTCCCGGCCTTCGTAAACACCATTCTGTCAAGGAGTATGGTGTCGTCCTTGACCGAGAAGTCCGTGATGCGATCGATGTTGGTCTTACCTTTGGGGCGGGTATCGAAGAGGAAGTAATCTTTCCCTTTGCCGCCGGTGAGAACGTCTTTGCCGAGTCCGCCGGACAAGGTGTCCGCGCCCAGCCCACCGATGAGCCTGTCGGCGCCGCCATTGCCCATAAGGCGGTCGTTTCCCGCGCCACCGTCGAACGTGTCGGCGCCGCCGCCGCCGACGATGATGTCGTCATCGCCGGTTCCCACCACATTCTCACGGGCCACGTCCCAAACGTCGATAGAGAAATCCTTATCGACGGAGGTCCCGGCTTTATCGATGACGCGAACCTTCACCATGTGGCTTAGCGCCTGCTCGTGATCGAGCTTGACCCCATTCTTCACGACCAGCTTGTCGCCTTGGATGGCGAAGCGCCCGCCGGCATTGTCGAGAAGGAGATAGGTCAGTTGATCGCCAACGTCTGGATCCAGCGCTGACAATGTACCAACCTCCGATCCTGCCTTAGCGCCCTCGAGTACGCTACTGACGCTCAAAGATGGATTGCTCGGCGGCGTGTTCCCGACGATCGTCACCACGTTGTCCGCCGCGTTATCGTCTAAATCCGTCAGGGTAATCCGTACCGTCTTCTCACCGCGGAAGATGCCGTCTGTGTTGAAATATGTGAGGGAGCTGATGAGCTCCTTCACCAATTCCGG
The DNA here is from genome assembly GCF_052115485.1 of Microvirga sp. 2MCAF38. Lineage (NCBI taxonomy): Bacteria > Pseudomonadati > Pseudomonadota > Alphaproteobacteria > Hyphomicrobiales > Methylobacteriaceae > Microvirga > Microvirga sp. 2MCAF38. The sequence continues at coordinate 448,407 of NZ_JBFRGU010000002.1, read as the reverse complement.
GGTAGCGAAGGTGTTGAAAGCGATGACCAATGATCCGCCGGCAACGGAGGTGAACGTGCCGATGACGGTGTTATCGACGCTGATATTCTTGCCGGTCCCAAATCCGTTGGGCAAATCGACACGATTGGATGTACTGATCCCCAGCCTGTCGCTTGCCGTCACCAGTTCGAGGGCTGCGGTTAGAGACCCGAACCCATTATCGGCGACGACCATCGCGTCGCGTCTGAAATCGAGGAAGACCGGCAGCCCCGTAAAGAATGTTCTGTCTCCATCGAGGTTAGTCACTTGAGGAGCTGCCGTGGCGGCCAGCATTCTGTGCGCCGGATCGTCCGCATCGATGGCGGCCATTGTGCCAATGCCGTGACGACTGATGTCGTCGCCGTTATTGCTGTCCACGATGTGAACCGTCTGATTGAGATTCATGTTGACGGCGTCGTCATCCAGATTGGTGGTGGAAGCCATGGATAAAGTGCTCGCTCGCTGCAATATGTAACAAGTCCACCTTACTGTTCGGGGAGACTTGGCTAATACTTATAATTATCTATCCGTAGGGAAAACAAACCTCCCCACATAGGGGGGCAGTATATACCGACCCGACAGGCTTGCCCAAACATAGTTACATGCTGCAAAACGCTCTGAAGTCGGCTCATTTCCGAGGGGTTCATGGAGCGTTTTTCAACACTGCTGCAGTGGTTCGATCCGCGTGGTCGTCTATCGCGCAATGCATATTTGAGGATCTTTCTGCGACAACTGATTCTGATTGTTGCGGTGCTCGTCGCAGGCGTATGGCTCTCGACGACGGGGATACGCGCCGCCGGTTTTGTCGCGGTTTTTGCGATCGCTGTGATCCTGCTTTCTAGCCTCGTGCTCCAGGCGCGGCGGCTTCACGACAGGAACCGATCCGGCTGGTGGATCGTGGTTTCCCTCGCGATCGGCTTCTCCACCTACTGGGTGGATGGGCTCAGGCAGATCTATCCAATCTCTGTCCTGTGCTCCTTGCTCGTAGGAGCCCTGATCCAGATTTGGTTGATTATCGAGATACTTTTCCGTCGCGGCACGCCTGGGCCCAACCGATATGGACCGGATCCTCGGGATCTTCCAGGAGAGGGCGGGGAAGCGCCCGCCTCGCGCATTCCACCGCCGGCCACAGTCCCAGCCTCACCCTGAGGGATGCGAAGCATCGTCTCGAAGGGCGAGGCGTCTCCGAGCGCGCTGGAGCCTCCTTCGAGACGCCGCTATGCGGCTTCTCAGGATGAGTCTTCGAGATGTAGCCCACTGCGCTTCTCAGAATAGGCAGCCGAAAAGATCTGCGCCCTAAGCCGGCAATTGCGGCGTCAGCAGCTTCCCACCCTGCGTAAAATCGTAAATCTTACCAGTCTCGTTCCAGGAGGGCAGGGCGAGCTTCAGGATGTGCGGAGCGAGCTCGTCAGGCGTCTTCAAGGTCGTCGGGTCCTCGCCGGGCATCGCTTTCGCGCGCATGTTGGTGCGGAGCGGGCCGGGGCTGACGAGCATGGTCTTGACGTTGGTTTTCAATGTTTCAGCTGCATAGGTACGCACAAGTGCTTCCAGTGCCGCTTTCGAAATCGAATAGACGCCCCAATAGGCTGTGCACTTATGTGCAGCGCCCGAGGTGAGGAAGATCGCGCGCCCGGCATCGGATACCCGCAGCAACGGATCGAGGGAGCGGAGCAGGCGATAATTCGCCGTCACGTTCACCTGCATCACCTCGTCCCAGACGGGCTGGTCGATATGCGTGATGGGGGAAAGTTCGCCGAGAACGCCGGCATTTCCGAGAAGAATGTCGAGCTTGCCCCAGCGCTCGTAGATCGATGCGCCGAGGCGGTCGAGCGCGTCGAGATCCTTCAGGTTCACCGGCACGAGCGTCGCGGTGCTGCCCTTGGCACGGATTTCGTCGTCGAGAGCTTCCAATGCGCCCTGCGTGCGGGCGAGCGCGATGATGTGCGCGCCGGCTTCCGCCAGCGCGAGCGCCGCAGCGCGACCGATACCGCGCGATGCGCCGGTGACGACCGCGATGCGGCCCGAGAGAGGCTTAGTCATGGGAGATCAATCGGCTTCGGCAAGAAGGGAAAGACGGCGCGGGGTTGCCACCGCGAGATCGGTGAGGGGGGTCGGATAGTCACCCGTGAAGCAATGATCCGTGAATTGCGGCTGCTTTGCGTTGCGGCCCTTCTCGCCCATGGAGCGATAGATGCCCTCAATGGAGAGAAAGGCCAGCGAATCCGCGCCGATATAGGCGCGCATCTGCTCGAGATCGTGCGTTGCGGCGAGAAGTTTTTCCTTCTCCGGCGTGTCGATGCCGTAGAAGTCGGGATGGGTGATCGGCGGGCTGGCGATGCGGAAGTGAACTTCCTTCGCGCCTGCTTCGCGCATCATGCGCACGATCTTCACGGAGGTCGTGCCTCGCACGAGGCTGTCGTCCACGAGAACGATGCGCTTGCCCTCAATGGCCGCGCGGTTTGCGGAATGCTTCATGCGCACGCCGAGTTCGCGCACGGACTGCGTCGGCTGAATGAAGGTGCGGCCCACATAATGGTTGCGGATGATGCCGAGTTCGTATGGCAGTCCCGATGTCTGCGCGAAGCCGAGGGCCGCCGGAACGCCAGAATCCGGCACCGGGATGACCACATCAGCCTCCGGCGCGGATTCGAGCGCCAGTTCACGGCCCATGGCCTTGCGGACTTCATAGACATTACGGCCGTTCACGACCGAATCCGGGCGGGCGAAGTAGATGTATTCGAAAATGCAGGGGCGAGCCGGTTGCTTGTCGGCGAAGCGGAAGGATTCGATGCCCTCGTCCGAGATCACGACGATTTCGCCGTTCTCGATATCGCGAACGAAGCGCGCGCCGATGATGTCGAGAGCGCAGGTTTCCGAGGCCAGGATGTAGCGGCCGTCGAGTTCGCCGAGCACAAGCGGGCGGATGCCGAGCGGATCTCGCGCGCCGATCAATTTCTTGTTGGTGAGCGCCACGAGGGAGTAGGCGCCCTCGATCTGCTGGATCGCCTCGACGAAGCGGTCGACGAAGGGATGGCGGCGGCTGCGGGCGACGAGATGGACGATCACCTCGGTATCGGTGGTCGACTGGCAGATGGCGCCGTCGCGAATGAGATTGCGGCGCAGGGTCAGGCCGTTCGTCAGGTTGCCGTTATGGGCCACCGCGAACCCGCCGCCATCGAGTTCGGCGAAGAGGGGCTGCACGTTGCGCAGGACCGTCTCGCCGGTTGTCGAGTAGCGCACGTGTCCGATGGCGGAGAGGCCTTCCAGGCGTTCGATGACGGAGCGGTCCGAGAAACCGTCGCCGACAAGGCCGAGCTTACGTTCGAGATGGAAGACGTGTCCGTCGAAGGAGACGATGCCTGCCGCTTCCTGCCCTCGGTGCTGGAGGGCGTGGAGGCCGAGCGCGGTGATCGCGGCGGCATCCGGGTGACCGTGAATGCCGAAAACGCCGCATTCCTCACGCAGCGTGTCGCCATCGAGGTTGAGGTCCACCTTCCGCGGTTCGCCCTGCCACGTCTCTGAGCGTCCAGACATCATCTTTTCCTTGGAATGCGCGCCCAAACCCTCGACGCGAATGCCTTATTTAAGGGGCCTTGCGCCGAACGCCAATGCTCTTTCCTGTCGCGCATCTCACCTATGCGACAGGTCATCGGCTCAGCTCTTTTTCTGCGGGACAGGCGGCACCGGAACGGGAGGTTCGGCCGGTTCGCCTGGCTCGCCTTCGGGCTTCGCCTTCTGGCGCAGCTGCTGCAGCAAGCCTTCCGGATTGTCCGGCAGAAGCGTGATGAGGTCGTTACCGGTCTTTTCCAGCATCGGCCGGGCGCGGGAGGTCGTGACCCAGTCCGGGCTCGGGCTCTTGCCCTGGAGAAGCCAGCTCATGAACAGCCACCCGATCACGCAGATCAGGAAGCCGCGCGCCGCGCCGAAGAAGAAGCCGAGGGTGCGATCCAGCGCGCCGATGCGCGAATCGAGGATCAGGTCGGAGATTTTGACGGTGATGATCGACACGATGATCAGTGTCACCACGAAGATCACGCCGATGGCGGCGACCAGCGCCACGGTGTTGTTGTGAATGTATTGCTGCGCCTTCGGCAGGGCCAGAGGGTGCAGGAACCAGGCTGCGGCGGCAGCAGCCACCCAGGCGACAATCGCCAGCACTTCCCGAGTGAAGCCGCGAACGGCGGCCAGGAGCGCCGAAATCACCACGACACCGATGACGACGAGATCCAGGACAGAAAAGGGCATGAACCAGGCCTAACGCGGGAATGACGGGGACGCCTCGGCGAAACGGGGCCGAAGCGCGGGCTGTATAACCGCAAGCGAGGCTTTCGTCACCCTTCGCGTGGAAAAAGCCTGAGTATGAAAGTATATGCAACGCCCGTATCTGTCTTCCCGAAGATTGAGTCAGGCGCATTGGAATGTGTTTTCCGGAGGGAAAACAAAAGCGAAACCCCGATCGGTCCCCACCGGGGGTTGAGAAGGGGGGCAAAAACGCCCTGAGGCTTTCAGGCTGTCGAGCGCTTTCGCCGTGCGGCGATGCCGGCAACAAGGTCCGTCACGTGCTGAATAGGAGAAGCGGCGAGCGGCAGGCGCTCGGGGTTGGGCTTGTCCGCCCGCGAGGCGGGCGAGACAGCGCCTGAGAACCCTAGCTTGGCGGCCTCCTTGAGGCGCGATTGCTCCTGCGCGACAGGTCGGATCGCGCCCGAGAGGCCAAGCTCGCCGAAATAGACCGTATCGGGCGGAAGCGACGAGCCGGAGAGAGAGGAGACAAGCGCGGCGGCAGCCGCGAGATCCGCCGCTGGTTCCGTGATGCGCAGACCGCCCGCGACGTTGAGATAGACGTCGTGCATCCCGAGCTTGAGGCCGCCATGGGCTTCGAGAACGGCGAGCACCATCGACAGGCGACTCGGATCCCAGCCCACCACCGCACGACGCGGAGTGCCGAGGGAGGAGGGGGCGACGAGCGCCTGAATTTCGACAAGCAACGGTCGCGTGCCCTCCATGCCGGCGAAAACGGCGGTGCCGGGGGCGGCGAGATCGCGTCCGGAGAGAAACAGCTCGGAGGGATTCGAGACCTCTCGAAGGCCGATATCCGACATCTCGAACACGCCGATTTCGTCCGTCGGGCCGAAGCGGTTCTTCACCGCGCGGAGAATGCGGAAATGGTGACCCGTATCACCTTCGAAGGATACCACCGCATCGACCATGTGCTCCACGACGCGCGGACCGGCGATCTGCCCGTCCTTCGTCACGTGGCCGACGAGAATGACCGCCGTACCGGTGGTCTTCGCGAAACGGATCAGCGATTGGGCGCTGCCGCGCACCTGAGTTACCGTGCCGGGCGCGGATTCGACCGTCTCGGTCCACATGGTCTGGATCGAGTCGATAATGGCGAGCGCGGGCGGGCGGCCTTGGCTCAGCGTCGCGACGATATCTTCCACATTGGTCTCGGAAGCGAGTTCGACGGGTGCCTGGCCGAGGCCGAGACGCTCCGCTCGCAGACGCACCTGCGCCACCGCCTCTTCGCCCGATATATAGGCGACCCGGTGTCCCTGATTGGCGAGAGCGGCAGTAGCCTGCATCAGAAGAGTCGATTTACCGATACCGGGATCGCCGCCGAGCAGGATTACCGAGCCGTGCACAAAGCCGCCGCCCGTGACCCGATCGAGTTCAGCAATGCCGGAGGGCGTGCGTGGTGCTTCCTTCGATTCGCCGGAAAGCCCTTCCAGCGGAAAGATCCGCCCCTTGGCGCGCGAAGGCCGCGTAGCGACCGGGCCGACCATGGGATTGGAGGAGCCGGTCTCCTCGACGATGGTGTTCCACCCGTCGCACGCCTCGCACTTGCCCTTCCAGCGGTTATAGACCGCGCCGCAGTTCTGGCAGGCGAAGGAGGGAGAGCGCTTCGCCATCAGCGCGGACCGCCACGATAGTGCCGCGCATAGCGCCGTCCGAGGCTGGTGAGGATTTCGTAGCCGATGGTGCCTGCACGGCGGCCCACTTCGTCGACCGTGAGATCCGGGCCGACGAGCGTGACCTTGTCGCCGCGCCGAATTTCATCCTCTGGAACGTCAGTCACGTCGATGATGATGAGATCCATCGAGACACGCCCGACGAAGGAGCAATACTTGCCCGCGACGATGGCGATGCCAGCCTCGCCCACATTCGTGTTGGTGCTGCCGGCCGCGCGCGGATAGCCGTCCGCATAGCCGACCGAGATCGTCGCCAGACGGCGGCGGCCAGGAGCCGTCCAGGTTGCGTTGTATCCGGCGGTTTCGCCTTCATGCGCATAGCGAAGCTGGATGATGCGTCCTTCCAGGTTCACGACAGGGCTCATGGGGTTCGTCAGATGCGGCGTGGGGTTGCCCCCATAAAGCGCATAACCGGGACGGGCGAGCTCGAAACAGGGCATGTCCTTCAAGAACGTGCCCGACGAATTGGCGAGCGAGCCGGGAATACCGGGGAGGGCGTTGCGCAAGGCTGTGAAAGCCGCGATCTGGCGGGCGTTGATCTGGTTTTCCGGTTCTTCCGCGCTGACCAGATGGCTCATGAGAAGCGCGGGCTCGAAATCCTTGCATCGCGGATCGTCCGCGAGCGCCAATCCCTCGACGATGGGCAGGCCGAGGCGGTGCATGCCGGTATCCACATGGATCGCAGCGGGAAGACGCGCGCCTTGCGCACGGCAGAAGGCGGCCCATTCCTCGATCTCTTCCTGGGAGCCGAGAACCGGGCGGATATCATGGTTGGCGTAGGTCGATGCGGTGCCTCGTGGAAAGCCGTTGAGCACGTAGATCGTGGCCTCGGTCACGACCGCGCGGACGCGCTTGGCCTCCGACAGATGCGCCACGAAGAAGACGCGGCAACCCGCCTGGAGCAGAGCCGGAACGGTCTTCTCGATGCCGGTGCCGTAAGCGTCCGCCTTGACGACGGCGGCGGTATCCGTGCCCGCTCGCTCACGCAGAATGCGCCAGTTATCGGCGATGGCATCGAGATCGATGGTGAGAACGGCGCCGGCTTCGGCGTCCGGAATGAGACCTGATTGTGGGCCCTGCATGATGATGTTCAATCGCCAATCCGCTCAGGGAGCTTGTCCTCGTCCGCGAGGTTTGTGAAGCGCGTGATATCAGCTTGGAAGGCGAGTTGCACCGTTCCGGTAGGTCCGTGACGCTGCTTGCCGATGATCACCTCGGCCTTACCGTGGACCTGGTCCATCTCGGCCTGCCACTTGAAGTACTCCTCGGTGCCGGGCTTCGGCTCCTTGTTCTTCAGGTAATATTCCTCACGGTACACGAACATGACCACGTCGGCGTCCTGCTCGATCGAGCCCGATTCACGAAGGTCGGAGAGTTGCGGGCGCTTGTCATCGCGCGATTCAACCTGACGCGAGAGCTGAGAGAGGGCGATGATCGGAACGGCGAGTTCCTTTGCGAGCGCCTTCAGGCCCGTGGTGATTTCGGTCAGTTCCTGCACGCGGTTCTCGCCCTTCTTGGCGGAGGCCGAGAGCAGTTGCAGGTAGTCGACGATCAGAATGTCGAGGCCACGTTGGCGCTTGAGGCGGCGTGCGCGGGCGGCGAGCTGCGCAATCGAGATACCACCGGTCTGATCGATGTAGAACGGGATCGACTGCATCTCGCGCGCGGCTTCGGTGATCTTGTAGAAATCATCCTCACGCATGTCGCCACGGCGGATCTTGTAAGACGGCACGCCCGATTGCTCGGCGATGATACGGGTCGCCAATTGCTCGGCCGACATTTCGAGGGAGAAGAAGCCGACAATGCCGCCATTGACGGTTTTCACCGTACCGTCGGGCTGCTTCTCGCCCTGATAGACCTTGGCGATATTGAAGGCGATGTTCGTGACGAGCGACGTCTTACCCATGGCAGGACGTCCGGCGAGGATCACAAGATCGGACGATTGCAGTCCGCCCAGCGTGCGGTCCATGTCGATCAGGCCGGTCGAGATGCCCGACAGCTTGCCTTCGCGCTTATAAGCGGCGGCGGCCATGTCGATGGCGTCCGTGAGCGCGTCCGAGAACCGCTGAAAACCACCGTCGTAGCGGCCTGTCTCAGCCAGTTCATAGAGACGCCGTTCGGCTTCCTCGATCTGATCGCGAGGGGAGGTTTCCACCGGTGCGTCATAGGCCACGTTCACCAGATCTTCGCCGATACCGATGAGATTGCGACGGATGGCCAGATCATAGACGGTACGGCCGTAATCCTCGGCGTTGATGACGGTGGTCGCTTCAGCGGCGAGGCGGGCAAGATATTGCGAGACGGTGACGCCGCCGAGATCCTGATCGCCCAGAAAGGTCTTGAGTGTGATCGGTGTCGCGACCTTGCCTGCTCTGATCAGGCTGGTCGCGACTTCATAGATCCGGCGGTGCAGATCTTCGAAGAAATGGCCGGTCTCCAGGAAGTCGGAGACCCGGTAATAGGCATCGTTGTTGACCAGGATGGCGCCGAGCAGGGCCTGTTCCGCGTCAAGATTATTCGGAGCGGCCCGATATTGCGGCTCGGACGTTTCGAGACGGGCAATCAGGGCATTGGCACTAGCCATCAGGCGCTCCGAAGTGGGGTGGGACAGGTTTCATCCCTCTTAAGACGGTCCAGGCGATTCTGCGGTGGCTGGGAGGACACAGACGAAAATTCCCATACGTCCGAGGCAACCTTTCCTCGCTGTCCCCAATAGTCACACCGAAATCATTTCGCTGACGAAGTGCCTTGACTCTTCGAAAGACAGTCCTTGCGCAGGCGAGGCCCAGGATGACGGTCTCTCCGCAGTCTTATCCTGAGGGGTGAGGAAAACAAAAACGCCGCCCATCGAATCGACGAGCGGCGCAATTGTGAACAAAAAGGGAACGAGGCGCAAGCCCCGTTCCCGTCCTGCGATTAGAGCTCGACGTCGCCGGCTTCTGCGAGAGCAGCGCCGACCTCGAGGCCGAGGTCGTCGAGATTCGTCTCTTCGCGAGTCGTAACCAATTCGCCGCGAGCCTGACGCTCGGCTTCCTCGGGGCTGCGGGCGACGTTGATCGTCACCTCGACCGTAACCTCCGGATGGAGCTGGACGGGCACCACATGCAGGCCGAGAGTCTTGATCGGCTGGTGGAGGAGGAACTGGTTGCGGCCGACCGAGACGCCGCCCTGGGTGACGATCTCGGCGAGGTCGCGGGTGGCGACCGAACCGTAGAGCACGCCCGTCTCACCGGACTGACGGATGATGATGAAGCTCTGGCCGTTCAGCTTCTCGCCGACAGCCTCAGCTTCCTTCTTGCGCTCGAGGTTGCGAGCTTCGAGCTGGGCGCGCTGAGCCTCGAAATGCTCCTTGTTGGCCTTCGTGGCGCGCAGAGCCTTGCCACCGGGCAGAAGGAAATTGCGGGCATAGCCGTCGCGGACCTTAACGGTCTCGCCCATCTGGCCGAGCTTTGCGACGCGTTCGAGAAGGATCACTTCCATTTGGTTTCTCCTTTGAATGTTGTGATCAGGTTGAAGGGTTTTGTGGAGACTTGGTGTCCGGCTTGCCGGGTTGAGAACGCCGGGGAAGCTGGAAGACGGAGTCCACAATTCCGAAAAGCGAGAGAGGCGGCAGAACCACGCCCGGCAGGACGACCAGCAGGATGTAGATGCCCGTCAGCAGGGCCGCCCGTCCCACCTTGCCGCGTGTGCGGGCATGGAGCGAAGCCAACCCCTGGAGTGCGAAAGCCGTCAGGAATGCACCAACCAAGGCGACGCAGAGGATGCCGACGATGCTGTCGCGGGTCAGAGGCAATATGATGAAGGCGCTTCCCAGCAGGACAAAGAGGATGGAATTGCGCGGCATCAGGAGATCGGGCAGCGGTGTCCATGGACGGGGGAGCCGACCCGACACGGAAACGATTTTAGCAGCCGCCCACAGGTACAGGGACAACGTGACCGTAAATCCCATGGCGAGCATCGCGGGTACCGCATAGGCGAGCCAGACGATCAACGACTCGCGTTCCGCGAGCGCCTCGTCGGTCGGGAGCTTTGCGGGGAAATACAGGTCGATCAATGCGGTCGATGCTTTGCGTGCATCGTCATGGAAAGCCTGAAAGTCGCCCGATCCGACAATCGCGACCGCCGCGACTGTCAATGTCGCGGTCCCGGCGATCCAGGCGAGGAGCCGCCCGAGCGGATACCACTCTATCGCGCCATTCGAGTCCTGGCGACCGAGAAGAGTGAGATAGGAAAGCCACCAGGACGGCAGCCCCGTCACGATGGCGAAGCTCAGGCCGCTCATCGGAGAGAGCAGGGCGCCGATCGTGAGGCCGCCGACAATGGCGGCAACGAGACCGGAGCGGTGATTCCAGCCGAGAGAAACGATGAGAACGGGAATGGGGGCGAGAGCGTACAGGATCGCGGCAAGAGCGGTCGCTTTCACGACCACCGCCGTCAGAAGCGCCGAGACGAGGCCCGCGCCGATGCCTGTAACAATAAAATTCATGGTCTCGCTGTCCCGCTGCTTTTGGCAGGGTTAGGGGCTTTTACCCCAACAAACCCGATGGAATTTCACCGCCGGGTGACGTGGAAGAGGTCGGGCCGCCCGTTCTGGGCGGCCCGGAGAGATCTTAGCGAATCACGTAGGGCAGAAGGCCCATGAAGCGGGCGCGCTTGATCGCCTGGGCGAGTTCACGCTGCTTCTTGGCCGAAACGGCCGTGATGCGCGAGGGCACGATCTTGCCGCGCTCAGAGATGTAGCGCGAAAGGAGCTTCGTGTCCTTGTAATCGATCTTCGGAGCGTTGGGACCCGAGAACGGGCAGGTCTTACGCCGACGGAAGAAAGGACGACGGCCACCGCCGCCGCCACCAGCACCGAATGCCATGATCAGACCTCCTCACCTTCGTAGCCGCCGTCGCGCTCGCGGCGCTCGCGGTCCTTGCGATCGTCACGGTCGCGCTTCTGCATCATCACCGACGGTTCCGTCTCGAGCTCATCCACGCGGATGGTCATGAAGCGGAGAATGTCCTCGGAGATGCGCATCTGGCGCTCCATCTCGGCGACGGCCGGAGCCGGAGCATCGAGATTGAAGAGGGTGAAGTGCGCCTTGCGGTTCTTCTTGATGCGGTAGGCGAGGGACTTGACGCCCCACATTTCGGTCTTCTCGACCTTGCCACCGTTCTGCTCGATGACGGACTTGTAGGTCTCGACCATCGCTTCGACCTGCTGGGACGTGACGTCCTGGCGAGCCAAAAAGATATGCTCGTAGAGAGGCATAGTGGGCCTTTCTCAAAGTTGAGTTCAAGCTTAAGGCACTGATTGAAGTGTCTAGAGCCGGTTCGCGCGTCCGATCGGCGCCAAGCCCTTCGAGCCTGCAAGGCCCGAGCGGTTGTCGAAGGCGGAGACACGGGACGACGGGTTGTCGAAAACCCTGCCTGGCGAGCCAGGCCGTCCGTTCAGCCCCCGGCCGGAGCGAACGCGAAGAGGGGCCTATAGACGCTTTGATGGGCCAAAGCAATATCCTAGGTCACATAGGATCGCTGAGAATCAATAGCGGCTTCAATGCCTCGACAAGGGCTCTGCTTGGGCTAAAACCACTCTTATGACAGTTTCCCCTCTGCGCCTTGGCGTCAACATCGATCACGTCGCGACCGTCCGGAACGCCCGCGGAGGGCTTTATCCGGATCCGATCCGGGCGGCTCATATGGCCGTTCTGGCGGGCGCGGACGGGATCACGGCGCATTTGCGGGAAGATCGCCGTCATATCCGCGATCTCGATATGGAGCGCCTGAAGCGCCAGCTTTTCGTGCCGCTCAACATGGAGATGGCGACGACGCCGGAAATGATCGGCCTCGCCCTTTCTCTGCGCCCCCACGCAGCCTGCCTCGTGCCGGAAAAACGCGAGGAACGCACGACCGAGGGTGGGCTCGATATCATTGGCGGGCACGAAACCTTGCGTCCCGCCATCAGGCAGTTGAAGGAAGCCGGCATTCGCGTCTCACTCTTTGTCGAGCCGGAAGTCGAGGTGATGATGGCTGCCCACGATCTCGGAGCGCCGGTGGTCGAGCTTCATACCGGCACCTATTGCGAGGCGGCGTTGGCGGCGGATGAAGCCCATGTCAGCCACGAACTCGAGCGCCTGCGGCGCGCCGCCGCGCACGGGGCCTCGCTTGGCCTTGAAATCCATGCCGGTCATGGATTGACCTTCGACACAGTCGGTCCCATCGCGGCCATTCCACAGATCGCTGAATTGAACATCGGCCATTTCCTGATCGCGGAGGCCATCTTCATGGGCCTCGACGAAGCTGTGCGCACCATGCGCGCGGCAATGGATGCGGGCAGGGTGCGAGCGATATGAAATCGCTGCTGAAGCCAGCACCGCACAGCCTCACCCTGAGGAGGCCGCAAGGCCGTCTCGAAGGGCGGGGCGTCTCCAGCGCGTGCTGGATCCTCGCGGCTTTGCCGCTCCTCAGGATGAGGTTTGGCGCGAGCCACGAGGGGGCACGATGATTCTCGGTATCGGCTCCGATCTCTGCGACATCCGCCGTATCGAGCGGTCCATCGAACGTTTCGGGGAGCGCTTTACGCACCGCATCTTCACCGAGGGCGAGCGCGTGAAGAGTGATCGCCGCCGGGCGCGCGGACCGTCCTATGCGCGCCGTTTCGCGGCCAAGGAGGCCTGCTCCAAGGCCTTGGGAACCGGTCTCAATCAGGGCGTGTTCTGGCGCGACATGGAGGTGGTCAATCTTCCCGGCGGGCGCCCCACCATGCGGCTGACCGGCGGAGCGCTGAAGCGTCTAGAGGCGATGACGCCGCCGGGCCACGAGGCCTTCGTCCACGTCTCGCTGACGGACGATCCGCCCCTCGCTCAGGCCTTCGTCATTATCGAGGCGCTCCCGAAGAGGTGAAATCGGCCGCGTTGCGGCTGACCCCGCCATGGGTTAGACCCGCAACGCATGATCCGGAAGGATGGAATCCGCTTTCCGAACCAGAGCATGCAGAATCGGAACTTGGAGCGGGATGATGTTCCGCCGGGATATGATCCCGCTCCGGGTGGGACTGTTGTTCCGCAAGATGGGTGATTGCACGTGAGCGAAAACGTTAAGGCGAAGAAGGAAGAAGGCGGGCTTTGGGAGACCATCAAGGTCATCATCCAGGCTCTCCTGATCGCGGTTGTTGTCCGCACCGTTCTGTTCCAGCCCTTCAACATCCCTTCAGGGTCGCTTATCCCGACCCTGTTGATCGGGGATTATCTCTTCGTCTCGAAGTATTCCTACGGATACTCGCGCTATTCGATACCGTTTGGGCCGCCGGTCTTTTCGGGCCGCATTTTCGCCTCCGCTCCCAAGCGTGGCGACATTGCCGTGTTCAAGCTGCCGAAGGACAACTCGACCGATTACATCAAGCGTGTCGTTGGCCTTCCCGGCGACAAGATTCAGGTTATCGGCGGCGTGCTGCAGATCAACGGCCAGCCGGTGAAGCGCGAGCGTGCCGAGGATTACCAGACGACGGATCTCTACGGCCGCACCATCTCCGTGCCGCGCTACAAGGAGACCTTTGCCGAAGGGACGACGCACTACGTCATCGAGCGTGACAACGACCGCGGCTATTGGGACAACACCAATGTCTACACGGTGCAGCCCGGCCATTATTTCATGATGGGCGACAACCGCGACAACTCCACCGATTCCCGCGACGAGGCGAGTGTCGGTCAGGTGCCGTTCGAGAATTTCATCGGCCGGGCCGAGATCATCTTCTTCTCCATCGACGAGAACGCATCTCTGTGGCGGCCCTGGGAGTGGCCCGGCTATATTCGCTGGAACCGCATCTTCGACCGGATTCGCTAGGCCCGTGGCACGTCGCAAGACCAATCCCGAAGACCTGCAGGACAAGATCGGCTATCGGTTCAAGGACGCCGACCTTCTCGATCTGGCGTTGACCCATGTCAGCGCGCAGCGTTCCTCCACGGGACCGAGCTATCAGCGCCTGGAATTCTTAGGCGATCGTGTGCTCGGGTTGTCGGTGGCCGACATGCTCTATGCAGCGTTTCCGAATGCCAGCGAGGGCGAGCTGTCGCGCCGCCTGTCGGAACTGGTGCGTCGCGAGACCTGCGCTGAAATCGGTGTGAAATGGGATGTGGGGCCGTATCTGAAGCTCGGCGCAGGCGAGGCCCAATCGGGTGAGCGCCGCAATCCGACGATCCTCGCCGATGTATGCGAGTCGATCATCGGTGCGGTGTTTCTCGACGGCGGGTATGATGCGGCGAGAGCCGTGATCGAAGGCTCGTTCAAGGATCTTCTGGATTCGCCGCGCCGCTCGCTGCGAGATCCGAAAAGCGCCTTGCAGGAATGGGCGCAAGGAAAAGGCCTGCCGACGCCGATCTATGCCGTGGTCGAGCAGACCGGCCCGCATCACGCGCCGCGTTTCCGCGTGGTGGTGAAGGTGAAGGGCACGGAGAACGAGTTCGGCAACGGCACATCGAAACGCATCGCCGAGCAGGCGGCAGCGCGCAGCCTGTTGATGCGTGAAAAGGTTTGGACAGAGGAAGAACATGGCTCAGCCTGAGAATACAAAAACAAAGGCCGGGTTCGTTGCTCTGATCGGCGCGCCGAATGCCGGCAAGTCGACTTTGCTCAATTCGCTCGTCGGCTCGAAGGTCTCCATCGTTTCGCGCAAGGTGCAGACGACGCGCGCTCTCGTGCGCGGCATCGCCATCGAGGGCGAAACGCAGATCGTGTTCGTCGATACGCCCGGCATCTTCAAGCCGAAGCGCCGTCTCGACCGGGCCATGGTGACCTCCGCCTGGGGCGGCGCGGCTGACGCGGATGCGGTGGCGTTTCTGCTCGACGTGCGAAGAGGCATCGACGAGGAGGCCGAGGCCATTCTCGCAAAGCTGCCCGAGGTGAAGCGGCCCAAGATCCTCATCCTCAACAAGATCGACCTCATCGAGCGCTCGACCCTGCTGGCACTGGCGGCGAAGCTGAACGAGATGGTGCCGTTCGCACACACCTTCATGATCTCGGCGCTGAAGGGCGACGGCCTCGAAGCGTTGAAGCGCGAGTTGGCGCGGATGATGCCGGAAGGGCCTTGGCTCTATCCAGAAGATCAGATTTCCGACGCGCCTTTGCGCATGCTTGCCGCCGAGATCACCCGCGAGAAGATCTACGAGCGCCTGCACGAAGAACTACCATATGAATCGACCGTCGAGACGGATCAGTGGCAGCAACGCCCCGATGGTTCGGTGCGGATCGAGCAGACGATTTTCGTGGAGCGTGACAGCCAGCGCATGATCGTGCTCGGCAAGGGCGGCCAGACCATCAAGGCCATCGGTCAGGCGGCCCGCAAGGAAATTGCCGAGATCGCCGAAACCCAGGTCCATCTCTTCCTGTTCGTGAAGGTGCGTGAGAACTGGAGCGACGACCCGGAACGCTACCGCGAAATGGGTCTGGAATTCCCGCGCGGGTAGGCCGATCATCCGGGACAAACGGTTCCGGATGCAACTTCTTCAAGGTCAGCACTATTTCCCCAAGACGATGTGTCTCGGAGATGGTCAATGGCCAGTGCTCCTGACGGAAAGGCGCAAAGACGCCTCGCGGCCATTCTCGCTGCAGACGTGGCGGGTTATTCCGGGCTCATGTCCAAAGATGAGGAAGGCACGCTCCTGCGCCTTCGGACGCTGCGGCGCGAAGTGATCGAGCCGACGATCAGGTCGCATCAAGGCCGTCTCGTGAAGACGCTCGGCGATGGCTTCCTCGTGGAGTTCTCAAGCCCGGTCGAAGCGGTTCGCTGTGCTGTCGAGGTTCAGGACGCCCTCGTAGGCGATCTCGCCGAGAGGCTGGGCTGTAAGCTGCAATTGCGGATCGGGATCAATCTCGGCGACATCATCATCGAAGACGATGGGGACATCTACGGCGATGGGGTGAATGTCGCCTCGCGTCTTGAGCAGATGGCAACGCCAGGAAGCATTTGTCTCTCCGGAAAAGTCTACGAAGAGGTGAGGGACAAGCTTTCTTATGATTTCGCGGACTTAGGAGAGCAGCGCGTCAAGAACATAGCCAGGCCCGTGAGGGTCTACGGGTTGCACGAGCGGGCGGGAGCCCACGACACACCAAATGACATGAGCCTCGGCCTGCCTTTGCCCGACAAGCCATCGATTGCCGTCCTGCCGTTCAACAATATGAGCGGAGACTTGAAGGAGGAGCATTTTGCGGACGGGATCGTCGAAGACATCATCGCAGCCCTTTCCCGCGTTCGATCCTTCTTCGTCATTGCCCGAAACTCCACTTTCACTTTCAAAGGCAAGGCGGTGAACATCCAGCAGGTCGGCCGTGAACTCGGTGTGCGTTACGTGCTTGAGGGGGGCGTCAGGCGGGCCGGTGATCGGCTGCGCATCACCGCTCAACTCGTCGACGCAACGACCGGGGGGCATCTCTGGGCAGAACATTACGATGGCACTGCCGAAGATGTCTTCGATTTCCAGGACAAGATCACGGCCAGCGTGGTTGGAGCGATCCAACCTTCCATTCGGGCCGCCGAGATCGAGCGGGCCAGACGCAAGCGACCTGACAATCTCGATGCTTATGATCTTGTCATGCGGGCGCTCCCCCACGTTTGGGCTCTGGAGCGCGGTGCGAACAGAGAAGCGATGCGATTGCTTGGCGAGGCGCTGCGCCTCGATCCCAATTATCCCCTCGCACTATCGCTTGCGGCCTGGTGCCGGGGGCAACTGGTCGTCTACAATTGGTCCGAGAACATCGAGGAAGACAAGCGCGAAACGTTGCGGCAGGCGCAGGCCGCAGCGGCGCTCGCCTCGGATGATCCTCTTGTTTTCACCGTGTTGGGCGCAGCTCTTACCATCACGCATGAATATCAAAGAGCCGCCACCATGCTTGAGCGCTCTCTGGCGCTCGATCCGAATTCAGCTTGGGCCTGGAACCGTAGCGGTTGGTTGCGCAATTATCTGGATGATCCCGATACGGCGGTCCAGCATTTCGAACGCTCGCTCCGCCTGAGCCCGTTCGATCCATTGGCGTTCAACTGCGACATGGGAATCGGCTGTGCGCACTTCATCGCCGGACGCTATGAGCAGGCAATTCTCTGGCAGGAAAAGGCCTTGATCGAGAGCCCGAGTTCGCTCTGGATCCACCGCAATCTGGTGCCGACCTATGCTTTGGCCGGTCAGCACGAGAAAGCGCAATGGAGCATGCGGGAACTCCTCAAGGCCTATCCGACCTTGAGGATTTCCGATGTCCTCAATGCGCTGGTTTTTAGCAAATCCGTGAATGATCGCATCGGGGAAGGCCTGCGTTTGGCGGGCCTTCCCGAATAAGTGTCGCCTCTACCGCTGCTGCCCTTGCAACAGCGGCGTGATGCGGCGGAGCGTGACGCGACGATTTCGGCGCTCGGGGCCTTGGGTGTCGATCTTCAGATATTGCTCGCCGTAGCCCTGCGTCGTCAGGTTCTCGGCGGGAATGCCGAAATTCTGGGTGAGCACCGTTGCTACGGTATCCGCGCGGCGATCCGAGAGGCTCAGGTTGTCCTCGTCCGAGCCGACGGCATCCGTGTAGCCTTCCACGAGGAAGATCTCGTTCGGGTTGCTGGCGAGCACGCGCCGGATCGCTTCGCCGATGCCGGTCAAGGCGCCGTATTGCTCCGGGGAGAGCGCCCATGAGCCCGTATCGAAGGTGATGGTATCCACATCGACGCGCCGCACGCGCTCGCGCAGCAATTGGCTCTGGCGAATTTCATCGAGCGTGTAGGGACGGGCGATGGGCATGATCGGCGGCGCGGTGAAGGCCTGATAGAGATCGTCCTGCGACGCGCCCTCCACATCGACGATGTATTCGTTGCGCGGAATGACTACGACGGGGGGCGGCAAGTCCATCACATCGCGCGGCAGATAGCCGTAAGGAAAGCGCGGACGCCCCTGAAACTCGTTCTGGATCAGGATCACTTCGCGGCCGTCGGGCGTGCGCCGGATACGCCGCACGAGATTGCCGTAGGCATCGCGCTCGGTGAGGATTTCCTCGCCGTTCGGCTGTCGGACGATCGTCACCTGATTACCGCCGCGCTGCTGCACGCGCACGTCCGCGCCGCCGTAGCTGCGGCGGAAGCGGTCGGTCTCGTCATGGCGAATGATCAGGCGGCCGCCATCGCGGATGATCGTGCGATCGTCCGGCTCCTGGATGATCACACGTCGTCCGCCATCTTCCGTGCGCTCCCGGCGCTGGCGTCGGAGATCGTCGAGATTGCCGCCCGGAAACGCGCCGGGCGTGACACCCGGCATGACACCCGGAACGGGAGCAGGACCGCCCGGAATGAAATTCGGTCGCTGCCCCTGATCGAAAGGCGGGCGTCCGAATTCGCCGGGGCGGCCACCGCCCGGTGGCATCTGATGCGCGCCCTGCGGCGGCTGCTGGACGCCGGGCTGCTGCGGGAACGGACCCGGTCGGTTAGGACCGGCCTCTGTCGGTCGCCCTTGGACGCCCGGCATAGGGCCGGGAGGTTGGGCTTGCGGGAAAGTCTGCGGCGCAGGAGCCGGTGACGGCTGGGCGCGTGGAGTTCCAGGCGCAGGCGGCTGCGTTGGTCGTGGTTGGCCAGGCACCGGTTGCGGTGCTTGCGGCTGTGGTCCGGGAGTCGGTGCGGGTTGAGCGCGCGGTGCTTCCGGCGTTGCCGGCGGCATCGGGCGCGGCCCGTTGGGTCCCGCTCCAGGAGCCGGCATCCCGGGAACTGGCCTCGGTCCACCCGGCAGCGGTTGTGCTTCCGGTGGGCGCGCGGGACCGGGCTGAGGCATTGGAGAAGGTGCCGGGCGCGGTTGTTCCATGACGGGCGGTGCGGAAGGTGCGGGCGGTCTCGGGCGCTCGACGCCGGGCGGGGTCATCGGACCACGCGGCCGCTCCGGCTGGGGCGCCGTCTGCGGTGCCGGAGGCATCGGACGTGGCTGCTGACCTGGCTGCTCCATGCGAGGCTGGCGCATCTGCGGCATCTCGGGCGGCGCCTCCGGTCGCGGCTGACGAGGGCCGCGTGGGACTTCGGGAGACGGCATGGGTTGACCCTGAGCGCCGGGGCCTCGTTCATGCGGTCCCTGTCCGGGGTGGGGGCGAGGCCTGTTGCCATTCTGCTCATCCGGCTGTTCGCCTGGCCGCTTCCGGCGCTGCGGTTGGTCGGGCTCCGCTTGCGCGACTTGCCAGCGGGGTTCGGGAGTGCCGAGACTATTGTCGGCGAAAGCGATCGGGGCAAATCCCAACAAGGAAATCGCCGTGGTCGTCAGCAGCAGAGAATGAAGTCGCATGATATCCCAGTTCGAAAGGCGCGATTCGACGAAACTAACCTGTGTCTCAGTGAGCGAAAACTGCTTTCGAACCGTGGCAATTGCGTGTTCGGAAAACGGCGGATCACCTTGAAAAAGCGTAGTAAAAAGGTTGTGACGCACTTACATTGAAACACCGGGTTGAGCGCCCTGTGCAAGCGAGATCTCATGCAATGGTCCGACGAGGGCATCGTTCTCGGTGTCCGCAAACATGGCGAATCAAGCGTCATCCTCGAGGTGATGACGCGCGATCACGGCCGCCATATGGGCCTCGTGCAAGGCGGCCGCTCCAAGGCGCAGCGGCCTGTTCTGCAGCCTGGCAACAGCGTTCAGGTGACATGGCGCGCGCGGCTCGATGAGCATCTCGGCAATTTCCATGTGGAAGGCATCGACCTGCGCGCCGCGCGGTTCATCCCCATGCCGCTGGCGCTTTATGGACTGGCGACACTCTCGCACTTCCTGCGCGTGCTGCCCGAGCGCGATCCGCATGAAGATCTCTACGAGGCTGCGGTCGAACTGGTGGATAATCTCGACGATCCCGAACTCGCGCCCACACTTTTCGCGCGTTTCGAGCTGGCGCTCCTCGCCGATCTCGGCTTCGGGCTCGATCTCGGCTCCTGTGCCGCCACGGGCCGCACCGACGATCTGGCCTATGTTTCGCCCAAGAGCGGACGGGCGGTCAGCTCGGCTGCGGGAGAGCCTTATAAGGACAGGCTTTTCAAGCTGCCCGGTTTCCTGATTGGACGCCCGACCGGAAACAGGCCCTCGACAGCCGATATCCAGGCTGGATTTGCACTAACCGAATTCTTCCTGCATCAGAGCGTGTTCGAACCGCGCGGGCAGGCCATGCCGGCGGAACGGACCCGTTTCATCGCCTTGGCGACGGCCGAGGAAGAATAGTTTTGTTTTCGATATGTTCTTGTTAAACGTCATGCCGACCGATTCGAATCCGGGGATTTCAGTTCATGGGTAAACTCGTCAATCCGCCCTCCGGCGGGGAGATTGAGAACATCAATCTCAAGGAAGCGCTGGAAGAGCGCTACCTTGCCTATGCCCTGTCCACCATCATGCACCGGGCGCTGCCGGATGCGCGGGACGGCCTGAAGCCGGTCCATCGCCGCATTCTGCACGCCATGCGCCTGCTGCGGCTCGATCCGAAATCCGCCCCGAAGAAATGCGCCCGCATCGTCGGCGACGTGATGGGTCAGTATCACCCCCACGGCGACCAGGCGATTTATGATGCCCTCGTCCGCCTCGCGCAGGATTTTGCGCAGCGTTATCCGCTAGTGGAGGGGCAGGGGAATTTCGGCAACATCGACGGCGATAACGCCGCCGCCATGCGTTACACCGAGGCGCGGCTCACGGAAGTCGCGCGCCTTCTGCTCGACGGCATCGACGAGAACGCGGTCGACTTTCGCGAGACGTATGATCAGGCGAACGAAGAGCCCATCGTGCTCCCGGCCGCGTTCCCGAACCTGTTGGCCAACGGCTCGCAGGGCATCGCGGTCGGCATGGCGACCTCGATTCCGCCGCACAACGCGGCGGAGTTGTGCGACGCCGCGCTCTATCTGATCTCTCATCCCAACGCGACCTCGGAGCAACTGGTCAATTTCGTGCCGGGTCCCGATCTGCCGACGGGTGGCATCATCGTGGATGGGCGGGATGCCATCACCGAGACCTATCGCACGGGGCGCGGTTCGTTCCGCGTTCGCGCGCGTTGGAACAAGGAAGATGGCGGTCGTGGGACGTGGAACATCGTCGTCACCGAGATCCCGTACATGGTGCCGAAATCGCGCCTGATCGAGAAGATCGCGGAGCTGCTGCAAGAAAAGAAGCTGCCGCTTCTCGCCGATGTGCGCGATGAATCGGCGGAGGATGTCCGCATCGTCCTGGAGCCGCGTTCGCGCACGGTTGATCCGGTGATCCTCATGGAATCGCTGTTCAAGCTCACCGAGCTTGAAAGCCGCGTTCCGATGAACGTGAACGTGCTTTCGCGCGGCAAGGTGCCGAAGGTGCTCGGTCTGTCTGAGTGCCTGCGCGAATGGCTCGATCATCGCCGCGAAGTGCTGGTACGCCGCTCGCAATTCCGGTTGGATGCGATTGATCGGCGTTTGGAGATCTTGGGCGGCCTGCTCATCGTCTATCTCGACCTCGATAAGGTGATCAAAATCATCCGCGAGGAGGATGAGCCGAAAGTCGAGCTGATGCGCGTCTTCAAGCTCACCGAGGTACAGGCCAACGCCATTCTCGACACGCGCTTGCGCTCGTTGCGCAAGCTCGAAGAGATGGAGTTGAAGCGCGAGCAGAAGAGCTTGCAGGACGAGAAGGCCACCATCGAAAATCTGCTCGGCTCCGAGAAGGTGCAGTGGCAGACGATCTCGTGGCAGATCCGCGAAGTGCGTAAAACTTTCGGACCGGACACCGCGCTCGGCAAACGCCGCACGGAATTCGCGGATGCGCCCGATACGTCCGACATCGACTTCGCGGAGGCTATGGTCGAGCGCGAGCCGATCACGGTCATCGTGTCCGAGAAGGGCTGGATCCGCGCCATGAAGGGGCATCAGGCCGATATTTCGGCGGTGCAATTCAAGGGTGACGACAGCCTGAAAACGTCATTCTTCGCGGAGACCACGTCCAAGATCGTCGTCGTCGCGACGAACGGGCGTTTCTTCACGCTGGAAGCCTCGAAGCTTCCCGGCGGACGCGGCTTCGGTGATCCGATCCGGCTCATGGTCGATCTGGACGAGGGCGCCGATTTCATCGCTGCCTTCCCCTACAAAGCGGGCACGAAACTTCTGGTCGCCGGCACCGACGGACGCGGCTTCGTGGTGCCGACGGACGATGTGATCGCCAATACGCGCAAAGGAAAGCAGATCCTCAATCTCGACGAGCCCGCCAAATTGGTGGTCTGCGCCGATGCGGAGGGCGATCACGTTGCCATCGTTGGTGAGAACCGCAAACTTCTGGCCTTTCCGCTCAATCAGGTTCCCGAAATGACGCGTGGCAAGGGCGTTCGTCTGCAGCGCTACAAGGACGGCGGCGTCTCCGACGCCAAGGTCTTCGCGCTCGACAACGGCTTGACGTGGAAGGACACGTCGGGACGCACCTGGACGGTGGAGAAGAACGATCTCGCCGAGTGGATCGGTAACCGCGCCGAAGCCGGGCGACTGCCGCCGAAGGGTTTCCCAAGGTCGAACAAGTTCGGGTGAGGGATAAGGCAACCATTCGAGAAGGCGCACACCGCACAGTCTCACTCTGAGGGATGCGAAGCATCGTCTCGAAGGAGGTTCCAGCGGACGCAGGAAATGGCCTGTCACGGGGATCACGTCTTAAGCCGGAACCTCCTGCGCCGGTCCGAACCGGACACCTTTCGCTTCGAAGCCGAAGCCCGCGAGGAGCGCGACGGCCACCGCGACGATGCTTGCGACGATGGCGAGAGCGAAGGCGTAGTCGCCGTTGTAATGAGCGGCGATACCGGCCTGCATGGTCGCGTTCGCCGAGGCCAGCAGGTTGCCGAGCTGATAAACGACGCCGGGGAAGGTTCCGCGTACTGCATCGGGCGACAATTCGTTGAGGTGGACTGGCACGACGCCCCACGCGCCCTGCACGAAGAACTGAATCATGAAGGCACCGACGGTGAGCACGATCGCATTCGCTCCGTACGCCCATGGCCAGATCATCGGAATGGCCAACAGCGCTGCGATGACAATGGATTTGCGCCGCCCGATCCTGTCCGACAACATGCCGAAGAAGAGGCCGCCGAGCATGGCGCCGATATTGAAGATGATGGCGATGAGGCCGACCGCGTGGGTCGAGAGGCCACGCTGCACCTCGAGGAATGTCGGGTAAATATCCTGCGTCCCGTGGCTGAAGAAGTTGAACGCCGTCATCATCAGGATCGCCCATATGGCGAGGCGGGCGTTGTCCCGCATGATCTGCCAAAGGTTCGGTCTGATCGCTTCCTTTTGTCTCGCGACGAACACAGGCGATTCCTCGACCTGGCTCCGGATGTAGAGCACGAGCAGGGCCGGTGCCGCGCCGACGAAGAACATGCCGCGCCAGCCAATGGTGGTATAGAGCAGGAAGAACACGAGCGAGGCCAAGAGATACCCTGCCGGATAGCCGGCCTGCAGAATACCGGAAACCATTCCGCGTATCTTGGGCGGAATCGACTCCATGGCGAGCGATGCGCCAACACCCCATTCGCCGCCCATGGCGATGCCGTAGATGGCCCGCAGGATGATCAGGACCGTGAGGTTTGGAGATAGACCGGAGGCGAATTCGACACCGGAATAGAGGAGAATGTTCGCCATCAAGGTCGGGCGTCTGCCCCAGCGGTCGGCGGCAAGGCCGAAGAGCAATGCGCCCACGGGTCGCATGGCGAGGGTGAGCAGAATGGCAATCGTCACGCTTTGAATCGTCGTCGAGAATTCCTCCGCAATATCCTTGAGCACAAACACCAGGAGGAAAAAGTCGAAAGCGTCGAGTGTCCAGCCGAGGAAACTGGCGATGATCACTTTTCGTTGTTGAGGGGTCAGTTCGCGCAGGTCCGACAGAGTCGACATGACCATCCCCATGAACATGAGCGCCTCTCGATGAAACGCCTAGATAAAGTCCTGGGAATGAATGCCGGTTCCACGACGAAAAGACGCAGCCGGCGCGGTCAGTCGACTCTGACCCACCCGTTGGGCAACAGGCGTTCCTGAGGCTTGAAGCGAGCTTTGTAGCCCATCTTCGGCGAACCATCGACCCAGTAGCCGAGATAGAGATAAGGCAGTCCCATTGTGCGAGCGCGGCGGATATGATCGAGGATCATGAAGGTGCCGAGACTGCGCTCGTTCATCGATGGATCGTAGAACGAATAGACCATGGAAAGGCCGTCGCTCATGATGTCGGTGAGGCACATGGCGATGAGATCGCCTTCGCCGCGCTTGGTGATGCCGCTGTCGATGCCGCGCCGTCGATACTCGACGATGCAGGTATCGACGTGGCTGTCCTCGATCATCATGGCGTAGTCGAGCACCGTCATGTCGGCCATGCCGCCATCCCCGTGACGGGCTGCGAGGTAGCGACGGAACAGGGAATATTGCTCGGACGAGGGTCGATTCTGGATGACGGTTCCGATGAGATCGCCATTCGTCCTCAGAACGCGCTGAAGATTGCCTGAAGGTTCGAAATCGTTGGCGATCACGCGAACGGAAATGCAGGCCCGGCACGACTCGCAGGCGGGGCGATAGGCGATGGTCTGGGATCGCCGGAAACCGCCTTGCGTGAGGATTTCGTTCAGGTCGCGTCCGCGCCGTCCGACGATATGTGTGAACACTTTCCGCTCCTCCTTGCCGGGCAGGTAGGGGCAGGCGGTCGGTGAGGTGAGGTAGAATTGCGGTGGATCGCGGGGCTGGCTCGTCACGCTGTTGGGCCTCGGTTGGCAGACCTTGGACGCTGACTACAACGCCTCACGATAACATTGGTGCCGCGTTCGTCCAGCATCAGATTGCTGCGACATCGCGGCATCGGTTTCTACGGACGAATGATTGTGATCCCGGTCAAAAGATCGTGTCCGAAACGGCTGTCGTTCCGGAACAGGCCGATCAGGATGTCGATCGCCCAAAGCGCGAAGGTGCCGATGGCGACATAGAACAGCAATGCATGGACCGCCGCGGTGACCACGTGAACCGGGCCGCCGGTGACGGAATCCACAGCACGCAATCCCAACGCTCGCATACCGACGGTCGCCTGGGCGCGGCCGCCGATGGTGAGGGCGTTATAGGCGATGGCGGTCAGCGGCACGAGAGCGAAGAGCGCCCAGCCGAAACCGAAGGTGATCAGGCCAAAGAATGCAATGCCGATGCTCACGATCCATGACCAGATCAGGATCATGATCACGTCGATCATATAAGCCCAGAACCGCCGCGAAATCGCGCCTCGGGTCAAGCGAGGATCGACCTCATAGGCGTTCATGGTCACCGGCACGGTCTGCCCGCTGGTCATTGATCTTCTCCTCAATAGGCGCTCTCGGAGAGGCATTGCTGGCCGATCCGTCTGGGTTCCAGACCATCTTTCTGCAAGGCCTCGAAGACCTCTGATGTATGTGCTGCATCGCGAGTTTCGATAGTAATGTCGATAGAAACGCCTTTCGCCGGCACGTCCAGGAAAAGGCGGCCGTGCGAAACCTCGAGGATATTGGCTCCCAGCTCGCCGAGGCGGCTAGCCACGCGGCCGAGCAGGCCGGGCCTGTCGTGGGAGGTTATGCGCAAGGAGACGATCCTGTCGTCGCGCTCCAGTTCGCGCACCATGACGGAGGCAAGGATGCGGGCGTCGATGTTGCCGCCGCAGAGCACCAGACAGACCTTCTTGCCACGAAATTTTTCCGGATGGGTCAGCATGGCGGCAAGCCCCGCCGCGCCTGCGCCTTCGGCCATGGTCCGTTGCAGGGTGGCATAGGCGTTCACGGCACGCTCGATCATCGGCTCGTCGACGAGAATGATTTCGGAGACGAGGTCGGTCACGATGGGCAGGGCGAGTTGCCCCACGGCCTTCACCGCGATGCCTTCGGCCAGCGTTGCACCACCGATAGGGCGGTCTTCATGGGCGATGGCGTTCTGGAACGAGGGGTAGAGCGCCGCCTCGACGCCGACGATCTCGATGGACGGTTTCAAGGCCTTTGCCGCGACGGTGATGCCTGAAATCAGGCCACCGCCGCCGATGGGCACGATGATCTGATCGAGATCCGGCTGGTCTTCGAGGATTTCGAGCCCGCAGGTGCCCTGACCGGCCATGATGAGCGGATCGTCATAGGGATGGACGAAGACGAGGCCTTTCTCGGCAGCGATGGCGCGGGCCTTGTCGGCGGATTCGTAAAGCGTTTCGCCATAGAGAATGACCTCGGCGCCATAGGCGCGCGTGTTCTCGGCCTTCACCAACGGCGCGGTTTCCGGCATGACGATGGTGGAGGGGATGCCGAGTCTCGTCGCATGGTACGCGACCGCCTGCGCGTGGTTGCCCGCCGACATGGCGATGACGCCGCGCTTGCGCTCTTCCGGTGTCAGGCTCTCCAGCTTGGTGACGGCGCCGCGCTCTTTGAAGGAGCCGGTCGGCTGCATGTTCTCGTGCTTGACGAAGACCTTTGCGCCGGTGAGCTGGGACAGGCGCGGCGCGGGGACGAGCGGCGTGCGCAGAACCTGTCCCTTGATCGTCGCCGCGGCTTTCCTGATGTCTTCGACGGTAATGGCGTATTCGCCCAAAATTGCCTCCACAATATTTCTTTGAGCTTTAGACCGCTCTTGGTGTTGGATCCCTTAAGCCGAGCAAGCCGCCGGGCCTGAAGATCAGAAAGACGACGAGCGCCCCGTAAAGAGCCATGTCTCGTGCCTCGATCGGTAGATAAGCCGACCACAATGTTTCAAACAACCCCACGGCAATGCCGCCGAGAAGCGCGCCGGGAATGGAGCCGATGCCGCCGATGATAGCGGCAATCAGAGCCTTGAGGCCATATTGAAAGCCACCGGCAAAGCCCAGGCCGCCATATTGCACGACGATCAGAAGGCCTGAGAGACCCGCCATGGCGCCCGCGAGGGCGAGCGTTACCAACAGAAGCTTTTTGCCATCGACGCCGAAAAGCGCTGCGGCGCGCGCATCGTCGGAATAAGCACGCCATGCGCGCCCGAAGGAGGTGGCCTTCATCAGCCAAAGCAGAATGAGGGCAGCGGCAAGGCCGATGCCGGTGGTGATGACGGCAATGGGCGTAAGGTTGACGAGAAAATCCCCCGCCTGTGCGAGTGCCCAAGGGGTCGCCCAGATGGGCGGCAGCCAGACTGTCACCGGGCTCTGCACCAGCCGCAGATATTCCATGAGGAACAGAGACAAGCCGACAGTCGCAATCAAGCTCGGTTGATTGCTGATGCTCCTGACACGGCCGATGGTGAAATAGCCGCCGACCGCCCCATGCAGGGCGCTGGCGAATAACGCCGCCATCAGCCCGAGCGCGAGCCCGAAGACCGGCGATGAGATGGAAAGCCCAACGGTGGAAATCGTCGCTCCCGCGACCGTCGCCGCCGCGCCTACCGCCGCCAATTCACCGAAGGCCAGATTGATGCGACCGCTCAAGCCGAAAACGAGCGCATAGGCCACCGACAGCAGGGCATAGATCGCGGTGCGGGGAAGGCTGACGAGGAGTTGCTGGAGCGAGTAGGCGAGCCTCTCCGGCAGCTCGATGACCCCGGCCTCCGGCACACCGCCCGGATCGCCCGCCACTCCCTCAGGCGTGTCGAGATAGTACCGCTTGAGCATGTAGAGGCTGGCGTCGGAGAGCTGTCTGAATTCCGTCCCGAGGCCGATCAGGTCGGCCTTCCTGGTCGAGAGGCCTTCGGCCGCGAACTGACAGATCACGTAGCGATCGCGGAGGGGCCGGCGTTGTCGCTCGGCCGTATAGCTCACGCGCACCGTGCGCGGGAGCGGCCCGGGCTCGATCTTCGTGACGGTGATGATCGCTCCGGGATTGAGGGCGGGCAGGGCGCTTCGGCAAACGCGAGCCTGTTCGGCGTCGACATTGTATCCGCATCCGCCGAGCAGAGCCAAACCCAGGAGGCACGCAGCAATGCGCCACGCTCTCGAGAGGCCCGACAGGATGAGGGATGACGGAATTTTTAGCCCTGCGCGTTGAGCCTCTCGGCGACCTGAGGGGCGAAGTACGTCAGAATGCCGTCTGCCCCGGCTCGCTTGAAGGCGAGAAGGCTCTCCATCATGGCGCGTTCCCCATCAAGCCAGCCATTCGCGGCGGCAGCCTGGATCATGGCATACTCGCCGGACACTTGATAGGCGAAGGTCGGCACCGCGAAAGTGTCCTTCACCCGTCTCACTACGTCGAGATAGGGCAGGCCGGGTTTCACCATCACCATGTCCGCGCCCTCGTCGAGATCGAGCGCGACCTCGCGCAGGGCCTCGTCCGAATTGGCAGGATCCATCTGATAGGTGCGCTTGTCGCCGACAAGCGTCGCATTGGTGCCGATGGCTTCGCGGAACGGGCCATAGAAGGCCGAGGCGTATTTGGCCGCATAGGCTATGATCTGCACGTCGAGGAAGCCCGCCTGATCGAGCGCCTCGCGAATGGCGCCGACGCGCCCGTCCATCATGTCCGACGGGGCGACGATGTCGGCCCCGGCCTCCGCGTGGGCAAGGGCCTGACGCACGAGAACGGCGACCGATTCATCATTGAGAATGCGGTCGCCCTCCATCACGCCGTCATGGCCGTGGCTCGTATACGGATCGAGCGCGACATCGGTGATCACGCCGATCTCGGGCACGGCGCTCTTGATCGCGCGAATGGTGCGGCACACGAGGTTGCGGCTGTTCGATGCCTCGGAGCCCATCGAGTCTCGCAGGGAGGGGTCAGTGTTGGGAAACAGGACGAGCGCCGGAATTCGCAATTTTGCGGCGCGTTCGGCCTCGCGCACGGCCTCGTCGATGCTCAGCCGGTCGACGCCCGGCATGGAGCCCACGGCCTGACGAGCGGTCGTGCCCTCGTTGAGAAATATCGGCCAGATCAGATCGTCCACCGTCAGGTGGTTTTCCCGCACCAGACGCCGCGACCAATCGGCCTTGCGGTTGCGGCGCGGGCGATGGGTGAGCGAGAGGGCCGAAGATGCGTTTTCGGCAACCGGGCGGGGAAAGTGAGACAGCTTCGACATGATCCTGATCCGACGCCGATGGTCCGCCACCGGCACGCGCGACGGGTAGCACATTTAAACAGGTCTAAAAAAGACCGGGAAGACATATGTCCTCTGTCCGTGTCGTCGCAGCCGTGCTCGCGCAGAAGCGCGCCCCGAAATGATGGAACGGCGGCGATCACATCTTCGCTTCGGCAATGGCCCGCACGAGCGCCAGAACCTGACGGCGCAAGTCCGAGCGGGCGATGGCCGTGAAGGCCTGGAGCAGGGGCAGGCTCTGCGGCGTGTCCAACACAATCGTCAGCGATCCATCGGCCTGATCGTCCGCGTCGTAGAAGGATGCGACCGGCACGCTCAGCACCCGCGCGATCTCCTGCAGGCGGCTCGCGCCGATGCGGTTCGTGCCGCGCTCATATTTCTGCACCTGTTGAAAGGTGATCCCGAGCGCCTGAGCCAGTTTTTCCTGACTCAACCCCATGGCGGTGCGCCTCAGGCGCACGCGCTGACCGATGCGTCGGTCCGCGGCGCTGGGCGATTTGGCGGCGTTTGGTCGGGCGCTTGGCGCTCTGGCGCGATCGGTCGGCGTGCTCATGAAAAACTCCCCTTGTGGCGGTGGCGACCACCAGCACAACCGCTGGTGGTCGGGGAGTTAAGAAACCGCCTGAAGACGGCCGCGATGACCTTTAGGCTTTCGCCCTGGACATGCGCCATCGCCTCCCCGGCCATAGGCTGGGAAGGCATCGTTAGCGGCCGATGCCGGCCGCTTCAGGAGGGGTTCTTACGCCCCAGAACCGGCTGCGGCCGGCTCCGGCTACGAGATAACACGTAGGAGGGGCAAAGGGTCAATGGTGGGCCGACGACTCTCCCGTTATTCCGGGGCTGCTTCGGGAAGGATCTTGGGTTTTGCTGGCCTATTCGCCTAAGCGCGGCATTGACCTTTTCCGAGGGTGTTGCCTAATCCGCAAGGTCGAGATGGAGCGTCGCATGTCAGCCACCGATGATGTGATCTGCGAGCGCCTGGGGGCGGCGGGTGTCGTGACGCTCAACCGTCCGAGCGCCCTCAATGCGCTCACTCTCGGCATGGTGCGCGAGATGCGAAAGGCGCTCGATGCCTGGGCGGCCGACCCCTCCGTGACGCGCATCGTCGTGACGGGGGCCGGGGAAAAGGCCTTTTGTGCTGGGGGTGACGTGCGTCGCCTCCATGAACTCCGCAGGGCCGGGCAGATGGCGGAGGCGCTCACGTTCTGGCGTGAGGAGTATCAACTCAACGCGCTCATCAAGCGGTATCCGAAACCCTATGTCTCGCTCATCGACGGTATCTGCATGGGCGGAGGCGTGGGTCTGTCGCTGCATGGCACATATCGCGTTGCTGGCGGCCGCTATCTCTTTGCCATGCCTGAGGTGAGCATCGGCTTCTTCCCGGATGTGGGCGGGACCTACGCCCT
The DNA here is from genome assembly GCF_052115485.1 of Microvirga sp. 2MCAF38. Lineage (NCBI taxonomy): Bacteria > Pseudomonadati > Pseudomonadota > Alphaproteobacteria > Hyphomicrobiales > Methylobacteriaceae > Microvirga > Microvirga sp. 2MCAF38. The sequence continues at coordinate 418,021 of NZ_JBFRGU010000002.1, read as the reverse complement.
CCCGCGCTTGGCCCATCGGGCGGGGCTCTATCTCGCCCTGACCGGCGAACGGGTCCGTCTCGCGGATGGGGCTCTCCTCGGCCTCGTCACCCATGCGGTGGCCTCCGAAGCCATGCTTCAGATCAGGGACGCGCTGATCGCAGGTGGTCCCATCGACGATATTCTCGCAAAGCAACGTGTCGATCCGGGGCTGGCGCCGTTACAGCCGCATCTGCCTCTGATTGAGAAGTGTTTCTCGGGAGAGAGCGTCCCCGCCATTCTTGCGCGGCTCGATGAAGCCGCGAAAGCCGGCTCCGAATTTGCTGCGAAGACCGCCGCCACGATGCGAACGAAATCTCCGACCAGTCTCTGCATCACCTTCGAACAGGTGCGGCGAGGGGGCTCGCTCACCTTCGACGAGGCGATGAAGACGGAATTTCGCATCGTCACACGGATTTTCGACGATCATGATTTCTACGAAGGGGTTCGAGCTGCCCTCATCGATAAGGATGGGAGCCCCCTCTGGGAGCCCGCGACCCTTGACGCGGTGGAGCCTGAAATGGTCGAACGGCATTTCGCGCCGCTCGACCCGGGCGAAGAATTGAAAGTGATTTGATGGCTCCCTCCCTGCTTCCCCGAAGACTCATGGACGTCTCGAAGGAGAAGCTCTCCGACGCGATTCAGGAGAAATCCGCAGCGGCAGCAGCCGCGATGCGCTGGAGTTTCGTGCTCACGTGGTTCATGCGTATCCTTGCGATTCTCTGGATCATGAAGGGTCTGAGCGCCTGGGCAATCATCCTCGGCGTCTGGACGCCCGCCGGCTTATTCGAGACGCGCTCCACGGGCTATCAGGCCACCATCGTTTATTTCGCCGTGATCGATCTCGTTGCCGCTGTCGGCCTGTGGATGGCAAGCGCCTGGGGCGGCGTCATGTGGCTGCTCGCGGTCATGAGCCAGTTGATCCTCGCAGCCTTTTTCCCGCGGATCGTCTCCACGAGCCCGCTGATGCTGATTCTCTCGGCGTGCTTCGTCGCCGCCTATCTCGCCATTTCCTGGCTCGTGGCGCGTGAAGAGCAGAAGGCGCAGTCTTAGAGGGTGTAAGGGTAGGCGGCCCTTCGCAGACTGTTGTTTTAAGCACACACTGGCGCGCGCAATGCCCAACGATCCCGGCTTTCGGGCATGGGAGGCACACGGTTTCGTGTCTTGCCACAATCCCGCCCCGATGTTCTTCAATTTCGATACGGTTCCTTAATCGTCTCCCGGCATTTTCCACCGAGAACGAGAGGATTTAGCCTCTTCATCATCCGCCTGGTTATGACCCGAAAGCCTGCGTCCATGCTGTCTCGCCGCCGCCTCCTTCTGACCGGATCGCTCGCTCTGATCTTCACGCCGGCCGTCGCCTTCGCCCAAAGCCAGGCCGAGTGGTCGCAGAACTACGAGGCTGTTTCGCGCGGCCGCGTTCAGCGAACCTCGACGCCGATGCTCTCCCACGAGACGATTGCGGCCACCGAAGAGATGATCCAGCGCTATCGTGACATCGCCGCTCGCGGCGGGTGGCAGCCGGTGCGTGGCGCGGATCGGCTTCGCGTCGGCTCAAAAGGCCCCGAAGTGGTCGCCTTGCGTCAACGTCTGATCATCACCGGCGATCTCGACCCGACCGCCGGCGAATCTCCGGTTTACGATTCTTATGTCGAGGCAGGCGTCCGCCGCTTCCAGGCTCGTCACGGCCTGAGCGGCACGGGTGCCATGAACGGGGTGACGTCGGCCGCCATGAACGTGCCCGCCGACGTGCGCATGCGTCAGCTCGAGATCAACCTGGTCCGACTGCGCACCTATTCCGGCAATCTCGGTAATCGTTTTGTCAGCGTGAACATCCCCGCCGCTCTTGTCGAGACGGTGGAGGGCGGTGTCGTTCACACCCGTCACGCAGCCGGCGTCGGCAAGATCGATCGCCAGTCGCCGATCATGAATTCCAAGGTCGTCGAGATCAATTTCAATCCCTTCTGGACAGTCCCGGCCTCGATCATCCGCAAGGATCTGATCCCCAAGATGCAGAAGGAGCCGAACTATCTGACCGACAACAAGATCCGCATCTTCAACGGTGCCGGTCAGGAGTTGAGCCCCAGCCAGGTGAACTGGTTCTCGGACGAGGCGACGCGCTACCGTTTTCGTCAGGATCCGGGCGGCGAATTGAACTCCATGGGCTTCGTGCGCATCAACATCCCGAACCCGCATGGCGTCTACATGCACGACACTCCGTCGAAGGGCGTGTTCGGCGACGATTTCCGCTTCGTATCGTCGGGCTGCGTGCGCGTGCAGAACGTGCGCGACTACATCGAGTGGCTGTTGAAGGACACGCCCGGCTGGAGCCGCGAGCAGATCGACGCGACCTTCAAAGCCGGTTCGCGCACCGATGCGCGCATCGCCAGCCCGGTCAACATCTACTGGACCTACATCACCGCTTGGGCGACCCCCGACGGCCTCGTGCAGTTCCGCGACGACATCTACAACCGCGACGGCCTCGGAGCCTCCATCCCCGTCGCGAGCCGTGTGCCGAACGAGCCGGACGAAGAGATGTTCCTTCAGAATTGAGGATTTAAACCCTCTGTTGAAACAACAACGGCCCGCTTCATGGCGGGCCTTTTTGTTGCTTTACAGCCAAAGATTGCTCATTTTTCGAAGTAACGAATATCGCGTTTTATGTGATATAACATATCTAAAAAGTGCGCCTCCGCACTTCAGAAGGTAAATCGGATTTACCTGAATGTTATACTGTTATAAATTCGACTTTGAGGAAGGCATCGTCGCCTTCTCTCGTCGGAGAAATGCTATGAAAACGCTAACTTACGCTCTCGTCGCCGCTGCGCTCTCGGGTTTCCTTGCCGCATCGGAAGCTGCGGCAAAGAAGAACGAGGGACTCACAGTTAACGGTAAGAGCCGCGACGGTCTTACGCTCAACGGCTCCAGCCGTGACGGCCTAAAGATCACCGGTCTCTGATTTCGGTGTTAACCTCCGCCCCCGCCTTACGGCGGGGGCTTTTTGTCCGATGCGTACTGTCATCTTCTTCACCCTTGCACTTTGTTGTGCGTTCTGTTGGCCGCAGCCAGGGCGGGCGTCTCTTGCGCTTGATGGGCGTTTCGAGGTCGAATCGGGATATCTGTTATTCAGCCGTGATGGCGGCATGGTGCTGACGCGCCGTAGTTTGGTCGGTCAAGCGTTTGTCGTGGCGATTCCAGGCGACTCCATCGAGATTCGCATCGATGGGCTCGACGAGCACGAGGACGATAGCGGTCACCTGGTTCCGCTTTACCGAATTTCAGCGCGGTTGCGCGCTGGTCATGCGTTCAAGAGCCTTTGCGGGCGCGATGCGGCGGGCCGCGAAGCAGCCATTGCCTATTTGGGCGAATCCGGCCGCGTGAGCCTCACCTGCACGAGTGGCGCGGAAGGCAAGTGCATTCTCCTCGGCTACCGCCCTTGGGAAAAGGTCGGTGAAATTTCGCTTCACGACGTTCACGCCGCCTGCGTGCGCATGATTCGGGCCGATTACGGTGGCGATGATCTCTCCTACACGAAGGATGGGACTCAGATCGTCTTTCGCGACAATCTTGGTATTCGCGATTTCCCCAAAGACAACCGGATGCCTTTCGAAGCTGCCTGGGGGACGGATGGGGCGCTCTGCGTCGCGCACCCGCGTGTTTCGGAGGTTACGACGCTGGAAGATCTCGCCAAGACGTATCTAGGCCTCAGCGGCGCCCTCGGACCACAGGCGTGCGATGAGGCGACCATGGCAGCCAACCCGAAGGCTCTCTTGCTCAACCGGTCACGGTAGTGCTGCTTGGCGATGCAAGGCTGCGATCAACTCGTGCCACACGACGCGCGAAAACATCCAGCCACTCCTCGACCCTCTTGGCGAGACTTACGCAGCCATGTTAGGCCCTGCCATCAAATCGGGTCCGGTCGCGAAGCCGATGGACCTTTCGAGCCTCCTGTTCAGAACGCGATGGGAAAGCCCAGTTATGAATGTCAGAGACAGCAACGGCGCGCCCCTCAGCGACGGCGATTCCGTGACCCTCATCAAGGATCTGAAAGTGAAGGGGACATCTGTCACCCTGAAACGCGGCACGCTCATCAAGAATATTCGCCTCACGGACAATGAGGACGAAGTCGAATGCCGGGCGGAGAAAGTGAAGGATCTCGTTCTGAAGACGGCGTTCCTCAAGAAGGCGTGAGCAGGCGACGACCCGGAATGAAGTCCTCGGAGTTCCTCGCGAGCCTTCGAATCTCTGCGTAAGAATGATAGCCTTCCCTAAGGGGAGGCTCTTGTGAAATTTATATCTTGCCTTTTCAGCGCCGTTGCAATTCTGGGCGCCTGCGCGCCGCAGCCTTCGGTGAGCGTCGCGATGGCCTGTTCCGAAACCATCGGAAAGCCGATTTCGGAGCGGATCGCCGCCCTTGGGCCACCGGCATCCGTGGTTCGGATCAGCCCCACGCAGGTCGGCTATAAGTTCGTTGCGAAGGCCACGAGCTACGACGGCGGCGAGTTCTACTACACCATCAACTACATGCACGGATCGGACCTGAATCAAGCGCCGATCTATGCCACGACAGGCGTGTGCACGGGCACTTTCATCGTCAATGCGTCCACCGACGCGACACCGCTCTCCCGCCGGATCGTGGTCTCAGTGCGGCCGTGAGAGGAGAGGGTGGCAAGCACCGCCCTCATTGAAGAATCTTCCTCGTCAGATGATGAAGAAGTCCTTGTGCATGATCTTCAGCTTCTTCGACAGGGTCGCAATTTTCACCTGCGCGATCGCGCCGGTTCCGTCGGCGTCGTAATAGAGCGCGCCGGTCTTCTTGTCGTAGATGATGCGGTCGCTCGCATCCTGCGCCTTCGTGCCCGTCCAGAACGCCGCCTTGGACAACTGCACCGGCTTGCTCATGGAGCCCTTCTTGCCGAGCTCCTTGAAGATCGACTTTGCGAGATAGATCGAGTCATCGGCAGGCGTGAAATCGACAATCTTGTCCACGTTCTTCTTGCCGGGCTTGGTGTCGAACACGAAGATGTCCTTACCTGTGCCGCCGATGAGGGTGTCGTTTCCGAGCTTGCCGAAGAGGATTTCATCCTTGTCGGTCCCGGTCAGCCGGTCCTTGCCCGAAGTCCCGATCAAGGTAGTGGAGGGGTCGAGGAGAGCGCCGCCATAGTCGATGGCATCTATCACGGAAATTTTGAAAGTCTTGTCGAGGGTCAGTCCTCCACGGTCGGTCGCTCGCACGGTGATGTTGTGGGATTGGGCCTTGGTGTAGTTGATCTTGGAGGATACGACGAGGTCGTTGCCGAGCAGTCTGAACTTGCCGCCTGCATCGTCGATCAAGGAAAGGGTCACTCGATCGTCCTCATTGCCGTCGATGCCTGTCAGCGTGCCGACCGACGAGCCGCTTGCGGCGGCTTCCGACACCTGCTGGTTGCTCAAAATGATGTCGATGGGCGCGTCGTTCTTATAAACGAGAGTCCAGGTCTTCTCGACGCTGTGCCAGGCGGTGTCGGTTATTGTGACGTCGACATCGTTGCTTCCGTAAGGAAGGTAGGCGCCATTGTACTCATGCGTGACGGAGCGAATTAGCTCCTGAACGAGAGCCGGTGTTGCCTCATTGTTGAAAGTGAAATTCAACTGGTTGGCCCAATCAACTCTGGAGAGCGTACCGATTTCGACGCCGCTGACGAAAACGCGTTCGTCCCAGGTTGTCGGTGTCAGCGCGACTGAGCCGTTTGTATCGATGTCGAGCTTGTCATTCTTGTGAAACCAGTTGGACAGCCAGATCTTCATAGATCTGACTCCGCGATCTTCAGACAGGATCGTGCTCTGATCCCCATCGAGGTGCATCTTCGCGCCGGAGTTGACCGAAATTGGGCCGAACTTTCCTGTGACCGTCGGCGCGTAGTCGGTGGAAATAACAGTCCCCGCTTCGTTCTTGATAACGTCGACGCCCCCGCTATGGATCGCACTGATCTCGCTAGCAGAAAGCGTGAAGCCCTTCGTGATGAGGGTTACGCCTTTGTACGTCGCCGAGATGGCCAGGGCGATGTCCTTGCTGTTCACGGTGATCGTGGCGCCGCTTGTCAGCGGTTTGAACTTCACCTGTCCGACAATGGTTTTGTTGCTGAGATCGAAGGACCCTTCGAACTCAACGTAGTCGATGTACCTTGTACTGCCGCTGTCGAAAGTCGAGATTCCCGCCAACTGGGATTGTGTGAGCCTGATGTAGTCCGTGGTGGCGGAGCCGCGAATGGTTTCAAAGTTTGCGAGGCGTGCGGCCTTCGTGAAGTCGAACGTCAGCGCCCAAGGTCCTGTTGTGTCACCGCTGAGCTGCAAGATATCGTTGCCGAGCAGCCCGTCGAAGGTTCCGCCAGTCACCTGGCTGTCACGAACGATAAGAATGTCATCGCCATTGGTCGGGGTTGTGGTCTCGGTCGCCATTTGTGACTCTGCGTTGTAAGTGTTGGTCACGGATTATATTGTTATGAAACGATATTCAATTCCGCTTTTGATGGTTGTCCCCTGTCCCTGGCTCCTCGCGGCAATGGGCGGGTTGGCTCTCTTCCGGCTGGCGTGATAAAGGCCTGAACGCAGTCGAGGCATTACTCTCCGCATAGGCGGCAAAAGGTTCAATATGAGCATGAGCGAAGCGGCCCAAGGTCATCTGTCCAATAGCTTTTTCTCGGCAAGCCTTGCCGACAGCGATCCCGAAATCGCCCGTGCGATTCAGTTGGAGCTGGGCCGTCAGCGCGATGAGATCGAGCTGATCGCCTCGGAGAACATCGTCTCCCGCGCGGTCCTGGAAGCGCAGGGTTCGATCATGACCAACAAGTATGCGGAGGGCTATCCGGGCCGCCGCTACTATGGCGGCTGCCAGTTCGTCGATATCGCGGAAGAGCTTGCCATCGACCGCGCCAAGCGCCTGTTTGATTGCAAGTTCGCCAACGTGCAGCCGAATTCCGGCAGCCAGGCCAATCAGGCCGTGTTCATGGCGCTGATGAAACCGGGCGACACCTTCATGGGCCTCGATCTCGCGTGCGGCGGGCACCTCACGCACGGCTCGCCGGTCAACATGTCCGGCAAGTGGTTCAACGTGGTGAGCTACAAGGTCCGCGAGAGCGACCAGATCATCGACATGGACGAGGTCGCCAAGCTTGCCCGCGAGCACAAGCCGAAGGTGATCGTGGCCGGCGGCTCGGCCTATTCGCGCTTCTGGGATTTCGCCCGTTTCCGCGAGATCGCGGACGAGGTGGGCGCGTTCTTCATGGTCGACATCGCCCATTTCGCCGGTCTCGTGGCCGGTGGCGCGCATCCGTCGCCGTTCCCGCACGCCCATGTGGTCACCACCACCACCCACAAGACCCTGCGCGGCCCGCGCGGCGGCATGATCCTCACCAATGACGAGGACATCGCCAAGAAGGTCAATTCCGCGATCTTCCCAGGTCTCCAGGGCGGACCGCTCATGCACGTGATCGCGGCGAAGGCGGTGGCCTTTGGCGAGGCGCTGCGTCCCGATTTCAAGGTCTATGCCCGTCAGGTTGTCGAGAACGCCAAGGCGCTCGCCGACACCATGGTCTCGAACGGCTATGCCATCGTCGCTGGCGGCACGGACAACCACCTCATGCTGGTCGATCTTCGCCCGAAGAAGTTGACCGGCAAAGCCGCCGAACATGCGCTCGGCCGCGCTCACATCACCTGCAACAAGAACGGCGTGCCGTTCGATCCCGAAAAGCCGATGGTGACCTCGGGCGTCCGTCTCGGCACTCCGGCCGCCACCTCACGCGGCTTCGGCGTCGCGGAATTCCGTAAAGTGGGCGAGTTGATCGTCGAGACCCTCGACGGTCTCGCCCGCAACGGCGACGAGAACAACGGGCAGGTCGAGGAATCCGTGAAGACGCGGGTTCACGAGCTGACCAAGCGTTTTCCGATCTACGCCTGAGGTTCGGCTTAAGAGATGCGTTGTCCTTATTGCGGTAGCCTCGATACGCAAGTGAAGGATTCCCGTCCGACGGATGATGCGTCTGCCATCCGTCGGCGGCGCATCTGCCCGGATTGCGGCGGACGCTTCACCACCTTCGAGCGCGTGCAATTGCGCGAGCTTTTTGTGCTCAAGAAGTCAGGCCGCCGCGTCCCGTTCGACCGGGACAAGCTCGAACGCTCCGTGGAGGTCGCTCTACGCAAGCGCCCGGTCGATCCCGAGCGCGTCGAGCGCATGATCAACGGTATCGTGCGGCAACTGGAAAGCCAGGGCGAGGCGGAAGTTCCGAGTGAAACCGTGGGCGAATTGATCATGGAAGGCCTCAAAGGTCTCGATGACATCGCGTATGTGCGCTTTGCCTCGGTTTACAAAGATTTCCGTGAAGCCAAGGACTTCGAGGAGATTCTTGGCAAGTTGGCTGAGGATGAGAGCATGGAGCCCGATGAACCGCCATCCTCCCGCGCCGGCGAATGACGCCCCGGCCTTCATCTGAGAAGCACAGCCGATGAGTGCGAGCGCGACGGACGAACGCTTCATGCGTCTGGCCTTGGCCGTGGGCGTGCGCAACCTCGGTTCGACATGGCCCAATCCATCGGTCGGCGCGGTCGTCGTTCGGGATGAGGGCGGTAATCCGCTGATCGTCGCACAGGGCGTCACGGAAGCTGGAGGGCGACCCCATGCGGAGCGCGTGGCGCTCGGGCTTGCCGGAGAGGCTGCCAAGGGCGCGACTCTTTATGTGACCCTCGAACCCTGTTCCCATCACGGTAAATCTCCCCCTTGCGTAGACGCGGTCATCGCCTCCGGCGTCGCGCGGGTCGTCTCGGCCATCGAAGACCCGGACGACAGGGTTGCGGGCGAGGGTCATGCGCTGCTGCGTCAGGCGGGCATCGCAGTCGATGTCGGATGCCTCGCCGAACAGGCGCGCCGCGATCATCGCGGGCATATCACCCGCGTCACCAAAGGACGACCGGCGATCACCGTGAAGCTCGCCCGCACGACGGAAGGTTTCGCCGGGTCGCGTTCCGGCGAGCGTCTGATGATCACGGGCGAATTGTCCAACGCCCGCGTGCATATGATGCGCGCCCATGCGGATGCGATCATGGTCGGCGCCGGCACGGTTCTCGCAGACGATCCGCTGTTGAATGTGCGCCTGCCGGGGCTCGAAGACCGATCCCCCATCCGCGTCGTCATCGACAGCCACTTGCGCATGCCCGTGGGCGCGATGCTTGTTGCCGGCGCGCGGGAAATCCCGACCTGGATCGTCACCACAATCGGAGCTTCGGTCGAGGCCGAGAAACGTCTCGTCGAATCCGGCGTCGAGGTTTTGCGGGTCGAGACGGACTCTCATGGCCATGTAGATCTGGCCCAGGCCATGCAACTGCTCGGCACGCGCGGTCTGACTCGCGTTTTCAGCGAGGGCGGGCCGGGCCTTGCGGACGCGCTGGCTCGTGCCGACCTGATCGACGAACTCGTGCTTTTCACGGGCCGCTCAGTGCGGGGGCAGGGCGATGTGACCGCCCTTGGCCCGGCGCTTCAGGACAAGATGGACGAGTTGCGTTTGATCGGAGACGAGATGCTCGGCCCCGATCTTCTGATGTTTTGGGAGAAAGTTTGATGTTCACAGGCATCGTGACGGATGTGGGCCGCATTGCTTCGATTTCGGATGCGGACAAGCTGCGGCGCATCCGCATCGAGTCGGTCTATGATCCATCTTCGATCGCGCTTGGCGCGTCGATCGCCTGCGGCGGCCCGTGCCTGACGGTGGTCGATGTGGGGCCGCGCGGCAACGGCTGCTGGTTCGAGGTGGATGCGGCTTTCGAGACGCTCGAGCGTACCAACGTTCCAGCCTGGAAGGTCGGAACGCGGGTCAATCTGGAACGGGCACTCAAGATCGGCGATGAACTCGGCGGCCATATCGTCACGGGCCATGTGGACGGGCTTGCAATCATTATCAGTCGCGAGGCGATGACCGCGGGCGATAATCCGTGGGGACCGACCGCCCGTTTCGAGATCCAGGTGCCCAAGGAACTGGCTCCCTTCATCGCCGAAAAGGGCTCGATCACACTGGATGGCACTTCGCTCACGGTGAACACCGTCAAGGGCGATGTGTTCTCGGTGCTCATCATCCCACACACCCTCAGCGTCACCACCTGGGGCGAGCGGCAGGTCGGCGATACGCTCAACATCGAGGTGGACACGATGGCCCGCTACGCCGCGCGCCTTGTGGACGCCAGGGCAGGCGGCTGAGAGAGGCCGACCACCGTCATTCCGGGGCCGCATAGCGGAACCCGGAACCCATAGCCGCTATCCAGGAAGAATAGACCGGGGTCGGTGACGCTTCTTTCTGCAACGTTGGCGGGTATGGGTTCCGGGTTCGTGCTGAAGCACGCCCCGGAATGACGGTGATGACAGAACGCCCCATCGCATCGCCTCGCTTGCGGTGACGCTCGTGGCGGGTTAGGTCAGCCGCAACACGTTCTTTGACACGCGCAGCGCGCGATCCTTTGTGGATCCGTCTGCCACAATCGGTTTGTCCATGGTTGCCACGCACGCAAAGCCAACTGCCCGCCCCCCCGTTCCCGGCGCTCGCGTCCTCATCGTCGAGGCGCGGTTCTACGACGACATTGCCGATGAATTGCTGCGCGGCGCGAAAGCGGCAGTCGAGGCGGCGCAGGCGACGGCCGATGTGCTGACCGTGGACGGCGCCCTCGAAATCCCGACGACGGCGGTGATTGCGCTTGAAGCGGCGGAAGAGGCCGGCAAGCCCTACGACGCTGTGGTGGCGCTCGGTTGCGTCATCCGTGGCGAGACGGGGCATTACGACATCGTAGCGGGCGAGAGTGCCCGTGCGCTGATGGATCTCTCCCTGTCGTTGAGCCTTCCTCTCGCCAACGGCATCCTGACAGTAGAGAATGACGAGCAGGCGTGGGCGCGGGCCCGCGTCAACGAAATGAACAAGGGCGGTGGCGCGGTCGAGGCGGCGTTGGCTGTCCTTCGGATCAAGCAGCGTCTTCTGGGAGCCTGAAGCCATGGCAAAACCTGCAGAGCGCGCAGCGTCTCGTCTCGCCGCCGTCCAGGCCCTCTATCAGATGGATGTCTCCGGCAAGAACGTAATCGATGCTCTGGCCGAGTTCGAAGCCTTCTGGCTCGGACGCGAGGTCGAAGGAATCGAGTTCCAGCCCTCCGACAAGGCTTTCTTTCGCGATATCCTTTCGGGCGTGGTGAACAACCAGCGCGCCATCGATGTGAGCGTGGACAAGGCACTCGCCGCCGGTTGGCCGCTGGCGCGGATCGAGGCCGTCATCCGCGCTATCTTACGCGCCGGTGGTTACGAACTGATGTTCCGCAAGGATGTACCCGCCCGCGTCGTCATCACCGAATATGTGGATGTCACGCACGGCTTTTATGGAGACGACGAGCCGGGGCTCGTGAACGCGGTGCTCGACGCTGTCGCGCGCGAAGTCCGTCCGGGCGAGTTGGAGAAGAAGGCCGGGGGGCAGGCCAAACGGTAGGCTGTCCGACCTTTGCAGCCCGCCAAGGGCATCGGGTCGTCCCGCAGCCTCACCCTGAGGAGACCGAAGGTCGTCTCGAAGGGCGAGGCGTCTTCAGAGGACACTGGAACCTCCTTCGAGACGCGGCTTTGCCGTCCCTCAGGATGAGGATTGTGCGTGGCGGCTTAGAAAGCAGGGCATAAGATCGAGAGATGAGTCCTCACCGTTCCTCCGAAGACGATCTCATCGCCCGTTACTTCGCGCCTATGGCGGGCGAGGGTGCGCTCGCTCTCAAGGACGATGCGGCCTCCTACACGCCGCGCCTAGGATACGATCTCGTTCTGACGACGGATGCGCTGGTCGAGGGCGGGCATTTCCTGCCTGACGATCCCCCTGGCTCTGTTGCGCGAAAAGCGCTTGGCGTGAATGTGTCGGATCTTGCCGCCAAGGGTGCTGAACCGCGTGGGTTTCTGCTGAGTTTGGCCTTGCCCGAAAACTGGACCGAGGAATGGCTCGCGGCTTTCGCCAAAGGCTTGCAGACGGCAGCCCGCGATTTCGGATGTCCGCTACTCGGCGGCGATACGGTGAAGGCGAGGGGGCCGTTGACCCTCACCGTGACCGCCTTGGGCGATGTACCGAGCGGACGCATGGTGCGTCGCACGAACGCGCAGGCAGGCGATCTCATCTGCGTCACCGGCACCATCGGCGATGGCGCGCTCGGGCTCGATTTGCGGTTCTCACCGGCTTGGGGCGCTGAACTCTCGCCGGAAGAGCGCTCTTTCCTCATCGACCGCAACCGGCACCCGCAACCGCGCTTCGCCCTGGCCGCTGCACTTCGCGATCACGCCAACGCGGCCATGGACGTCTCCGATGGGCTTGCCGGCGATCTTGCGAAGATGCTGCGGGTCAGCGGCGTAACTGGCGTCGTCGAGACCGCCAACGTACCTTTGTCGCCTGCTGCGGCGCATGCCGTCGCCGTGGAGCCACGCCTGACCGACCGGGTTGTCACGGGCGGCGACGATTATGAAATTCTCTGCACCGTGCCGCCGGAAAATTACGAGAACTTCGTGGCTCAAGCGGCGCGGGTCGGGATCGCCCTGACTGCAATCGGTCACGTGGTTTCCGGGGACGGGTTGCCGCTTTTTCGTGCAGGCGGGCACGAAAGGCGCTACGAAGCCGGTTCCTTTTCTCATTTCTGATTGCGCGATGCTCCCGATTGCAAATGATACGCTTGCCAAGCGTAACGCCCTCGTCCTCTCCCTGGCGCAGGCGTTCAGCGGGGCGAACCCGGCCATTGTCGTGTCGCTCGGCGGTCTCGTCGGGCAGGCGCTCGTCACCGACAAGCAATTCGCGACCCTGCCGATCAGCCTGTTCAACCTGGGTCTGGCGCTGGGTACCATTCCCGCGGCCATGCTCATGCGCGGCGTCGGGCGACGGACCGGTTACGTATTTGCGGGTGCAATCGGCGTTGTCGCCGGGTGTCTCGCCGCGTTCGGCATCGCGACGGCGAGTTTCCTGATTTTCTGCATCGGTACCACCATTGCCGGCTTCTGGGGCTCGTTCACCCAAAGCTATCGCTTCGCCGTGACGGACAGCGCCTCCGAGAGCTTTAAGGCGAGGGCGATTTCATGGGTGATGATCGGCGGCCTCGCTGCGGCGGTCATCGGCCCACAGACCGTGATCTGGACCCGCGATCTCATCGTCACCGCGCCCTTCGCCGGGGCCTTCCTCGCGCAATCCCTTCTCGCGCTCATGACCATCACCGTCGTCGCTTTCCTGCGGGCGCCGCCTGTGGCCACGCAGGCGCAGAGCGGCGGCAGGCCGCTGCGGGAAATCATCGCCCAACCGCGTTTCATCATGGCGGTGACGAGCGGCCTCGTTTCGGCGTCGCTCATGACATTCGTGATGACGGCCGCGCCGCTCGCCATGATCGGCTGCGGCCATTCGGTCAGCACGGCGGCGCTCGGCATTCAATGGCATGTGCTCGCCATGTATGGCCCGAGCTTCTTCACGGGCCGGTTGATCCAGCGCTTCGGTAAGGAGTGGGTGACGGCGGCGGGGCTGTTGCTCATTGCCGTTTCGGCGGCTGTCGGTCTGTCGGGCCTCACCACCGCTCATTTCTGGGGCGCGCTGATTCTGCTCGGAATCGGCTGGAATTTCGGCTTCATCGGCGCAACTGCGCTCGTGACCGATTGCTATCGCCCGGAAGAACGCGCCCGCGTTCAGGCGATCAACGATTTTCTGGTTTTCGGTTCCGTGGCGCTGGCGTCATTTTCCTCTGGAAATCTTTTGAGCACGGAAGGGTGGGGCACATTGAATCTGCTCGTTTTTCCGCCCGTGATCGTCGCTCTTGGACTGATCGCCTGGCAAAGCAAGAAAAGTTCGGTGGCTGCGGCCTAGAACTCTTCTGTGAATGTCATCCTGAAGTCTCGTTGCGCGGTGCTCAAATATTTGCCACCAAATAAGACCTTCCGCGGAGGTAGAGGCCGGTCAAGGCCAAAATTCAGGCTTTGATGATCGGCTATCTGCCATCCACCACAAGGACGGCACAATGGCATTAACGTTGATCATTCTCGGCGGCCTGCTTTCAATCGTCTATGGCCTGTGGGCCATCTCGGACGTGATGAAACGCGACGCAGGTTCGCAGCGCATGCAAGAGATCGCGGGGGCGATCGCGGAAGGTGCGAAGGCCTATCTCCGACGACAATATACGACCATCGCCATTGTCGGTGTGGTTCTGTTTGTGGTGATTTCCTACTTGCTCGGCATTCGGGTCGGCGTCGGTTTCGCCATTGGTGCGATCCTCTCCGGTGTTGCGGGCTTCATCGGCATGAACGTGTCGGTGCGCGCCAATGTGCGCACGGCCCAGGCTGCGACCCAATCTCTCGGCGGCGGCCTCGACGTGGCCTTCAAGGCAGGCGCGGTCACCGGAATGCTGGTGGCCGGTCTCGCGCTTCTCGGGGTTGCGATTTACTACACCTACCTCACGCGCGGTGCGGGCCTTGCGCCCTCGGATCGGCAGGTCATCGACAGCCTCGTGGCTCTCGGTTTCGGTGCGTCGCTGATCTCGATCTTTGCCCGTCTCGGCGGCGGCATCTTCACCAAGGGTGCTGATGTCGGCGGCGATCTCGTGGGCAAGGTCGAGGCGGGTATTCCTGAGGACGATCCGCGCAATCCGGCCACCATCGCCGACAACGTGGGCGATAATGTCGGAGATTGCGCCGGTATGGCCGCCGATTTGTTCGAGACCTATGCGGTGACAATCGTCGGCACCATGGTACTGGCCGCGATCTATTTCGCGGGGCAGCCGCTGCTCGAAACGATGATGCTCTATCCGCTCGCCATCGGCGCGGTCTGCATCCTGACCTCCATCATCGGCACGTTCTTCGTGAAGCTCGGTCAGAACCAGTCGATCATGGGCGCGCTCTACAAAGGGCTTGCTGCGACGGGCGTTCTCTCGCTCGCGGCGATCGCCATCGTCACCTCGCAGACCATCGGCTTCGGGCCGGTGGCGGGCGCGAGCTTTACCGGGCTCGACCTGTTCTGGTGCGCGATTGTCGGCCTCGGCGTGACGGCGTTCATCGTGGTGTTCACGGAGTACTATACGGGCGTCGGCTTCCGACCCGTGCGGTCCATCGCGCAGGCGTCGGTGACGGGCCACGGCACCAACGTGATCCAGGGTCTCGCCGTATCGCTTGAATCGACCGCGCTTCCCGCGCTCACCATCATCGCGGGCATCATCATCGCCTTCAAATTCGCGGGGCTGTTCGGCATCGCGGTGGCGGTGACGGCGATGCTCGGCGTCGCGGGCATGATCGTCGCGCTCGATGCTTTCGGCCCGGTGACGGACAATGCGGGCGGCATCGCCGAAATGGCGGGGCTGCCGAAAGAAGTCCGCAAGTCCACGGACGCGCTCGATGCCGTGGGCAACACCACGAAGGCCGTGACCAAGGGCTATGCCATCGGCTCGGCGGGCCTCGGCGCGTTGGTTCTGTTCGCGGCTTACACCTCGGACCTGAACCACTTCACGCAGAATGCGAGCGCCTATCCGTACTTCCAGGGTGTGAAGCCGGATTTCTCGCTCGCCAATCCGTATGTGGTGGTCGGTCTGCTCTTCGGCGGCCTCATCCCGTTCCTTTTCGGCGGCATCGCCATGACGGCAGTCGGCCGAGCGGCGGGTTCGGTGGTCGAAGAGGTGCGTCGGCAGTTCCGCGAGAAGCCCGGCATCATGGCGGGCACGGATCGGCCCGATTACGGCCGCGCGGTCGACATGCTCACCCGCGCCGCGATCAAGGAAATGATCGTACCCTCGCTCCTGCCGGTGCTGGCGCCCATCGTGACCTATTTCGTGGTCTTCTGGATCGCCGGCAAGTCGCAGGCGTTCTCGGCTGTGGGTGCGATGCTCCTCGGCGTGATCGTGACGGGCCTGTTCGTCGCCATCTCCATGACCTCCGGCGGCGGGGCCTGGGACAACGCCAAGAAGTCGTTCGAGGACGGCTTCCTGGATGATGGCGGGATCATGCATCACAAGGGTTCGGAAGCCCATAAGGCATCGGTCACCGGCGATACCGTCGGCGACCCCTACAAGGACACGGCGGGCCCCGCCGTGAACCCGGCGATCAAGATCACCAACATCATCGCATTGCTGCTGTTGGCGATCCTCGCGCATTCGTAAGCCTTGCTAGGACGAGAATCGAAGCCCCGTAGCTCCTGCTGCGGGGCTTTTCGTTTTTGAAATGGAACAACCCATCTGAGGAGCGGCGAAGCCGCATCTTGAAGGAGGGTCCAGTGCGCACTGGAGACGCCTCGCCCTTCGAGACCATGCTTCGCATCCCTCGGGGTGAGGCTCTTGTCTTGATCGTTACGGTTTGTCGAAAGACACCTTGATCGCGCTGCGAGACCATACTATCCAAAGGCAACGGTCTGCAGTTCACCGAGGCATCGCCGCCCGCAAGGGCACGCTAAACCTGTTCTACCAAGTCGACGGACACCTCTCATCTCGTGCCGCGTCGGAAGGGCGATCACCGGTCATCCCGCGTCGGATAGGCACGACATCAGGGGATAGGTCATGTCCAGGACAGCCTTGCCATTTCACGCCAACGACATTTCCGCCGTTGCGCGCTCTTTACGCAGCCAGCTTGCCGAGCGCGACGTCGCGCCGGGCCATGTGGAACTGCTCAACATGCTCGCCCGCTCCATCGGGCACGGCAATTTCCAGCAACTCCGCACTCAGATGGCGGCATCGGAGCGACTGAGCCATTCGCCGGTCGACGCCGAGCCGGTCGATTTCCGCAAGCTCGAGCGACTGGCCCGTTGCTACGATGCACAAGGCCGTCTGGTGCGCTGGCCGGCAAAGCACAGCGAACGGCTTATCGCGCTCTGGGTTTTGTGGGCGCAACTGCCGGCAAAGGACGCGCTTTCGGAGGCGCAAGTGAACGAGCGGCTCCAGGCGATGCACGGCTTTGGCGATCACGCGCTTCTGCGTCGCGAACTCTGCGATCTTGGACTGGTGGAGCGCACCCGCGACGGGCGCATCTATCGCCGGGTCGAGCAGCCCATGCCCGCTGACGCGGTGGCGATGTTGCGTCATCTGAAGCTGGGCTCAGGGAATCGTTGAAACAAAAAGGCCGGGCGCGAGCCCGGCCTCGATCTCCTGTGGATGACAGCTCGCGTTCGTCCTTTAGGCTCCGAACGGGTTGAAGTTGTTCGTGCCGCGGAAAAGCTGGCCGAGGAAACTCGACTCTTCGCCACCGGAGGGGGTGGTGCGGCTGATGAAATCGAACACCTTGCCTTCTTCCAAGCCGTAGAGCGCCACGCGCTCGACCTTGAGGCCCTTGTCGAAATAGACGGCGGTCACGCGCTGGTCGACCACGGTCTCACCCATGAACTGAAGGGTGCGACGGGATTTCTGGCTGATATAGTACCAGTTCTTGTTCCCGACCGTGGAGACCGTGGAGGGCGTGCCAAGGATCTGGAGAACTTGATCGGCGCTCATGCCCTTCTTCACGGTTGCGAGGGCGTTCTCGTCGACAATATAGCCGCGCTGGAAATCCTCGCCGATAGAGCTGCAGGCGAGAAGGGGGGAGGCGAGGAAAGCTGCTGCGGCCAAGCGCGCAACAATCGGAGAAACTCGACGCGTCATGTAAAACTTCCAATGGTGAGGCGCAGGGTAAGCTTGCGCCTTTGGATGTGGATGGCGTACCTCGGTGGCGTAACCCGAGGCTTCGATTTTGACAAGGCAGGACAGGCCCAGTGATCTTCAGTCTTTTCCGTAAGGATCAACGGCGTGTGACCATCGGCACCCTCTACGAGCGCGTTGCCGCGGCGTCCCGTGTGCCGGGCCTCTATCTCTCCCTGGGCATCCCGGATACCCTGGAGGGGCGCTTCGAATCCCTTGCTTTGCATATGATTTTGGTCCTCCGCGCTCTGAAGCCGCTGCCCGAGCCGGCCAATGATGTCGCGGCCGACCTGACTGATGCCCTGTTCGCCGAGCTCGATGCTGCTTTACGCGAAATGGGTGTGGGTGACACCACGGTGCCGAAGCGGATGAAAAAGATGGCGGGCGCATTTTATGGCCGGGCGCAGGCCTATGACGGCCCACTTGATTCCGGGGATGAAGCGGGCCTGGCCCTGGCTCTCGGCCGGAACGTGACCGGAGACGACCTGCCGGCGACGGGACTGGCGCGCTATGCGCTCGCCACGGACAGGCTTCTCAAAGCCATAGATCTCGACACAATTCTGAAACAGGGGCCTGCTTTCCCTGAGCCTGAAACCTTCAAGGAGGGTGCATGATGACGCCAGAACCCGTCGGCCCGCTGACCCGGCTCATCGATGTGCGGCATCTGCCGCCCCGTGGGCTTGCCCAACGGCTCGAAGCGACGCCTGATGAATGCAGGGCCTTGGCCGAGGATTTCAAGCTCGCCGCCATCCGTTCTCTCATTGGCGATTACACGATCTCGAAAACCGGCAAGGGTGTTCGCGTCACCGGCCGCATCACGGCCGATGTGACCCAGATTTGCGTGGTCAGCCTCGATCCGTTCGATTCCGTGATCGAGGAAGACGTGGAGATCGATTTCGCCGATACGGATACCCGTCAGCCGGAGCATGCGGTGGAAGTCAGCGAATACGACCCGCCGGACGAGATCGTGAACGGGCGTGTCGATATCGGCGCGCTCACGGCGGAGTTTCTGGCTCTCGGTCTCGACCCCTATCCGAAGAAACCAGGCGTGAATTTCGATGAGAAAACGGCGCGCGAGGGAGAAGAATCTCCCTTTGCTGCGCTCGAAAAGCTGAAGAAAAGCGACTAAGGGCTGATTACCTTCCGCGTTTCGTCAAAAGCGGCTCGTGGAAAGGTAGAATTCGGTTGCGGTCACGTATCAAAGCGGTATTTTCCGGCGCCTGTTCCAGAGAACCAAGAAAGAATAGCCTTCCCATGTCGAAGCCGGTGCGTATTTCGCTTGACGCGATGGGTGGGGATCATGGCGCCTCGGTTGTCGTTCCGGGCGCAGCCTTGGCTTTGGAGCGTCATCCGGACATGCAATTCCTGTTCTTCGGGAACGAGGCCATGATTGCGCCGCTTCTGAACGCGCATCCGAAACTCAAGGCCGCCAGCGAGATCCGTCATACGGATGTCGCCATTTCCATGGACGAGAAGCCCGCCCAGGCGATTCGCATCGGGCGTGGCAAATCCTCCATGTGGAGGGCCGTGCAGGCGGTGAAGGACGGTCAGGCGGATGCGGCCGTTTCTGCCGGCAATACGGGCGCCCTGATGGCGACCGCCAAGATTTGCCTGAAGATGATGGCCCATATCGACCGTCCGGCCATTGCTGCCATGTGGCCGACCCTTCGCGGCGAGAGCATCGTTCTCGACGTGGGCGCGACCATCGGCGCGGATGCGCAGCACCTCGTCGATATGGCAATCATGGGCGCGGCCATGGCGCGGATCGTGTTCGATCTGGAACGCCCGACGGTGGGCCTGCTGAACGTGGGTACGGAAGAGATCAAGGGCATCGAGACCGTGAAAGAAGCGGCGAGGATCCTGCGGGAGACGCCGGTTCCGCATCTCGATTATCGCGGGTTCGTCGAGGGCGACGATCTCGGCAAGGGCACGGTCGATGTGGTCGTAACCGAGGGCTTTACGGGCAATATCGCCCTGAAGACCGCCGAAGGCACCGCCAAGCAGATTGCTGAATATCTCCGCGCGGCCATGAGCCGTTCGATCATGGCGAAGATAGGCTACCTTTTCGCCAAGCAGGCTTTTGCGGCGCTGAAAGACAAACTCGACCCGCGCAAGGTGAATGGCGGCGTGTTTCTCGGCCTCGAGGGCGTCGTGGTGAAGAGCCACGGCGGCACCGATGCCATCGGCTTCGCCAGTGCCGTGGATGTCGCCTACGACATGGCCCGCTTTGAATTGATGAAGACCATCCGCGACATGCTCGAGCATGGACCGCTGGAACAACCCGCCTAAAGGACGGTCAGGGATTGAAACGCATTCGTTCCATCGTTCGCGGCGTCGGCTCCTACCTGCCGGAGCGCGTCGTCACGAACCGTGATCTCGAGAAGGTCATGGAAACGTCCCATGACTGGATCGTGCAGCGCACCGGCATCGAGGAACGCCATATCGCGGCCGACGACGAGCCGACTTCCGCGCTCGGTATCAAGGCCGCGCAGGCGGCGCTGGCGGATGCCGGCCTGACGCCCGCCGATATCGATCTCATCATCTGCGCCACCTCGACGCCGGACTACACCTTCCCCTCGACCGCGACCCAGATCCAGTTCGGCCTCGGCATGAGCCACGGCGCGGCGTTCGATCTGCAGGCCGTGTGCACCGGCTTCGTCTACGCGGTCGCGACCGCCGACAAGTTTTTGGCCTCGGGCTCCCATAAGCGCGCGCTGGTCATCGGCGCGGAGACTTTCTCGCGCATTCTCGACTGGAACGACCGTACCACCTGCGTGCTCTTCGGCGACGGCGCGGGCGCCATCGTGCTGGAAGCGGCGGAAGGCGAGGGGACCTCGGCCGATCGCGGCGTGCTGACTTCTCATCTGCGTTCCGATGGGCGATATCGTGAGAAGCTCTACGTGGACGGCGGCCCCGGCTCGACGAAGACCACCGGCGTCCTGAAAATGGAGGGCAAAGAGGTCTTCCGTTTCGCGGTCGGCTCGGTCACCGATGTGATCAAGGATGCGTTCAACGCGACGGGGACGACGGCTGAAGACCTGAAATGGTTCGTGCCGCACCAGGCCAACAAACGCATCATCACGGCGAGCGCCGAAAAGCTCGGCATTGCACCCGAGAAGGTGGTGATCACCGTCAACAAACACGGCAATACGTCGGCGGCGTCGATTCCGCTGGCGCTCGACGTCGCTTGCAAGGATGGCCGCATCAAAAAGGGCGATCTCGTGATGATTGAGGCGATCGGTGGTGGATTTACCTGGGGCAGTGCGCTGATCCGCTGGTAATAGGACACCGTGTTGCGTTTTTGATTACGATTTCAGACCTTTAGACGGTTGACCGCAGGCTCGCGTCTGCATAGCGTCACCGGATCGAACGATTTGTCAGCAGCATTTTACCGAGCGCTTGGGGGCGTTGATGGCTGGAAAAACAGTCACCAGAGCGGATTTGAGCGAGGCCGTTTATCAGAAAGTCGGCCTTTCCCGAACGGAATCAGCAGATCTCGTAGAGTCCGTCCTTTCGGAAATCTGCACCTGCCTGGCCGCAGGTGAGACCGTGAAGTTGTCCTCCTTCGGGTCGTTCATCGTACGCGAAAAGGGGGAGCGTATCGGGCGCAACCCCAAAACCGGCATCGAGGTGCCGATCGACCCGCGCCGGGTCATGGTCTTCAAGCCGTCGAATATCCTGAAAGCGCAGATCAACGGCGAAAGCATCAACGGGTTGGACGATTGATAGGAACGGGAAAACGCGATGGACAAGAGTCCTGACGCCTTCCGCACGATCAGCGAGGTCGCCGAAGACCTCGATGTGCCGCAGCACGTCCTGCGCTTCTGGGAAACCCGTTTCACTCATATCAAGCCGCTCAAGCGCGGCGGCGGCCGCCGCTATTATCGTCCGGACGATGTTGAGCTCCTGAAAGGCATTCGCCACCTCCTTTACGGAGAGGGCTACACCATCAAGGGTGTGCAGCGAATCCTCAAGGAAGAGGGGGTGCGGTTTGTCCAATCTGTCGGCCGTGGGGAAACGCTCGTCTCTGCCCCCTCGGCAGACGAGAGAGAGCTGAATGGCGCAGACGAGCGGGAGGTCTATACCGGAAACGGCTCTGGCTCCGATCGTTCAGGCCCCAGCCTTTCGGACGCCGATCTCGACCTCCTCCGGTCTGCCTTCACCGAGCTAGCGGAGTGCGAGCGCGTCATCAGCGCCCTGAAGGTGCCGGCTGGAAGTGGCGTGCCGGAGTGAGCAGTCTTTGATGCCGCTGGTGCGTGGTTCGACGTAGGGCATTTTAAATCTGCGAAGACTGCAGCGGATGCTTTCGAAAAGGCATTCACGGTTGGCTCGCCGCCCAACTGAGTGCGACTAACGCCGCGGGCTTAGTAACCCCTAGCCTCGCAACCAAGCCAGATGAGGCCGACCACAATAAGGTTCGGCCCTATTAGTGTGAACCAACCGAGAGGAATCTCCCCTCGCTCCAGAATGGAGCCAACGACATAGCCGCCGATAACGATCAAAGCCACGGCGCAAGTAGCGCCCAGCATTCTCCTGATGTATCCCCGGGGCTGATCATTATGGAAATTATTATTCGCCCAACGTCTTCTGCGCGCAGTAAAGAGCGAGGCAAAGTCTCCCAGGCTCATTTCTTTGGACCGCATTCTGCCGTCATGAGGGAACTCTTTGATGCCGGGGTGTCCGTTCTGATTGTGCCCCAGACCAAAGTCCCTACACCGTATTCATTGACCTTAAAAAGGAAATGCTCTGCGGACTTACCCTTAGGGTTGGTTGCGATAACCAAATATGATCCGTCAGGGTCCGCTGCGATCAAGCGGATATCGGAACCCTCCGCGCGGTGGGAATACCGGT
This sequence comes from Microvirga sp. 2MCAF38, assembly GCF_052115485.1. Lineage (NCBI taxonomy): Bacteria > Pseudomonadati > Pseudomonadota > Alphaproteobacteria > Hyphomicrobiales > Methylobacteriaceae > Microvirga > Microvirga sp. 2MCAF38. The sequence goes on along the minus strand of NZ_JBFRGU010000002.1, from coordinate 395,508 downwards.
TCCCCGTGGCATCTTTGAATAGAATATCTAATTTCCCATCCAACTTAACGAGGGCAATGCCACCGTCGGTAACGCCATCTTTGAGCCAACCGCCTTGTCCTGGGCCAACGAGCCCGCCCTCGAAGAAATATGCTACGCCTTGAGACGCGCCGCAGGACGCGAAGATCATCTCGATATCTGCTCTTGCAGGTGCGATATCTGCTCTTGCAGGTGCGCCCAATCCGAGCAAAAGCAACAGGGCACTCAACAGTTTTGCTGGGTATAGGGGCATAGAGCTATGTCTTCTGCATCCTCAGGCGGCGGAATATACTATCATTGCTCAATCAGAAGTCGATCTGCCCTCTCGAAAATAATAGGGATCGTACTTCGCTTGGCGCACGACGGGTGAAAAACGGATCCATGATGATCGGACTTTCGGCCTCCAAGCATGCACACCGAGTCCGTTTCGTTCTGAAAGTGAATTTGGGGACTTGCGCTACGCCGACTCGAAAGCTAATTGACCTGCAGCCGTAAAGGCGTCGGAGCGTAGCGCAGCCCGGTTAGCGCACTAGTCTGGGGGACTAGGGGTCGGAGGTTCAAATCCTCTCGCTCCGACCATTATTTCCTAAATTTCGAACCTTGCGAGAAGCCGCCATCAGGCGGCTTTGCTGTTTCGATGCCTTGAGAAGGATGGCTTCGAGAACGGCACAACCGTGCTTGGGCGTGCGGGGCTTGAACGTCCAATCCTGGAGATCGGGGAGAATGCAGGCTCGCTCTATCCTCAAGATTTCAAGCGTCAGGACTCAGCGTCAGTACCGACACGCCGGACGCTGTAACGGCGACGGTGTGCTCGAACTGTGCGGAAAGCGACCCGTCTCTCGTCACAACAGTCCAACCGTCAGCTTCAGTTCGCACACTCGGTCGACCTCGATTGAGCATCGGCTCGATCGTGAAAACCATGCCCTCGCGGAGGACGAGGCCAGTTCCCGGTTTTCCGAAGTGCCGAACCTGTGGTTCCTCATGCATCTCCCGGCCGATGCCGTGACCGCAATATTCACGCACCACAGAATAGCCATTTCGCTTGGCATGTCGTTCGATCGCCCAGCCGATGTCTCCAAGCCACGCGCCCGGGCGAACCGCCCGGATGCCCCTCCACATGGCTTCGTAGGTGGTCTGGACGAGTCTCTTCGCGGCTGGATTTACGTCGCCAACGAGATAGGTTTTGCTGGAATCTGCGATATAGCCGTTCTTCTCAAGCGTGATGTCAAAATTGACGATGTCGCCGTCTCGAAGCACGCGCGATTGCGACGGAACGCCGTGGCAGACCACGTCGTTCACCGAAGAATTCAACACAAAATCATAACCGTATTGACCCTTGCTCGCGGGGCGGGCCTGCAGATCGTGAACGATGAAACGCTCAACCATATCATTGATCTGAAGTGTTGATTTGCCGACGAGCGAGGTTCGATCCAGCAGCCCGAATACGGACGCCAGTAATCGGCCGGATTCGGCCAGTAATGCCAGTTCCTGAGGCTGCTTCGTCATACGTCACTCACGGCCAGCGGCTGAGCCGAAACGCCTGCGGAACTAAGCTCGCGCTCGATGATCTCAGTGAAACTGAGCATCGGATTGGTCTCGCATAGCATGCCGACCTTGATCCAGTAGGCGGCCTGCGCATTGATCGAACGGCACGATACTTTGCTCGCCCTGCGCACCTGATCGTGCAGATCGTCATCGATGTTCACAATGCCCACCGGGGTCTCCATATATGATTCGTATATATAGCGTATATACTTTGTATATGAAAAAACCAAGGGCGGCGTCGGCGACGCCTCAGTTCGAGAGCGCGCCGCGTAATGCCGGGTGCCACCACTCACCTGCGCACCTACTCGACAGCGATCACATGCAGTCGATGCTCCTCGCCGATTCTCGTCGGCCAGGTGATCGATTGGCCTTCGCTGAGGCCGATGAGAGCCGCGCCGATGGGGGTGAGGACAGAGATGCGCTTCTCGTCGATATTCGCGTTCTCGGGGAAGACGAGCGTCACGCGCTCGGTTCTGCCCGTCTGCTCATCGCGAAACGTGACCGTTGATCCCATGACGACGAGGGAGGGCGTGTTCGCGCCAACCGGGATGATTCGGGCGCGCTCGAGCTCGGTGAAAAGATAGTCGGAGACTTCCGGCATCCGGTTGGCTGCAACTTCCGCCAACTTGAGCAGGCGTTCGTGATCCGCCTTGTTGATCTTGATCGGCGGCTTCTTCTGTTGGCCGCGGCGTTTCGCGGGAATTGTGGCCAAGGGGGTGGACATGATGGAACTCCACAAGAATCGTTGAGCGTCGCTTGAACTTCTTTGAGAAGCAAAAGGGACTGGCTTGGTTTGGGATCAGATATGAACCTGTCCGGGGTGGGGCGCGACGACGCGCTCCTCGGCCCGGGGCTTAGGAATGTGCGATCAGCAATCCTGCGGAGAGCAGGCCTCGGGGCTTGATGGCAATTGGGTTCATGCCCGGTATCGTAGCCACAGGGCATCGCTTGTCAAATGACGCCGCGCTTCGTCGTGACTCAGTTTGATGAGGATAGGGTACAGGCTTTCCCTCCCCCTTGCGGGGAGGGACGAAGGGTGGGGGTGTTTGACTGGGTGAAACTTTCATACGTCTGGCGCTGTAGCAGGCTTCCTGCTTATCGGATCACAGGCAACGCTCTGACTTTTCAGCCCCCACCCCTACCCCTCCCCGCAAGGGGGGAGGGAACAGCGCGGATCAAACTGAGTTACCACCCGCGCTTCGGGTAAACGTGACTGCGTCATTTCGGGGAGATTGGAACACCTTCCCCGGTTCTGCATTCCGTCTAATTACAGGCGGGGGCGATGGAGAAAGTCATGAGAATATTCGTTCCGCTCGCAACCGCGTTTCTCGTCGTCTCTGCCCTCGGCGCCCAGGCGCAACAGCTGACGCCTCAGCAGGAACGGATGAAATCCTGCAATACCGACGCCGCCGCGAAACACATGGCGGGTGATGCGCGCAAGACGTTCATGTCGGATTGTCTGGCTGGAAAAACTGGCTCGACGACCCCGATGGGGCTCACTCCTCAGCAGGAGAAGATGAAGGCTTGCAACACGGAGGCCTCAACCAAACACATGGCTGGCGATGCCCGCAAAAACTTCATGAGCTCTTGCCTGAGGGGCTAGAATTCACGCGCGAGAAACCGGCGCGACAGAACTGGCCGCGCCGGCGGATTGCGTATTACGGGGTGCAGACGTAACGCATACCGTTCGTCGACAGGTACGTTCCTGTCGCCGGATCGTAGGAGCGATATTTGCGCGCGCAATAAGCGGCCACCGATGGGCTGACGGTGCCCGGAGGGGCGGGGAGCGCCGATGGGGCGGGCTGGCTCGCCAATGCTCCGCCGATCAAGGCGCCGGCGGCAAGGCCCGCCGCACCGGCGGCTAAAGCGGCACTGCCATCATTATAGGGGCGATAGTAACGGGGGCCGTAATACGGCCTATAATACCCGCGTCGATAGTAATACTGAGTATAGCTTTCATTCGGATAGGCCTGGCTGAGATCGACCCCGCCTTTCGCGCGCGATAGGGGTTCCGCTGCAGCGGGCATGGCCGTGAGGAGCGCGCCAACTCCTGCCAGGGTGAGAAAGAATTTCCGCATTTTCCGACTCCCTTTTACGTTGGCGGCTGAAGCGCCAATGCCGAAGCTTCGCTCCCCATATAAAGCATTGAGAATCTGTAGGACAAGGCGCAGCCCGGTCAGCCATTCTCTTATGTGGTCGACCTCACATGGAATTGACGGTCGTTTCGGGCTTGCAAGCTGCTTCGTGCGGTTGGGCACATGCAAAATCACGGTTAATTAGTATAACATTGCAAATCATGCTGAAGAGGCCATATGGTTGAAGCCTTAGGTATGCGCATTGTAATAATATTACGTAGAGTTTGGTGGTGCATTCGAAGGCGATATCCTATATCGTTTGCAGTATTCCCTATGGGAATTCGATCCCGCAGACGTGAGAACCCTTCGATGCGCTTTCCAGCTCTCGTGATCGCCGCTTTTCTGGTGCCCTTCTCCGTGAGGGCGGAAGAGGTGTTGCCCTCTCCGACGGGCCCGGTCGTGCTCGTGATCACGGGTAATATCGAAACCATGAACGCCCCAGGGCAGGCGCGGTTCGACAAGGCGATGCTCGTACAATTGGGACAGGCAACGATCACGACGCACTCCACGTGGTGGGACGGTGCGAAGGCGGTGGAAGGCGTTCCCCTCCGGGCGGTACTGGAGCGGGTGAAGGCCAAGGGGCAGCAATTGCAGGCTTCAGCTCTGAACGACTATCAGGTCAACATCCCCATCAGCGATCTCAAATACGATCCGATCATCGCCATGAGTCTCGACGGAAAGTCCCTGAGCCTGCGGGATCGCGGCCCACTCTGGATCGTCTACCCCCTCGACCGATTCCCGGAAGAGCTGAAGAATGAGGTCATGGATGCGCGCTCGATCTGGCAGTTGAAGAAGTTGAACGTCGACTAACCATGCCGGGCAAGCTGAAGAACTACAAATCAGCGATATTGTCGCTCGTGGCGATTGCGACGTTGACGGTCTGCTTCGCGCTCACCGTGGCGCGCCTTCTGCATGTGGAAACGGATTTGCGCAGCGAGGACACGCACGCAAACCTCTGGATGGTCACGCAAACACAGTTCGAAGCTGTTCTTCTCGCGGAGAGCCTTGCCAGATCCGCAGCCGGGGAAGTTATCGCCGATCCGGAGCAGACCCCCAAATACCGCCTCGCCATTCTCATCAGTCGCCTTTCGGCGCTTCTGGAGGGTTCGCAGGCGCAACTCATCGACAGGCTCGGAGACCTTTCCGATCTCAAGAACAACTACCTCCAGCTGACCCTAGCGGAATCGCTTTTCGAGGATGACGGTAAAATCGATCCTCAAACAGCGGTTCACGTGAGGACGCAAACAAGGGAGATCGCCTACTTCCTGCGGGATGTCGCCAACAAGGTCATGATCTTCAACCGTCAGGAAGGCACAAACACGCGAGTGAAGTATCTGCGCGTCGTCGTCGAGAGTATGTTGTTCATTCTCGGGATATTCGTAAGCGCTTCATTTCTTTTGGTGCGTCTCTACAAAGGCCTCAGCGAGGCGACGCAGGCCAAACGTCTTCTGCGGCAGGAGCAGGAATTCTCGGATCTGGTCATCAACAACATCAGCAACCAGGGCATCGTGATCTTCAACGAGGATCTCACCTGTCTGCTCTGGAACCCCGGAATGGAGGTTCTGCTCAACCTGGACGCGACGGATTCCGTCGATCGTCCACTGCGGGAGGCGGTGCCTCTTTTTTCACGCGAAGAGGTGGGTAGCGCCCTGGCGCAGGCCATCATGGGCACAAGCTCGGTTATCGAGGACGAGGGTATTTCGCCGGACGGGCGCGAACGCTGCCTGGAGATCCATTGCTTCCCGCTGGACATGGCGGAGCGGAATCTCGGCATCGCATTCCTGCGCGATATCACCGAGAGTTGGCAGGCTCGCAAACAGGCGGAACAGCAGAATGTGGATCTCGAAATCAAGGTCCAGCAGCGCACTGCGGCGTTGCGCCAGGCAGAGCGCCGCCTGATCGCCGCCATCGATACGGCGCCGGAAGGCTTCGCCGCGTTCGATGCCACCGGCAACCTCCTTTTTGCCAATGAGCGGATCCGCGCAGCGGAGCCGGTGGTCTTGTGGTGTCGTGAGGAGATGACGCTCACGACCTTCCTCAAATGTTTCGCCATGTGCGAGGGAGCGGACCCGCATCTTCTGACTGCGGGCGAAGTTTTCGCGGAATTCGCCGTGGATTTGCGGATCAACAAGGATGAATGGGCGCAACTTTCCGTGACGCGTGCCGACGGTGGTACCATCTTCGTTCGTTTGACGGATATCTCCGGCTACAAGCACGCTGCAACGGCCTTGCAATCCGCGCTCGATCGCGAACGCGAGACGACAAACGCCTATCGCAGTTTCGTTTCCATGGTGTCTCACCAGTTCCGCACGCCGTTGGCCATTTTGGACTCCAGTGCGCAGCGCCTTATCCGGCGAGGTGTCAACGTAACTCACGACGAGATCGTCACGCGCGCTCAGCGTATCCGAAGCGCCACGAGCCGCCTGACGCGTCTTGTGGAAAGCGTGCTCAATGCGGCTCGTCTCGACGCAGGGCGGATCGAACTCAATCTCGCCTGGTGCAGCCTTGTCGATTTGGTCTGGGATATCTGCGAGCGCCACAAGGAGTTGAGCTCGCATGCCGAAATCGATCTCGAAGTTCCCGAGCAACCGATCAAGGTTCATTGCGACAGCATTCTGATCGAGCAGGTTGTCATCAACTTGCTATCGAATGCCATCAAGTATTCTGGTGACAGACCTCGTGTTAAAATAAAACTATGGGTTGAGAATGAACGTGCTTTCTGCTCGGTCGGCGATTACGGGATTGGCATTCCGCCGGACGAGTTGTCGAAAATATTCGAGCGGTTTTATCGCGCCAGGACGGCTTCTGGAATCGCGGGAACCGGAATCGGCTTGAATTTCGCTCAGAAAATCATGCATTTACATGGTGGACAGATTCAGGTTGAAAGTCATGAGGCGATCGGGTCCATATTTACCTTCGATCTGCCTATCTCAAGCGTCGATCAAGCCCCGAAAGCTGCGTGAATGGCTACGATGAATGCTCAGCCCACGATCTTGTGCATCGAAGACGAAGAGGATCTTCGAAGCGACATCGCAGAGGAGCTTGTCGCTGCGAATTATGAAGTTCTCGAAGCCGCGAACGGCAAGGAGGCCTTGGCGATTCTCGATCGCCATCGGCCCGATCTCGTGCTTTGCGACATCACCATGCCGGGTCTCGGCGGTTATGACGTGTTGAAGGTGATGCGCGAGAACGGTGCGCTCGCAGACGTTCCCTTCATTTTCCTGACGGCGTTGGCCGATCGGAACGACGTGCTGGTCGGCAAACAGGCGGGCGCGGACGATTATCTCGTCAAGCCTATCGATTACGAGATTCTCCTTGCGACCGTCGCGACGCGGTTGGAACAAGTGTCCCGCGTGCGACACGGTGCTGTGCAGAAGGCGGAAGAGGCCTGGCAGGAGATTTTGAGTTCGTCGCGTGGCCGCGCGATGGAAGCGCTCTACAAGGCGACATTTGCCTTCGACCGCTTTCTTGTGGGCGTTGCAGTGCTGGACAAGGAAGGTAACGTTCGCCTGACCAACAAGGAAGCCGAGCGCATTCTCGCGGAGGACGACGGGTTGGGTGTCCAGGAAGGAAAGCTGAGAGGCTCCGTTCCGAAGGCGAACGCGAAGTTGCACGAGAGTGTCACGCGCGCCTTTCATGAGGAACATCTCGACGAGATCGTCTCCTTTCCTCGCCTGTCGGGTGGTCGGCCGTATCTGGCGCTTGTGCCGGGGCAGCGCTTCGCACCTGATGACGAACCCGATGCCGTCGTGCTGCTGTTGATCGACACCGAGCAACGCACCAAGGTTTCGGGGGATACGCTTGTGCGTCTGTACAATCTCACGCCGTCCGAGACGCGCGTGGCCATGATGCTGATCGATGGGAAGCGCCTCGATCAGATCGCGGAGGAATTGGACGTCGCGCAGACGACGGTGGTTTTCCATCTGAAGAACCTGTTCCGCAAGACGGAGACCAATCGGCAGGCGGATCTCATCCGCGTTTTGCTGTCGGTTCCATTGCGGACAGCGGCCGATTGAGATTGCACGACGTTTACGATTTGCTGACTCTCTTTTGAAACAAAGTGGCACGTCACGATATTGCCACGGTTCGTTCAGCTTTTAGCGAGGTTCGAGCGGGTATATCTGTCGCCGAAGATTCCTGGCCGGTGGCCCTGAGTCGATTCTGAGGTGACGATCAATGAAGATCTTCCGTTTCTCTTCCGGTGCGATTGCCGCTCTTGCCCTCGTGGGTGGTTTGGCAGCTGCCGAGCCCGCAGCCGCCCGTGACCGCTTGTCGCCCGGGGCTGCAGCAGCGCTTGGCGTGTTGGGTGGTCTTGCCGTCGGCGGAGCGATTGCCGCCTCGCAAGGACCCGTTTATGCCGCCCCGCCGCCGCGGGTTTATGTCCCGCCGCCGGAGCCTGTTTATTACGCGCCCCCGCCGGAGCCGGCTTATTATCCGCCGCCGCCCCCGCCACCCGTTTATGTGCAGGAGAGTTGCTTCTCGGAGCGCTACAGCGAATGGGTCCCCGGTTGGGGTTGGCAGCCGCGCCGCCGCACGGTTTGCCGCTGAGACGAATACAAAAAAGGCCCGCGTTTCGAGCGGGCCTTTTTATTGGAATACGTCAGACCTCATCCGGCTTTTCCATCCAGCGGATCAGCGGCATGATGGGCAGAACCCAGGCAAGGCCCAGAACGATATAAGCCAGCGTTTGCACCAGTTTTGGCGCCTCGACGATGCGGCTCTCGGCCAGCGCCATGGCAATCGGCGCGTAGATGGCGACGAAGACCAGCATCAGGACCGTTCCGATCAGCTTGCGATTGCGCTTGCTCATTAAAGACTTTCACCCTGAATTTTCCCACCGATCATGAGATGCGTCACCGGCAGTCGTTGCTTCGTCTCAATTCCGCATCTATGGGACAGGCCATATCATGGGTTCAAGCCCAAAGTGAGAATGAGGTTGAGCATGGCTGTCGCAGCCGTCGATCAGGGTAGGGCGCTGGACATAATTCCCCGCCAGCGGAATATGGCTCCCGTTCGGATCTGGCTCTACATCCTGGCGGCCCTCGTCGTCGCCATGGTGGCTGTCGGCGGCGCGACGCGCCTGACCGGCTCCGGCCTCTCCATTACCGAGTGGAAGCCTGTCACGGGCGCTTTCCCGCCGCTCTCCGAACAGGCCTGGATGGCTGAGTTCGAGAAATACCGTCAGATCCCGCAATACGAACTCGTCAACAAGGGCATGACGCTCTCCGAGTTCAAGTTCATCTATGCGTGGGAATGGAGCCACCGCCAGCTCGGGCGACTGATCGGATTCGTGTTCTTCCTGCCGCTGGTCTGGTTCTGGATGCGCGGCACCATCAAGGGGAAGTTCGCCCTCACGCTTCTCGGTATCGGCGCGCTCGGCGGTCTCCAGGGCGCCATCGGCTGGATCATGGTGGCGTCAGGGCTGGAAGCCGGCATGACGGCGGTCGCTCCGATCAAGCTGATGCTTCATCTGACCGTCGCGAGTTTCATTCTGGCCTGTCTCGTCTGGGTCGCGGCCGGATTGAATGAACGGTCCGCGAATGCGGATGCGAGAAGGGCCTCGCGCATTCTCGTTGCTCTCGTCTTCCTCCAAATCGCATTGGGCGGCCTCGTCGCCGGGTCGAAAGCGGGCCTGACCTACAACACCTGGCCGCTGATGGACGGGAACCTCGTTCCGCCCGCATCGGCTCTGTTCTCCGTACATCCGTGGATCGAGAACTTCGTCGATAACGTCGTGCTGGTGCAGTTCAATCACCGGCTTCTCGCTTATGCGCTCGTGGCTTTCGCCCTTTGGCATGCATGGCATATGCGCCGGACCGCCGGAGGCTCGAAAGCTGCGCGGCGCGCCACGGCTCTTGCCGGGATGACGTTTGCGCAGATGGCGCTCGGCATCGTGACGTTGCTCCTGGTAGTGCCACTCTGGGCGGGACTGATGCATCAGGTCTTCGCCATGGCCGTGCTCGGCATGGCTGTCGCGCATGCGCGAGCGAGTTCTGATAGCTGTCAGGCGCGCTTTGGCACGAAGAGCCCCGGCACCGCGTGATAGAGCGCGTTCAGCGCAAAGCCCATGAACATCAGGCCGGAAGCGCGGGTGATCGCCACTTCATAACGGCGATAGGTGCGCCGCACGGCGCTCGCGCCGATGATGGCGACGAGGATCGCATAGGCGAGTACGCCGCCGAGGCAGCTCGCGACGAGCAGGGCAGGGAGCATCCCCCAGGTGAGCATCCCGGCTTTCGCGGAGAGAAGCGCGGTAAGTGTCGCGACCGCCACCGGATAAGCCTTGGGATTGGTTATGCCGAAGGTCAATCCGTGCAGCAGCGGCCGATGCACGGGAATTTCCAGTCTGCCGTCGGATGAGCGTTTGACGCGCACGGCCCGCCACCCGAGCCAGAACAGATAGAGCCCACTCACCGTACCGAGCACATCGAAAACGAACGAACCGATGGTGGTGACGCCGATGATGGCGACCAGAGCCAGACCGCACCACAGCACGTCGCCCGCGAGATGGCCGATAAGGAACGCCGCGCCCGCTCGCCGCCCGCTCGCCGCTCCGATGCCGAGAACGGCGAGAACCCCAGGCCCCGGCGTGATGCCGTAGACGAACCCGGCGAGGGCAGCGGAGCCAATGAGCGAGAGATCCATGGTGGAATCCGAAAAAGTGTGACGCGCTCTTTCCTTAGCGGAGGTGTGCGACTTAGCGAAAGGGCTGCTTTAGGCGTGAGCGATTTCAGGCCAATGCCGCGGCGAGCCATGAACTTGAAAAAGCAATGTACGATTGATGGAACCTGCCGCCCCTCTTCGCGCTTAGCTTGTCATGAGCAGAGCATTTGTCAAAGAATCCGAGGGAGGTGAGGCGTTCGAGGATTTGCCCGATCGCCCGCTCTCGCCGCACCCGAATTTCGTGACCCCCGAAGGGCTTGCCCATATCGAGGCCGAACTCGACCGTTTGCAGGAGGTCCGGGCGGAAGCGCAGCGGACCGGCGACAGTGCGGCGCTTGCGAATGCCACGCGGGATCTGCGCTATTGGACCGCTCGACGGGCATCCGCTCAGGAGATCGATCCGCCCGCGAATAACGACGAAGTTCATTTCGGCTCGACCGTCGTTCTTCATCGGAGCGACGGAAAGAAGCTGACGTATCGCATCGTCGGTGAAGACGAGGCTGATCCAGTCAAAGGTACCATTTCCTATGTGTCGCCACTGGCTCAGGCCCTGATGCAAAAGCGCGTTGGCGACGTGGCTCAGGCCGGCCACGCAGAAGTCGAGATCGTGGCCATCAAGTAGGCTGCGACACCCACCTTGGCTCAACCGCACGCATTGGAGGAGGAGAACGACATGGTCAAGCTCGGACTTTACGTGCATCTGGAAGCGAAGCCCGGCAAGGAAGCCGAGGTCGAAACCTTTCTCAAAAGCGGTCTTCCCGTGGTCGAGGAGGAGCCCGGCACAAAGGCCTGGTTCGCCTTGAAGATGAGCCCGAATACCTTCGGCATTTTCGATGTCTTCGATGATGAAGCGGGGCGCCAGGCCCACATGGCTGGCAAGGTCGCGAAGGCCCTGATGGAGAAAGCCCCGGACCTTTTCGCCAACACGCCGGAAATCCAGAAAATGGAAGTACCGGCAGCCAAGCTGCCGCATTGACCGGATGGCTACAGCACACTCCGATGCGGAAGCATGACCGGATCGCGCAATGTAAGAATTTCGCGAACCCCGTCAGCGTTGATGATTTCGAGGTTTGCAAGGCCGCCGGCGTTTTCATCCGCATAGAATTCGGTCGGATTCCGGACGATGTGGTCGAGCCCCTCGAGTGCGATCTCGATGGTGTCGTTCTTCGGGTCGTAAACGAGGCCGATGAACGGCAACCACCGCGCTTCGGTCTGGCTGCCGAGTTTCGGTGAGACGAGCTGCACCTCGGCGACTTTCCCTCGCACGCTCTTTGACACGCGATCGCAGAAAGCGCCCCATTCGCCGCGATCAAGCTTGAGAATGGTCATCTGTGCCTCCGTTTGTTGAATTCATGGAATAGGAAAACGAATAAACGCGGTTGACGCTCATTCCGGCGTCAAATGGCGCTCGATTTCCTGCGCCGGCAATTTAGTGAGGTCCTTGGCGATTTCGGACCTGACGAGCTTCTTCAGGAGCTCCGGCATTTCCTGCCGGAAATACGAGAGCGTTCGCGGCGGCGCGACGAGCGTCAAAGCTGAAAAGGGTTCCTGTTGGTGGAGAGACTTGATTGCGGCGATAACGTCCAGCGCGAATTGGCGCTCGGCCAATTCGTGCCAATCCGTCTGCTCCATGGCGCTGCGCATCATGCCCACACTCTGGAACGAGCGTCCGGGCTTGTCCGTCCCTTGATCCCGTGTCGACGGATTGTCGGCCGCATGCAGGCTTTGCTTGAGATGCAGCTGAGGCTGGAGAGCTGTGCCCGTATCGTCAAGTAGAAGGGCTTTTCGTCCGTCGGCAACCACGACCAAGGTACGGGCGCGACTATGAGGCATGCCAAGCTCCGTCATCATGGATCGGGGCTTTCGCGCGCTCTGCGCGATACCCTCGGCGTCATGTAGGGCGGCTCCTCGGAGTGGCAAAACGAAGAGGGCGCGACGTAACGCGCGAGCATGGTGGCGATGGCCGCCTCGTCGGCTTGGCGTTCCGCATCGCGGGAATAGGAGCCGTCCCGAGCATCACCATCCCGCCTTGCCCTTTCCTCCATTGCCGGATAACGCGCTTTGTTCGAGCGTAGCGTTTGGAAAGGCGTGTCTTGGATCTCTTCGACGTAGTGGTGGTCGGCGCGGGAGCGGCCGGGATGATGTGCGCTATCGAGGCGGGCAAGCGCGGGCGCTCTGTGCTGATCCTCGACCACGCCTCCGCGCCCGGCGAGAAGATCCGCATTTCCGGAGGAGGGCGGTGCAACTTCACTAATCTCCACGCAGCGCCGGCCAATTACCTTTCGCAAAATCCAGGCTTCTGTATCTCGGCGCTGCGGCGCTATACGCAGCGCGATTTCATCGCGCTCATCGAGAAACACGGCATCGCCTATCACGAGAAGACTTTGGGGCAGCTCTTCTGCGACGGCTCCGCGAAACAGATCATTGATCTTCTGGTCGGCGAGATGAAACGCCACGGTGTAGAATTGCGGCTCGGCACATCGGTCGAACGGATCGAGCGCAACGGTGAGCCCTTCGAATTGCGTCTTTCGAACGGCGCGGCGCGATGCCGGTCGCTTGTCATTGCGAGCGGGGGCAAGTCGATCCCCAAGATGGGCGCGACGGGTTTCGGCTACGACGTTGCGCAGCAATTCGGCCTGCGCCTCACCGAAACACGCCCGGCGCTCGTGCCGCTGACGCTGGAGCCCAATACGTTCGAACGCTTGAATCCGCTTGCGGGTGTCGCTGTCGATGCCGTGGCCTCAAAAGGCAAGACGCGCTTCGAGGAAGCGATGCTGTTCACCCACCGCGGCTTGAGCGGTCCGGCCATCCTCCAAATCTCATCCTATTGGCGCGAGGGCGACGAAATCTCGGTCGATATGGCCCGAGGCATAGACGTGTTCGAAGCTCTGCGAGTGGCGCGGGCGCAAAATGGGCGGCAGGCGCTTCAGACCGCGCTTGCGGGCATCCTGCCGAAGCGTCTTGCGCAAATGATCGCCGAGGAAGAACAGGGCGTGTTGAAAAACCTCGCCGATTTTTCCGACAAGAACTTGCAGCGCATCGCTGCCGCTGTGAAGCAATGGCGCTTTAAACCAGCGGGTTCTGAGGGCTACCGCACGGCGGAAGTGACCCTCGGCGGCGTCGACACGCGCGATCTCGATTCACGCACCATGGAAGCCAGGGCCGTCCCCGGTCTCTACTTCATCGGCGAAGCGGTGGACGTCACCGGCTGGCTCGGGGGCTACAATTTTCAGTGGGCGTGGTCGTCGGGCTGGTGCGCGGGGCAGGTCGCGTAAGCCCAGCAGAAGGACACGCCAGCGACGAAAGTCGGAGCTTGTGGCCGCGCAGCGGATCACGTCTTGACGCCGGCAGCCTTGAAACTCGCAGCGATAGGCCCTGCCTTGGCGAAAGCGTTTTTCATGTCGCTGGAACTCATTGCCAGCGTAGTCTTCAAATGCGAGACCCCGCCACCGGCTATCGCAACGATTGCCGAGATTGCCGCGTCTTCATAAGGCCCTTCGGACACGACGAGGAAGTCGTATTCGCCGAAGGTCATGTAATAGCCCAGGAGCTTTCCTCCGGACTTCGCGAAAAACTGGCCGACAGCCTCCTCGCGATTTTCGGGGTTCGCCAACATCCCCTTTACCGCATCCGGCGTGAAGCGACCTTGGGTAATGAACAGGGGCATATCATCCTCCTCTTGCGAGAAGTCTTTATGCCACGTGGCGGGCGCCCTCTTTTTGATGGTCGTCAAATTTGACGCGCATCCGTCTCAACGCGCTGGGCGAAGAGCGCAATCGCGCTAGTCATCGCCCTCATCGAGCGTAAACCCAGCCCGCAAAACCACCTGGTAATGGCGCACCTTGCCGCCATCCACGTGCCCGCGCGTCTGCACGACTTCGAACCACCTCAAATTCCGCAGGGTCTTTCCTGCGCGCGAAATGGCGGTCTGAATGGCTCCCTCGATGCTTTCTTTCGATGTCCCGACAAGCTCGACGTCCCGACAAGCTCGACGATCTTGTAGACGTGGTCTTCCATGGGTCGCTCCCTTCCAAAAGGCCCTGTTGGAGTTAGCGCTCGGCGAGCGAAAATGGATGCCTATCGTTGTGAGTGAAACATAGATACAACTCGCCGAATAATTGAGGACGGGATCATGATTTCACGCACGATGATGCAGGGACTTGCCGCGGGCTTTGCGGTTCTCGCAGGAATGGGCATTCCATCCAGCGTCATGGCGAAGGAGCCGCCTCGGAAATCAAAAGCGTCCGGGTCAGGTGAGCCATCCTTGATCGTGGCCCGCATTTGGAAGGACGGAGGCGCTTGCCCGCATGGAGTCGCACGCTTGCGTCGGATCCAAGGAACGCAACTGGATATGAGCCGCTACGTCGATATTGGTTATATCATGTCCTTTGACAGCAAGAGCCAACTGCAGGCCTCGGCCGAACTCTTCAAAGACACTTTGACGTTCAACTTTTCACGCATCGTCGACGACATGACTTACAAGGAGATCAAGGATCGGTTTGTATCGATTGCGCCCGGCACGTACGCCGTGACCTCGATTGCCTGCGACTACACGAACAAGAAGGTCTGGATGGGGGCGGATAAGCCCACGCTCTTTTCCGACGAAACAGGGCAGGCCGTTCCAATCAAGGGTACCAACGTCATCGAAGTCCGCGCGGGCGAAATCCTCGATGCCGGAATTCTTGAAATCCGTAGCGACGAGGTTGGCTTCTTCGAGACCAAGACGGCCTCGATCGTTTCTGCCCTCACTCCTGCCGACCAGCAGGCGTCGTTGCGGGAGACCTTTCGCGACATGTCGCGTAAACTTCGCTTCGCGACGTTTACTCAACGGGCGGGATTTTAAAGTTGCCGCCCGTTGTAAAAGCTTTTTGTCGTCGCTAGTTGACGATGCCTGTTCTTATGCCGCCGCAAGCGCCTGATCGAGATCCGCGATCAGGTCTTCCTTGTCCTCGAGGCCGATGGACAAACGCACGACCTCTGGACCGGCACCTGCCTCACGTCTCTGCTCGTCGGTGAGCTGGCGGTGGGTGGTGGAGGCGGGATGGATCACGAGCGAGCGGGTGTCGCCGATATTCGCCAGATGCGAGAAGAGCTTGAGGTTCGACACGAGCTTCACACCCGCCTCATAGCCGCCCTTCAGGCCGAAGGTGAAAACCGCGCCCGCGCCCTTGGGGCAATATTGCTTGGCGAGGTTGTGATAGCGATCCGACTTGAGGCCAGGATAGCTGACCCACGTGACCTTGTCGTGTTGCGCCAGATGTTCGGCAACGCTGAGCGCATTGTCGGAATGGCGCTGCATGCGCAAGGGCAGGGTCTCGATGCCGTTGAGGATGAGGAACGCATTGAAGGGCGAGAGCGCAGGGCCGAGATCGCGCAGGCCCAGCACCCGGCAGGCGATGGCGAACGCGAAATTGCCGAAGGTCTCGCCGAGCACCATGCCGCCATATTCCGGACGCGGCTTGGAGAGCATGGGGTAGCGTTCGTCGCCCGCGAAGTTGAACGTGCCGCCGTCCACGATGACCCCGCCGACGGAATTGCCATGACCGCCCAGGAACTTCGTGGCCGAGTGGACGATGATGTCCGCGCCGTGTTCGAAGGGGCGGATCAGATAGGGGGTCGCCATCGTGCTATCCACGATGAGTGGGATCTTGTGCTTCTTCGCAATGGCGGCGATCGCGGCGATGTCGACGATGACGCCGCCGGGATTGGCGATGGATTCGATGAAGATCGCCTTTGTCCTCGGGGTGATGGCGGTCTCGAAGGTGGACGGCTCGTCGGAATCCGCCCACACCACGTTCCAGCCGAAGTTCTTATAGGAATGGTTGAACTGGTTGATCGAGCCGCCATACAGCTTCTTGGCCGCTACAAACTCGTCGCCCGGCTGAAGCAGGGCGTGGAACACCAGAAATTCCGCCGCGTGGCCGGATGCCACCGCAAGAGCCGCCGTGCCACCTTCCAAAGCCGCGACGCGCTCTTCCAGAACGGCGTTGGTCGGGTTGCCGATGCGCGAATAGATGTTGCCGAAGGCCTGCAACCCGAAGAGGGAGGCCGCATGATCCACATCGTCGAACACGAACGACGTGGTCTGATAGATCGGCGTTGCCCGCGCGCCCGTCGCCGTATCCGGCGCGGCGCCCGCGTGAATCGAAAGCGTGCTAAATCCCGGCACTCGCTCAGCCATAAGAAACCCTCCCTATTGATTTAGAGGGTTCTTTTTAACGAACGAAATGTTCGTTGGTCAAGGGATCTAGGCGATATCCGCGAGTTCGATCTTCGGGCAGCGGTTCATCACCACCTGAACGCCCTTGGCCTCGGCTCGTTTCGCAGCCTCGTCGTTGCGCACGTCGAGCTGCATCCAGATGGCCGTGGGCAGGGATTTCAGCGCCAGCGCGTCGTCGACCACGAGACCGGCGGCTTCCGAATTGCGGAAGATATCGATCATGTCGATGGGAGAAGGGATATCGGCGAGCGTGCCAAAGACCTTCTGTCCCAAAAGCTCCTGACCGGCGAGGCCGGGATTGACGGGAATGACGTCATAGCCGTGCTGAAGCAGGAAATTCATCACCTGAAAGCTTGCGCGATCCGGATTCTGCGAGGCGCCGACGAGAGCGATCGTCTTCACCCTCTTGAGGATGCCGCGAATATAGTCGTTGGGGTAATTGTCGTGATCCATCCCGCAAACCTATGAAAGAAAGCCACACAATTCAACGAAGCGATTGAACCCAGATGCCACGTGACGCCGTCGCCATGACCCGCCAGGAGGTCGAGGACTTCCTGGATCGAGAGTTCCCCCAGATCCATTACGGTGGACGCACGTTCCAGGTTGAAGAGGTTGGGCCGCTTTTCGCGCGCATGCGAATGGAGGCTCATGAAAAGCACTTGAGACCGGGTGAGACGATCTCAGGCCCCGCCATGATGGCGCTCGCCGATCTGGCGCTCTACGCGGCGATCTTGGCCCAGATCGGCCCTGTGGCTCTCGCTGTCACGACAAACCTGAATTTCAACTTTCTCAGAAAGCCGAAGCTCGCCCCAATGATCGCGGAGTGCCGCCTGCTCAAGGTCGGCAAGCGTCTGGCGGTCGGAGAGGTTTCGCTTTACTCGGAAGGGGAGGCGGACGTGGTATGCCATGCGACGGGCACATATTCGATACCAGCGTGAGAGAATGGCCTTCCCGCCTGCTCAAGGCTCCGCGCTGCTCAACCTCACGACTTCGATGAGGCCTGAGCAGGAACAAGCGCATCATCGATCTGCCTTGCCCGGATGGCCGCCGGGCGTGAACTGATCCGCTGCCAATAGGCCTCGAAGGCCGACCGTTTCTCCAGCGTGCCGAACATCATGCCCCAGCCGATTTGCGATCCCACATAGACATCCGCCGCCGTGAAGCTGTCGCCCGCGATGTAAGGCGATTGGGAAACTGCGAATTCCAGAGCGTCGACGACCTGCTCGATGCTTCCGTACCCGACCATCCCACGCCGTTCCGTCGGCACCTGAAAACCGAGTGCCTTGTTGCTCAAGGCCGCCTCGACGGGACCTGCCGCGAAGAACATCCAGCGGTAATAGGGACCGCGCCGGGCATCCCCATGCGGCGGTGCAAGGCTTGCCTCCGGAAAGGCGTCCGCGAGATAGGCGCAGATCGCTGCCGCCTCCGTTACCACGTGTCGCCATGACGGATCGCCGGAACCTTCCCCATGGGATTGATCGCCAGGTAGGCCGGATCCTTCATCGAGGAAGCGAACTCGAGCACTTCCGTCCGATAGGGCCGGCCAAGCTCTTCGAGCATCCAACGGGCGATACGGCCGCGCGACATCGGATTAGTGTAGAAGACGAGTTCGTCGGTCATAAAATCCCTTTCGCTCGATGCAATGCTTACGGCAGAGGTTAAAGGAATATAGGCCAAAGAACTTCGTATCAAATCCGCCCGTTAACAAGCCATAGCCACATTTGAAAGGGACAGAACGTATTTGTGTGGTATATAGATACCGCAAATATGGTATTTAAATACCGTATGACGAAGAGCGTTGATTTATAAGGTGTTCAAGGCCTCCAATACGTTCTCCAGAACGTTGACTTGTGCACGTAATCCCTCTAAACCACGCCCACTCACCGCCGCACTCCGCGGCGGTTCTTCGTTTCATAACCGGAGCTTTGCAGCTCCCACGGGATCCAGCGCGATGAAGACGACTACTTCGCTGAAACCCGCCGAAGTCGAGAAGAAGTGGGTTGTGATCGATGCGAAGGGCCTTGTTGTTGGCCGTCTCGCTTCGGTTGTCGCCATGCGCTTGCGCGGCAAGCACAAGGTCAACTACACGCCTCACGTCGATTGCGGCGACAATGTTATCGTGATCAACGCCGACAAGGTGGTGTTCACCGGCCGCAAGCGCGAGCAGAAGGTGTACTATCACCACACCGGCTATCCGGGCGGCATCAAGGAGCGGACCGCGAAGTTCATCCTCGATGGTCGTTTCCCGGAGCGCATCGTCGAGAAGGCCGTGGAGCGCATGCTTCCGCGTGGCCCGCTCTTCCGCCAGATCATGGGCAATCTTCGTGTCTATAAGGGCACCGAGCATCCGCATACGGCTCAGCAGCCTGAGGCGCTGGACGTCGGCGCCCTCAACAGCAAGAATGTGAGGGGCTAATCATGGCGACTCTTCAGTCTCTCGCCGATCTGGGCCAGAACGCCCAGGCCGCTGCTCCGGAAGCTCCGAAGCACGTTCAGAAGATCGACTCGCTCGGCCGCGCTTATGCCACCGGCAAGCGTAAGGACGCGGTCGCCCGCGTCTGGATCAAGCCCGGCTCGGGCAAGATCGTCATCAACGACCGCCCGGTTGAAGTCTATTTCGCCCGCCCGGTTCTTCGCATGATCCTGAAGCAGCCGCTTCAGATCGCGAACCGCGACGGCCAGTACGACATCGTCGTGAACGTCAACGGTGGTGGTCTCTCCGGTCAGGCCGGCGCTGTGCGCCACGGCCTCGCCAAGGCGCTGACCTACTATGAGCCCGAGCTTCGCTCGCCGCTCAAGAAGGAAGGCTTCCTCACCCGCGACTCGCGTGTGGTCGAGCGTAAGAAGTACGGCAAGGCCAAGGCTCGCCGCAGCTTCCAGTTCTCGAAGCGCTAAGCTTTATCTCCTTCACAGGAGCCTCAAAGGGCGGCTTTCGAGCCGCCCTTTTTGTTTGCGCAGGCGTCATGCGTCGAGGACGAATGCGCCTTGTCGTTCGGGGACTGGACAAGACCCCATAAGGTTGAAATATCCACGCCACAGGCCCCTTTCGTCAGGTTTCCACGTCATGACCACCTCACTGCAAGGCACCGCGTCCCAATCCCAGGCGCTCAAGACGGTCTTCATCGACGGGGAAGCCGGTACGACCGGCTTGGGCATCCGCGAACGTCTTGCGAATGTCCCTGGAATCGAAATCCGCAGCATTGCCCATGACTTGCGGAAGGATGTTGATGCGAAACGCGAGATCCTGAGCCAGGTCGATCTCGTCGTCTTGTGTCTGCATGACGATGCCGCGCGCGAGACTGTCGGGCTCGTTGACGCCTTGCCGGGCAGCAAACCTCGCATTCTCGATGCGAGCACCGCGCACCGGGTCAGTCCAGGTTGGGTCTATGGTTTCGCGGAACTCGCGCCCGAGCAGCGGCAGGCCATTGCCGGAGCCGATCGGGTCGCCAATCCCGGCTGTTATCCCACTGGTGCCATCGCGTTGATCCGTCCGCTCGTCGATGCGGGCATCATTCCACCCGATTATGCGATCAGCGTGAACGCGGTCAGCGGGTATACTGGCGGCGGCCGCTCGATGATCGAGGCCTACGAGGCCGGCACGGCGCCTGCCTTCGAACTTTATGGTCTCGGCTTCGAGCACAAGCATGTCCCCGAATTGCAGAAGAACACAGGCCTGACCCGGCGGCCAATCTTCATCCCGTCCGTCGGCAATTTCCGGCAGGGCATGCTGGTGAGCGTGCCTCTGCATCTCGATCTCCTGCCGGGTAAGCCCACCGCCGTCGACATCGAAGCTGTCCTCGCCAAGAGATACGGGGAGGGCGGTCAGGTGAGCGTCGTGCCGACCCATTCCCAGGATAAGCGCGTCGAGCGTCTCGAGCCCGAGGCTCTGAACGATACGGATCGGATGGAGCTGCGTGTCTTCAGCAAAGAGAATTACCACCACGCGGTTCTGGTCGCGCGCCTCGACAATCTGGGCAAAGGAGCCTCAGGGGCAGCCGTTCAGAACATTAAACTGATGCTCGGGTTGGCTTAGATCTGGCGATAAGTCGGCATCAAGCCCCGGCTTTTTAGCTGTTGCTATTCTGTCACGATGGCTCGCGAAATGCTTTCGCGGGCTATTTTGCCGATCTGATATGAAACCTCATGACAACTTTGAAATACATTGGTTTAGGTATGAACTAGTTTTTTGACTAACGTCTATACAGATTACTTGAGTTGAATCTTAAGTAAAAAGCCACTTACGTTTCGTTACCTCTAAATCGTCGAGTGTTGGTGAAAATCGCTTTTGGCCAATTGCGGCCAAAATAAAGCAACGGCAGATTGTCCTCTAACGCGGTTGCTCCGCGAGAATCATAATCACTTAGAGGGCCAGGAAAATAATCATGAGCCGCTTCACTCGTACTTCGACATTGGCCGCCGTTTCTCTGGCCGCGCTTGTTTCAGCGCAGAGCAGCGCCTTTGCTGGTGCGTTCGCCCTCCGGGAGCAGAGCGCCACAGGCCTTGGCGAAGCATTTGCCGGTGTGGCTGCTGGTTCGGCCGGCGTGTCGTCCATGTATTGGAACCCGGCCACCATCACGATGGCTCCGGGGTGGCAGTTCGAAAGCCACTTCTCCGGCATCATCCCGGAATCCAAGGTCAAGCCGATCTACACGGTTCCCGCGGGGCTCGTCGGCCTCGGAGGCTCCGGCGATATCGGCCAGGATGCAGTCGTGCCCGCGACCTATGCCAGCTTCCAGCTCAACGATAGCACCTGGCTCGGTCTCTATGTGGGCGCGCCGTTCGGCCTCGCGACCAAGCCGAGGCCGATTTGGGCAGGTCAGCTCTATGCACGCACGACCGAGGTGTTCTCCGCCGAGGTGATGCCGACCATCGGTTACAAGGTCAATGATTGGCTGTCCGTCGGCGCCGGTATCCGCGCTCAGTATTTCAAGGTGCGCTATTTCTCCGCGATCGGGCCGACCCCGACCGCGCCGTCGCCCTTCGCTGCGAGCGCGGGTCTCGACGGCGATAGTTGGGGTATCGGTTATTCGCTCGGCGCGACGCTGACTCCGTTTGCTGGAACCTCGATCGGTATTGGCTTCCGGTCGGCGGTGAAGCAGGATCTTGAAGGTCAGTTCCAGCACTTCGGCATTCCGATCAAGGCCAGCCTCATTTTGCCTGAGTCGGTTTCGGTCGGCATCACTCAGAGAGTCACGGATGCCTTTACGCTCAACGGCACGGTCGAGTGGACGAACTGGAGCCGTCTCGGCAATCCGCGTGTGTTCAACGGTCTGACCGGCACTCTGCTGAGTGCGGCTCCCTATCTGCCACTCGACTATGAGGATGGCTGGTTCTTCTCCGCCGGCGGTGAATACCGCTTCAACCCGGCTTGGGCTGTCCGCGCCGGTGTCGGCTATGAGATTTCGCCGATCGACGTCAACACGCGCAATCCGCGCCTGCCTGACTCCGACCGCGTCTGGCTGTCTCTGGGCGCGACCTATAACTGGAGCGACAATCTCTCGTTTGATCTGGCCTATACCCACATTCTCCCCGTGGGAGACACCGGCATCGATATCCGTCCCGGCAACCCGATCTTCCCCACCCGGGGCGTCGTGTTCAAGGCGGACGTGGATTCCAGCGTCGATATCATCTCGGCTTCGCTGAAATACCGCTGGGACAATCCGGCAAAGGCCATCCCGGCCCCGGTCATTCGCAAGTACTGAGAGCACAGCATGACGAGAAAGGCCGGCAGAGATGCCGGCCTTTTTTGTTGCATGCCTTCAAGTGCCTGGGCTGATACTTAGCGAGCGGCGTCTCGCTTTCGCGAAACGCGCCGCGGGTTCGTCGGTCGTCCCGCCTACGCCCTCGTAAGCACGTAAGTTCCGGGCGCGTCGCATAGGGCGGGGAGCTTTCCGGTGCCGGGGATACGGGCGGGCACCTCCTTCGGGGCCTGATCCCTGATCCATTCGAACCAATGGGGCCACCAGGTTCCGGCTGTCTCGGTCGCCGAAGCCAGCCATGTTTCCAGCGCTCCCTCAACGGCGCCGCCGCTCCAATACTGGTATTTCGGCTTGGAGACCGGATTGACGACGCCGGCGATATGGCCCGATCCGGCAAGAACGAATTCGATGGGACCACCGAAGGCCTGCGCGCCGATGAAGACCGATTTCGCCGGGGCGATGTGGTCCTCCTTCGTGGCGAGGCTGAAGATGGGAATCTTGACCTTCTTGAGCTTCAGCTCGACGCCGCCGAGCTCCATTTCGCCCTTCGCCAGCTTGTTTTCGAGATAGCAGTTGCGGAGATAGAAGGCGTGGTTCGCCGCCGGCATCCGCGTGGAATCCGAATTCCAGTAGAGCAGGTCGAATGGGAAGGGCGCGTTCCCCTTGAGGTAGACGCTGACCACGTAGGGCCAGATCAGGTCGTTCGGGCGAAGCATGTTGAAGGCATGCGCCATATGCGAGCCTTCCAGATAGCCGCGCTCTTTCATGACCGCCTCGACGGCCTTGATCTGTCCTTCGTCCGCGAAAACCTTCAAATCGCCCGCATAAGCGAAATCCACCTGCGCCGTGAAGAACGTCGCACTCTCTATCCGCTTGTCCCGCTTTGCGGCCATATGGGCGAGCGTCGCGGCAAGGAGCGTGCCGCCGACGCAATAGCCGATGGCGGAAACCTTCTTCTCCCCGGTCGCTTCCTCGATCGCTTCGAGAGCCGAGAAAATGCCCTCGCGCATGTAATGCTCGAAGCTCTTCTCCGCGTGGCTCTCGTCCGGGTTGACCCAGGAGATGCAGAAGACCGTCAAGCCTTGCGAAACCGCCCAACGGATGAAGCTCTTTTCCGGGTTGAGGTCCAGAATGTAGTATTTGTTGATCCAGGGCGGAACGATCAGGAGAGGGCGCTTCAGCACTTTTTTCGTGGTCGGCGCATACTGGATGAGCTCGATCAATTCGTTCCGATAGATCACCTTGCCCGGTGTCGTTGCGATGTTGACGCCGATCTTGAAACCGCTCGGATCAGACTGACGGATTCGTAATTCGCCGCCTCCGGCCTCGATATCCTCCACCAGCATCTTCATGCCACGCACCAGATTGGCGCCGTTTTCCTTCAAGGTTCCGCGCAGCAGCTCAGGATTGGTCGGGACAAAATTGGAGGGGGAGAGCGCTCCGGAGATCTGCTTGATGTAGAAATGAGCCTTTCGGCGGGTCTGCTCGTCGATCCCCTCCGCGTCGTCCACGAGGCCCTCCGCCCAGCGGGAGGTGATGAGATAGGCCTGTTTCAGGAAGTCGAAGACGGGGTTTTGGGTCCATTCCGGATCGGCGAACCGGTTGTCCTTCGGCTCCGGCTTGGCGATATCCTCGATCTCTTCGCCCTGGGCACGCTTAAAGGTGGAGGCCCAGAGATTCAGGAATTGCGTCCCGAGCCGGGACTGGGCTTCGACGCTCTTTTGCGGATTGACCATCCACGATTCGGCCACGTGCCCGAGGGTTTTCACCATCTCGGAGGCCTCGTCGGCAAAGCGGGCCTGCTTTTCGCCCTTCTCGATGGGCTTCAAATATGCGGCGGTCGCCTTGCCCGCTTCTTCCATGAAAAGGGCGATATTGCGGGAGAGAGCCTCGAAATCCGGGCTCGCGCTGACCCTGCTGTCCTCATCGACCGGTTTAGTCATTGGGACATATCCTTCCAGAACCCGTTGCCATTGCTCGTGAAACGTGTTTCCGACATTTTAGCGATTGAAGCGTATCAAACGCCAGATCCTTGCCATCATTTTTGGATGTTATGATGACTTGTGTAGTAGCTATCGTGTCTCGGGTGACGATTTTAGTTGGCCTGGGTGTCTCTCTCGCAGCTTGCGGGAATGCCGCCGGTGACTTTGTCAGGTCCACCGGGCTGGGGCCGACCACGGCGCAGCCTCAGGGGTTCGTCGTTCAATCGCGGCCCAACGACATCGATTTCATTTCGATCGGCACAGCCAAGCCTGGGCCAACCAATCCGGCCAAGAATGCTCAGCAGGTCAAGGATGCTGAAACGGAAATGGATTCGCTGCGCGCGAGAAACGCGAATGCCGGCGCCGCCGCCGCTGCTGCCGGGGGCACGCCACTGCCCGATCCGGCCCTGACGCCTGCCAATATGACGAAAGCCAAAAAGTCGCCGTCAACAAACCCTTAAATGAGACACTCGGGACGATCCGAGAACTGAACCAGGAACCTGCCATGTCCGATTTCCACCGCATCAAACGTCTTCCCCCTTACGTTTTTGAGCAGGTCAATCGGATTAAAGCCGCCGCCCGGGCCAATGGCGCGGATATCATCGACCTCGGCATGGGCAACCCGGACCAGCAGGCGCCTCAGCATGTCATCGACAAGCTGATCGAGACCGTCGGCAAGCCGCGCACGGATCGTTATTCGGCCTCCAAGGGCATTACCGGTCTGCGCCGCGCTCAAGCCGCCTATTATGAGCGCCGCTTCGGGGTGAAGCTGAATCCGGATACCCAGGTCGTCACGACGCTCGGGTCGAAAGAGGGCTTCGCCAACATGGCGCAGGCAATCACCGCGCCTGGTGATGTGGTTCTCGTGCCAAACCCGAGCTATCCGATCCATGCCTTCGGCTTCCTGATGGCCGGCGGCGTCATCCGTTCCGTGCCCGCAGAGCCGACCCCCGACTTCTTCCCCGCGGCCGAGCGCGCCATCGCGCATTCGATCCCCAAACCCATCGCGCTGGTGGTCTGCTATCCGTCGAACCCGACGGCCTATGTGGCGTCCCTCGATTTCTATCGCGATCTCGTCGCTTTCGCGAAAAAGCATGAGATCTTCATCCTTTCGGATCTCGCCTATTCCGAGGTGTATTTCGACGATGCCAACCCGCCGCCCTCGATCCTCCAGATCCCCGGCGCCGTCGATGTGGCTGTCGAGTTCACGTCCATGTCCAAAACCTTCTCCATGGCGGGCTGGCGTATCGGCTTCGCGGTCGGTAACGAGCGCCTGCTCGCCGCTTTGGCGCGCGTGAAATCCTATCTCGATTACGGAGCGTTCACGCCAATTCAGGTCGCAGCGACCGCCGCCCTGAACGGGCCGGAGGATTGCATCAAGGAGATGCGCGCCGTCTACAAGCGCCGTCGGGACGTGTTGGTCGAATCCTTCGATAAAGCGGGTTGGACTGTACCGGCGCCGACAGCATCCATGTTCGCCTGGGTGCAAATTCCTGAAAAATTCCGGTCTCTAGGCAGCCTCGAATTCTCCAAGCTGCTCGTGGAGAAGGCGGATGTGGCTGTCGCACCCGGCGTCGGCTTCGGCGAACACGGGGACGATTATGTGCGTATCGCCCTTGTGGAGAACGAGCAGCGCATCCGCCAGGCCGCCCGCAACATCCGCAAGTTCTTCGACACAGCCGACCAGACCCTGCACAACGTCGTTCCGCTTTCGCGCGCAGGTTGAAGGCCCGCGGTCGCGAGAGGTTGGCCGCATGGACATGCAACCGTAGCAGTCGTAAAGAGCATCGCGACTTTCAACGGAGTGCGTTGTCCGTGACACAGCCTTTTCGCATTGGAATTGCCGGCCTCGGTACGGTTGGTGCATCCGTTATTCAGATCCTCGGCCGCCAAGCCGATGAACTGACGCAACGATGCGGCCGCTCTATCCTGGTCACGGCGGTCTCCGCACGCGACAAGGCGAAGAACCGCGGCCTGGATTTGTCCGCCTATCGCTGGTTCGACGATCCGGTGAGGCTCGCCCAATCCGACGACATCGATTGTTTCGTGGAACTCGTCGGTGGGTCGGAAGGCGCGGCGCGTGAAGCTGTCGAGGCGGCACTTGCTGCAGGCAAGCATGTGGTGACTGCGAACAAGGCGCTTCTGGCCAAGCATGGACTGGCCATGGCCGAGGCTGCGGAAGCCAAAGGCGTTACGCTCGCCTTCGAAGCTTCGGTCGCCGGTGGCATCCCCGTCGTCAAGACCTTGCGGGAGGCCCTGCCGGGCAACAAGATTTCGCGCCTCTACGGAATTCTCAACGGCACCTGCAATTACATTCTCTCGCGCATGGAACTTGAGGGGCTGACCTTCGCCGAATGCCTTAAAGACGCTCAGCGTCTCGGCTATGCCGAGGCCGATCCGACCTTCGACGTTGAAGGGTTCGACACAGCCCACAAGCTCGCTCTTCTGACGAGCCTCGCCTTCGGTACGCAGGTCGATGCGGATGCGGTTTACGTGGAAGGCATTTCCTCGATTACGCCGCTCGATTTGAAAATGGCCGACGAGCTCGGTTTTCGGATCAAGCTGCTGGGAGTGGCCGAGCGTACCAAGACCGGCATCGAACAGCGCGTCCATCCGACCATGGTGCCGAAATCCTCCGCCATCGCTCAGGTGATGGGCGTCACGAACGCCGTCACCATCGATGCCGATGCGGTGAAGGAATTGACCCTCATCGGGCCTGGCGCGGGTGGGGACGCAACCGCGTCGGCGGTCGTCGCCGATCTCGTGGACGTGGCATCAGGTTCCCTGCAAGCGCCGTTCGGGCGCGCCGCCGAGCGCTTGGAGAAAGCTCCGCGCTCGCCGGTTCAGCGCCATGAAGGCGGCTACTATATCCGCCTGACTGTGCATGACCGTCCGGGCATCGCGGCGGGTGTCGCCACGCGTATGGCGGAAGCGGAAATCTCTCTCGAGAGCATTCTACAGAAGCGCTCGGAGGCCTCCGCGACCCGTGATCCTCACGGCCGCTCCGGCGCCCCCGTGTCCCTGGTCCTCATCACTTACGCGGCCACGGAATCTGCAATCCGCTCGGCAATCGACAAAATTTCCGCGGATGGTCTTATCGCCGAGCCGCCCCAAGTCATCCGTATCGAACGCGAATAAGGTCATCGAGCCGTCTTTCCTAGAGGAGCCGCAACTTCCATGTCGCAAGGCATTACCGTCCAACCGGGCCAGCTCATCGAGCGCATCCTGACCCTCGAACTCGTCCGCGTCACCGAGCGCGCGGCCGTCGCCTCCGCGCGTCTTCGCGGTCGGGGCAACGAGAAGGCTGCCGATCAGGCCGCCGTCGATGCCATGCGTCGCGAATTGAACAAGCTCCCCATCGACGGCACCGTCGTGATCGGCGAGGGCGAGCGCGATGAAGCGCCGATGCTCTTCATCGGCGAGCGTGTCGGCAACAAGAACGGCGCGAAGGTGGATATCGCCGTCGATCCGCTGGAAGGCACCACGCTCTGCGCCAAGGACATGCCCGGCTCGATTGCAGTGATGGCCATGGCCGAGGCCGGCACCTTGCTCGCGGCGCCCGACGTCTACATGCATAAGATCGCCATCGGCCCCGGCTACCCGCAGGGCGTTGTTGATCTCGATGCCTCGCCGGAGGAAAACCTCCATGCGCTGGCCAAGGCCAAGGGCGTGAAAACGAGCGAGTTGAACGCTCTCGTGCTGGATCGTCCCCGCCATGCCGAACTCATCGCGGCGATCCGCAAGACGGGCGCTGGCGTGCGTTTGATTTCGGACGGCGACGTTGCAGGCGTCATTTTCACGACGACGCCCGAGAGAACCGGCATCGACATCTATATGGGCATCGGCGCAGCGCCTGAGGGCGTGCTGGCGGCTGGCGCGCTTCGCTGCATCGGCGGCCAAATGCAGGGCCGTCTGATCCTCGATTCCGAAGAGAAGCGCTCGCGCGCCTTGCAGATGGGCGTCACCGATCCGAACCGCAAATACGACATGACCGATCTGGCACGCGGTGACGTGATCGTCGCCGCGACAGGCGTCACCGATGGCGGCCTCCTCAAGGGCGTCCATTTCGGTCGCGACGTGATCGAGACGGAAACCGTCGTCTATCGCTCCGCCACCGGCACCGTGCGCCGCATTTTCGCGGAGCACCGCGAACTGTCGAAGTTCCACCTCGACTAGCGTGATGACGATCCGGAGAGGACGCTAATGTCCTCTCCGGATCGCTTTTGCCTGAAAACTGATGCGAGGGAGACGCGATGAGCAGCGACGCGAGTAAGCTTGAAATCCGCCCACTCCAAATCGCCGACAAGCCCGTTTGGGAAGTGCTTTGGCAGGGCTACCTCGATTTCTACGAAGCCGTCATTGCGCCGGAGGTGACGGCGGTCACGTGGAGACGTCTACTCGACCCCGCCGAGCCCATGCATTGCCTCGTCGCGACTTTGGACGGGCAGGTCGTCGGCATCGTCCACTTCATCTATCACCGCTCCACCTGGACGATTGGCGATTACTGCTATCTCCAGGATCTCTTCACCGCCGGGCAAGCCCGCAATCGCGGTGTCGGGCGAGCGCTCATCGAAGCGGTCTATGCACAAGCAAAGAGCGATGGCGTGAGCCGGGTTCATTGGCTGACCCAGGAATCCAACAAGACGGCGCAGGAACTCTACGAGAAGATCGCCAGCAGAAGCGGGTTCATCCAGTATCGGAAGCTGTTCTGAGAACGTCCTGGCTTCACGTTAGGTTGGAGCCTTCATTGCAGGCACTCACAGGCTGAAAGCTCGATTGCCGGTTCGTCCTTCGAGTTTGAGGTGATTGCTCATCGCGGGGGATTCATTCCGGGGCTTTTGCCTGTAAGCTGATCCCGTGACCGAATCAGCTCCCATTCTTTCGCCCCGTCCTTTTCTTGGCATAACCTCCTCAGCGCAGGGCCGTACCTGGATCGAGCGTTGCGACGCCGCGCAAAGCACGATTGCGCTCGCGATTGCGCAGACGCACGGCTTGCCGGACATTCTCGCCCGCGTTCTCGCCGGGCGCGGGGTCGGCGTGCAGGATGCCGAGATCTTTCTCAATCCGCGCCTTCGGGATCTGATGCCCGATCCCTATCAACTCACGGATATGCAGGCAGCGGCCGAGCAACTCGCCGACGCTATCGTCGCGCGTAAGACGGTGGCGATCTTTGGCGATTACGATGTAGACGGTGCGTGCAGCGCCGCACTGATGGCCGAGTATCTGCGCGCCTGCGGCGTACCTTTCGCGATTCACATTCCGGACCGGATTACCGAGGGTTATGGCCCGAATATCGAGGCGATCCGCGCGCTCAAAGCGCAAGGCGCACAAGTGCTCGTCACCGTCGATTGCGGCACAGCCAGCGTGGACACATTGGGCGCGGCGAAGGATCTCGGTCTCGATGTGTTCGTGATCGACCATCACCAGGCACCGAACGAATTGCCTGCTGTTGACGCTTTGGTGAATCCCAACCGCCAGGATGATCTGTCCGGTCTCGGCTATCTTTGCGCGGCCGGCGTGGTGTTTCTCACTCTCGTGGCGGTCAGCCGTGTCTTGCGGGCGAGGGGCTTCTTCAACGGGAACGCCGAGCCGGATCTCATGGCGAGCCTCGATATCGTCGGGCTTGCGACTGTCGCCGACGTCGTGCCGCTTGTCGGGCTCAATCGTGCCTTCGTGCGGCAAGGCCTCTCGATCATGCGCAAACGCGGGCGGCTCGGACTTGCCGCGTTGCTCGACGTGGCTGGTCTCTCCGGCGCTCCGGAAAGCTGGCATCTCGGCTATCTCATCGGCCCGCGCATCAATGCCGGCGGACGCATCGGTGATGCCGCGCTCGGCGCGAAACTGCTTTTGACGGACGATCCGGTTGTCGCCGGACGTCTGGCGGGTGAACTCGATCAGCTCAACCGCGAGCGGCAGGCCATCGAGCAGGTCGCCATCGCGGAGGCGGAGGCGCAGGCCCTGCTCATGCTGGACGCCAATCCCGATCTGCCGCTCATCGTCGGCGCGTCGGGCGAATGGCATGCGGGCATCGTCGGGCTGATTGCGGCGCGCACCAAGGAAAAGACGAATCGCCCCGCTTTTGCCTTCACCCTGAATGGGGAAGGAAATGCGACGGGGTCGGGCCGCTCGATCCCCGGCGTCGATCTTGGCCGGGCGGTGCGGGCGGCTGTTGATGCCGGAATCGCCATCAAGGGCGGCGGACACGCCATGGCGGCCGGTGTGACGATCCGCGCCACCGATCTCGACCGTTTCAGGGACTTCATGGCCGAGCGCCTGCTGGCGACATTCGAGATCGCCCGCGAAACCGACCGCTTCGCTATCGATTCGACCCTGACTGCCGGCGCTGTCAGACCCGAAATCGTGACGGCCATCGAGCGGGCAGGGCCTTTCGGCTCCGGCCAACCGGAACCGGTTTTCGTCTTCCCTCATCATCGCCTCGTCGAAGCACGCGAGGTCGGCAGCGGCGGCCATGTCCGCGTGAAACTGCGCGGTGGAGATGGCGCTTTCATTGGTGGCATAGCGTTTCGCGCGGTCGGACAACCCCTCGGGCAAGCGCTCGCAGACGCCGTCGGCAGCCCGCTCCATGTGGCCGGAACACTCTCGATCGATCGTTGGGGCGGGGGTGAAAAAGTCGCGCTTCGCGTGAGCGATGTGGCAAAGCCGGAATAACGCAACGAAGCGCTTGCCGACGCGAAAGAACCCATCTATATGTCCGCCCGTTCCGGCAGCAACGCTGCCCCGGCGCCCTTCGTCTAGCGGTCTAGGACGTTGCCCTTTCACGGCAAAAACACGGGTTCGAGTCCCGTAGGGCGCGCCATTCTTTCAAGTATTTAGCTTGATCTTGGCTTCGGCCATCCGATGCTCGTCAAAATATACTCATGAACGCCTTTGCAGCGCGGATTACGACGCTTCATCAGGAAGCGCTTGTCCGAGCATTCAGTATTCCCGCATTTCAAACCTAATCGTTCGACGGGGGAGACGTAACGTCATGCGTGGCATGAAACGGTCATTCATCAAGGAAACCGTTCATGTCCCTTACAGTTATCAATTCCGTTCAGCCAACACAGACAGCAAACGGAGCGCACGCGTCCGTCGCAGCGAATGGCGGTACTTATCTGATCGAAGCCAATGGATCGCTGTCGGCGACAGGCGATGGCGCGAATGGCATCCACGCCCCAGTGGGCAACCTGAACGCTACGGTCCTGGGCAGCGTCTCCGCGCAGCAATGGGGAATTTATGCGGCCGGATGGGACAGCAATATCGAGATCGGAATTGGTGGATCTGTCTACGGGGAGGAGAAAGGGCTCTATTTGGCGGGCGATCCTTTCTCTTATCAAGGCCTCAAGAACAGCGGGTTTCTTGGCGGAAGGCATGAAGGTGCGCGCCTGAAGGGCTTCATTATTGATGTCTTCAATGACGGAACCATTTCCAGTCAGCAAGGCATCGCAATCGCATTTGAAATGGCGGTTGATCCGGAACTGCCGCGACCTGGATCTACCAAGCTCGTTAACATCGGCAAGATTCTCGGCGGCGGTGTTAACTTTCAACGGGCGATAGAGGGATCCCAGGGGGGCGATACAGTTGTGAATCGTGGGATTATCAAAGGCGACGTCAGCCTCGGGGACGGTGACGACATTTTTGACAACCGCGACGGGATCCTTATCAACAGCACCATTTCCATGGGATCCGGTACGAACACGCTTTGGAGCGGAAGCGGCGACGACGCTATCCTCGTCGGGATGAGCGATGACTTTATCGACGCTGGGGCTGGGATCGATACGATCCAACTGCTCAGCGGAAATACGAGCTTCAGATTGAAGCTTGGTGTCACGAATGTTCAAGACACGGGAATAGGATTCAAGACAATCCTGAATGTTGAAAATGTGACGGCTGCCGGTTCCGGCAATCATTTCCTGACAGGTAATGCCGGAGACAATTCAATTGGGACGTCTTCCGGCAACGACACGCTCGATGGTGGTTTAGGAAACGACACGCTCGGCGGCGGCGGTGGTTCCGATACGGCTCTTTTCTCCGACATGATCGGTGCCGTGGTCGATCTGAACAAGCAAGGCCAGGCACAGAACACGGGTTACGGCCTCGATACCCTGATCTCCATCGAAAATCTCGAAGGCGGATCCGGCTCGGATCACTTCACGGGCAACGACCTTGCAAACATCCTGACCGGCCACGGCGGCAACGACACGCTCAACGGTGGCCTCGGCGACGACACGCTCGATGGCGGCACCGGCATCAATACGGCGATCTTCTCCGGCACGGCGACGCAGTCGCAGGTCACCAAAAATGGCGACGGCACGTTCACGGTGACAGGCCCCGACGGCACCGATCTTCTGCGCGATGTCCGGCTGTTGAAATTCACCGACAAGACTGTCGCGCTCTGGAACACCGCACCGACCGGTCTCGCTCTGTCGACGACGCAAGTGGCTGAAGACGCTCTTACAGGCACCATTGTGGCGACCCTGCGCGCGACGGATGCGGATGGCGATGCGCTCACCTACACGCTGGCAGGCACGGACGGCCCGTTCCGCATCGACGGCAACAACCTCGTCCTGACCGGTGCGCTCGATTATGAGACCAAGACGAGCCACAGTCTCACCGTGACCGCCAAGGATACGTTCGGCCTTTCAACGGTGCAGGCTTTCACCTTCGGCGTGACCAATGTGGTGGAAGCGAACCCGCTGACTCTCTTCGGCACAGGTGGTGCCGACGAATTGACGGGCGAAGCCGGCAACGACGTTCTTTATGGTGCGGCCGGCAACGACGTGCTCAAGGGCGAGGCTGGCAACGACAAGCTCTATGGCGGTCTCGGCAAGGACACTTTGTCCGGTGGCACGGGCCAGGACGTGTTTGTCTTCGACACGCGTCCGAACAAGAGCACCAACGTCGACACGATCACGGATTTCTCGGTGGCGGACGACACGATTCACCTCGCCAAATCGATCTTCCGGGCGATCGCCAAGAAGGGCGTGTTGAAAGCCGACGCCTTCTACGTGGGCGCGAAGACGCACGATGCGGATGACCGGATCATCTACGACAAGAAGAAGGGCGCGCTCTACTACGATGCCGATGGCACAGGCGGCGCCGCCCAGGTCCAGATCGCGACCCTCTCGAAGAACCTCAAGATGACGAACAAGGACTTCTTCGTCATCTGAGGCGAAAGACAAGATCGTTCGCGACTCATCAAGACATTGACGAGCCGCGAACGATGGCAGTGGTCTGAACCGGCTTACAGATAGAAATCCGAGGCCGCGAGCGCGAGTTTCGTGCCGGCGAGGTCTACCTGGAAGACGAAGTTGTCGACCTTGCCGTAGATGTGCGTGACGTTGGCGGCGGTGTCCTCGACGGCCCAGAGATGGCCGTTCTGGCTGCCGGTCTTGTAGCCGTCGAAGATGAAGGCCTGATCGCCCGATTTGCTGGAATTCGTGTCGATCTTGCTGAAGTCGAGCTTGTCGACTGCGTGGACGAAATCCATCACCTTGTCGCCGTTGGCGCTGTGCACGGAGCTGAACTGGAAGGTGTCCTTTCCGGCGCCGCCGTAGAGGGTATCCTTGCCGCCCCAGCCGTTGAGCGTGTCGTCGCCCGCGCCGCCTTTCAGGACGTTGGCGGAGTCGTTGCCGGTGATGGTGTTGTTCAGCTCGTTGCCGGTGCCGTTGATGTTCCCCGTGCCCATGAGCTGGAGATTCTCGACATTGGCGGTCAGCGTGTAGCTGATGGTGCTTTCGACCTTGTCGGTGCCCTTGCCGGCGGCCTCGATGACGATATCGCCGGTGTGGTTGACGGTATAGGTGTCATTGCCGCCAAGACCTTCCATCGTGTCCGCGCCAGCCGTGCCCTTGATCACGTCATTGCCGCTGGTGCCGACGATCTTGCCGGGCGTGGGCGTCGGGTCGGGAGTAGGCGTCGGAGTCGTGGAGCCCGAGACGGGCGTGGGCCAAGTATAACCCAGCTCCACATTGCCGGAGACCGTCGGGCTGTTACCCTTGAAGTAGTAGTAGCCCCACTGGCCTTCGCCGAGATAGTTGTTCGTGAACGATACGCCCGTAATCGACCCGCCGCTGAAGCTGCCGTCCGAGTAGACGGTGTAACCGCCTCCGGCGAGGTAATTGCCGTCCACCTGGATGTTGGAGACAGGCGCTCCATCGTTATCGATCATCACCGCGGAGGTCTGGTTGTTGTCGTTGATGATCGTGTTGTGCTTGATGAAGATGTCATGGCCACCGTTGATCTCGACGCCATCGTAGTGCGGGCCTCCCCACACGGTTCCGATACGCACGTTGGGGGCGTACATATCGTGGATGTAGTTGTCCTGGATGACGCTCGGCCCGAATATGTTGAAGCCGTTCTCCACGTGGGAGATGTCGTTTCGCAGGAATGTTCCTTCACCGACGATGCCGTTGGCGCCGTCTTTGCTGCTTCCGATGTTCTGGATTTCGGAATCCTTGATCACGGTGCCCGTGACGCCGGGCTTGATCCAGACAGCCGTCCAATCGGTCGCTGTGATGCGGCTGTTCTGAATCGTCACGTTCGGAGCCAGAATCCACACGGTCCCTTTGATGTCGCGCGCGTCGATGACGGCGCCCGGTGTCGTGATGGTCAAATCCCCGGATTGCGGCGTGAGTTTTACGCCATCCGGAACGCCGGTGCTCTTTGCATCCGGGAAGCCTTGAAGAGTTTTGGTCGGTGTAACGGCCATGATGAATTTTCCCCTTTTTTAGAACTGGAAAACGCGACGGTGGTTTGAAGAAAAGTCGGGTGGAATGCCCCAACTCGATGGAAAGGCACGAGCCGCTGACATGGGCCCGCCTTGATTGAACGCGGTGAGGCAACTGCTGGAAATGAAACCGACTGAGAGCCGGAGGGATGAAACGCGAGGGCGCTATTTTACTATTGGCTTAAATCGCCGGGCGTTCGCGATGTGCTGTAGAAGATATGCGTGCTGATATTTTATCTGATTCTGAATTTAATTGTAATATTGCAGGCATATGATGATTTAGATGAATATAAATATTCATATTTATACATTCCCCCAATTTGATACGCCCGAGATATTATTCTCATGTGCGTCAATTCAACTTGGCAATGCATTGTGACCAAAATGTGTTTCTTGAAGTTGTTGTATTAATTCTATTTTCCTAAGTAGAGGAACGCCGTCCTTCTACATCCAATGCTTCGGGGCTGCGCAAGCATTTGCGCGGCCCGTGAGAAAAGGCGGTTCGAGGAAACGGTTTCTGGTGTCTCGCGCGAAGCGTGGACTAACGCCCCGCTCGCGAAAGCGGATAAGCCCGCGTCAGGGCGAGGTAGATGACCGCCCCCGTGGCGAGAGCGAGGGCTGCGATCTCCAATGCCAGGCCGAATCCTTCCGCGCGGGTTCCTGTATGATCGAGAAGAAAGGTCGTCAGGGGCGGACCCGCGATTTGACCGATGCCGTAAACGGCTGTGAGCAAGCCCATCATGCTTGCAGCATTCGTGGGACTCAGGCGGCGGACTTCGTGCAGAGCGAAGAACGTGATGGACGTAAAGGGAACGCCGAGGAGAAGGCTGCCAAGTGCGAACCCGCTCAAACTCGGAAGCCACAGGCTCAAGAGAATTCCGGCGGCCTGCAACACGTAGCAACCTGTCAGGAGATAGCGATAATCGTACCGGGACGGGATCCGCGTCACGAGGAAAGCGCCGCTCATCACGCCCAACCCGAAAATCGGCCAGAACATATCGAGCCATGGAGACGGCGGCAGAGCCTCGCGCGCGATCACAGGCAGGAACGTCGCGGTGATGATGTATCCGAATCCGGCAAGGCCGTAGGCGAAGGTGAGGAAAGCAAGTTCAGCCGTTCCCCGAGAGCGCGCGCCTCCATCGGATCCGACCGGGACGAGTGGGCGAGAGTCGTCTGCGCCTTGAAAGATCGGCCAGACCAGGGCGGTCAACGCTGCGGCGAGCACTCCGAAGACCAGCCAGCCGGTGGCCGCCGTCCAATGCAACGCGACCATGGCGCTTGCGAGAAGGCCCGATGCGGCAATGCCTGCGCCGGGGCCGACGAAGATCAGACCACCGAGCGGCGAGGCGTTAGCCTTGGCGAGGCGTGCCATGCACCAGCTTGACGTGAACACGAAGACGACCGCACTCACCACGCCCGACAGAAACCGCAGCAATGGCCAGAGACCGGGAGCATGGAATGCCATGCCCAAGGTCAGCAGAACCGTCAGCGCTAGTCCGGCGCGCACGAATGTCGAGCTGGCGATAGCCGGAAGGCGCGGATTGCCGGCCCAAATTCGAGGCTGAACGGTGCATAGCAAAGCCCCCAGCAGATAGCCGACATAATTCGCCGTCGCGAGCCAGCTCCCGGATGGCAAATCCACTACCCGATCGTTCAGCATCATGGGCAACAAGGGCGTAAACGCGAAACGCCCGATCCCCATGGCGACCGCAAGCGCGGCCATGCCGCCGAAGGCGATCTTGAGCGGAGAGGCGTGCCGCCCGGCGATCTTGGGCGAGAGTGAGACAGCGTCCATGAAAACGACTCTAGCTTGCTCTCAGTTCGCTCCAGGCCCTCGCGAAGGCGCGGGCGTTGCGGGAGATTTCGTCAACCGGCATGCCCGGTGTGAACAAAGCCGAGCCCAGGCCGAAGCCGTTCGCTCCCACCTCTACATAGGACCGCATGGTGTCCGGCCGGATGCCACCGACCGGCAGGACGATGGTGTCCGGGGGAAGCACCGCGCGCCACGCCTTGATCACGTAGGGCGGAATGGCTTCTGCGGGAAAAATCTTGATCGCATCCGCACCGGCTTTCAGCGCCGCGAATGCCTCCGTCGGAGTTGCCACGCCCGGCGTGCAGATCATCCGAAGTTCTTTGGCGCGGCGGATCACCTCCGTATCCGCATGTGGCATGACGACGAGATGGCCGCCGACATCCCGAACGCCATCCACGGAGGCTACGTCGAGCACGGTTCCTCCGCCGACGAGGATGTTTTTCGGCAGAACCTTGGCCAGGATTTCAATGCTGCGAAACGGGTGAGGCGAGTTCAGAGGAACTTCGATGATCCCGAAACCGGCATCGACAAGCGCCATCCCAACGGCCTCGGCGTTATCGGGCGTCAGGCCTCGCAGAATGGCGACGAGGGGAAGATCCTTGAGATAATCCTGAAGCATGGCGAAGCCTCCGTCGYGCGCCGGGCTTAAGCCCGGCTTCATTGGCTGCGAAGGCTATCTTGTGTTCACCGACACCGCATCACCTTCACGCGACATGGCTGTCATGCGCCTTCAAACGCTCGCGGGCAAGTTCGACGAACTTGACGCGTTGAGCTTTCCGCTCGTCTCCTTTGTAGGATGTGCGGTGGCCGTTACGATTGCGCTCTCGCTGCAGGTTTAATTCGGCGGCGTCACGCGAAGGCATTGCTGGATGGTTCGCGAAACCTGGATCTGATCATCCGCTTCGAGCTGATCTGCCAGAAGCTTCCACCATACGGGAGTGCCGCGCAAATTCGTGGCGACGCAGGCGCAGGTGGCCCGGCAAAGAGCGGCGTTAGCCTTGCTGGCCGTGCAATCGGCTTCACATTGAGACAGGAACGGTTGCGCTTGGGCGATCGGGTTGGGGCCTGTGAGCTGCAGCACGCCGTAGAGGAGAGCCAGCAGCAGCGGTTGGTGGATTAGGTAGATGGGAAGGCTCTTGCGCCCGGCCCAGATCAGACCGCGTGAAGGCACGTTCACGGCTTTCCAGCGCGCGATATCCATGGATCCTGGCCATACCAGCAACATCTTGCCGACGCCGAGACCGATGAGCACGAGCCCGAACCATGGGAAGATCGGCACATAATCGTTTGCCGATGGCTCGAATGATCCAAGACCGAGCCAATCCAGCCACGGCGCATCGAGGCTCGGGCTGGTGAAGACGAACGGCGCGATGAAACATGCCGCCGCCGCCGCGAGCACCAACCAGATCGGCACACGCAGAAAGGGCAGGGCCAACACGCTCGACACAGCAATGCAATGCAGGATGCCGAAGAAAATATACGTTTCCGGAAAGGCGAAATAGGTGGCGACCGTAATCAGCGCCGCAGAGCCGCCGATGCGCAGAAGTCGCCACAGGAACCCGACCCTGTTGAAGCCGCGTGCATGTGCGAGAGCGAGGCCTATGCCCACGAGAAACAGGAACGATCCCGCAATCGAGCGTGCGAACCAACGCCAGCCGGGATCTTGAACGATATCCGTCGCAATCAGCTGTAGGTAACTGAGATCCCAACTGAAATGATAGACGATCATCGCGCAGATCGCGAGGCCGCGGGCGATGTCGATCATATCCCAACGCTGGGACGCGATCGCCTGAGACGAGGGCTGAACTTTCAAAATGTTCGATCCTGTTACACGGGATGGCGTAGGGCAGGTGTGCCCCCATATCAATTGCCATGACGGATCAACTTCAAGATGAAATTGCAAAATTGCAGGACATGATCGCCGAGGCGCGCGCCGTCGTCGGCTTCACGGGTGCCGGTATTTCGACCGAAAGCGGCGTGCCCGATTTCCGCTCGCCCGATAGCCCGTGGATGCGTAACAAACCGATCCCGTTCGATCTGTTCGTCGCCAGTCCCGCCGCACGCCAAGAGGCATGGCGGCGCAAGTTCACGATGGACGATCTCTATCGCGAGGCAAAACCCAATCGCGGTCATCGCGCGTTTGCCGAACTCGTGGCGGTCGGCAAGATGACGGCCGTCATCACCCAGAACATTGATGGGCTACATCAGGAATCCGGCATTCCTGCGGAGAGAACCGTCGAACTTCATGGCAATGGCACCTATGCACGCTGTCTCGAATGCAACACGCGCCATGAGCTGGCGCCGATACGCACGATTTTTGAGCAGCGTGGCGCTGCCCCGGTCTGCGAAATGTGCGGTGGCGTACTAAAATCCGCGACCATCTCGTTTGGGCAGGCGATGCCTGTCGATGCGATGAGAAAGGCTCATGAATTGGCGACCGATTGCGATCTCTTCCTTGTCGTCGGCTCGTCGCTGGTGGTTTATCCGGCGGCGTCCTTGCCCTTGCTGGCAAAGAAAAACGGCGCGAAACTCATCATTCTGAACCGCGAGAAAACCCCGCTCGATGAGGTGGCCGATCTCGTCATTCACGCGGAAATTGGGCCGGTTCTGGAATCGTTTGTACGGTAGCGCGGTAACGATCAGGACGATAAATTGTCGTTTCGGGCTTTTCCGGATTCAGGACGGTGTTATCTTCTCATTAAGAATCGTGCCCTTGATTCGAGTACGGGTTTCTTCATGTCCAACGATTTCGGTTCAAATTCATTTAATTCGCGGAGGGCGGAGGGCTCCTTCGACCAGGACCGCGAAACGAGCCTGGACCTCTCGGCGGAGAAGCCTCTGGACCTGGTTCAGGTGTCCGGCCACATCAAATGGTTCGATGTCGCCAAAGGCTTCGGCTTCATCGTTCCCGACAACGGCATGCCGGATGTGCTTCTCCACGTGACCTGCCTGCGCCGTGACGGGTATCAGGCCGCGAACGAGGGCGCCCGGATTGTCGTGGAGGCCGTCCAGCGGCCCCGCGGACTCCAGGCTTTCCGTGTC
Source organism: Microvirga sp. 2MCAF38 (assembly GCF_052115485.1). Lineage (NCBI taxonomy): Bacteria > Pseudomonadati > Pseudomonadota > Alphaproteobacteria > Hyphomicrobiales > Methylobacteriaceae > Microvirga > Microvirga sp. 2MCAF38. The sequence goes on along the minus strand of NZ_JBFRGU010000002.1, from coordinate 355,662 downwards.
GTGTCGCTCGATCAATCCACCGCCCTTCACCCCTCTGAGCTGCCGCTCGCGCGGACCCATGAGCAGGTGACGCCGACAAGCGGGCTCGAACCGGCTGTGGTGAAGTGGTTCAACAGGCTGCGCGGCTTCGGCTTTCTGTCACAAGGCGAGGGCGGACCCGACATTTTCGTGCACATGGAGACATTGCGGCGTTACGGCATTGCTGAGTTGAAGCCCGGCGACCGTGTCCTGGTGCGTTTCGGCGACGGATCGAAAGGCCTCATGGCCGCTGAGGTTCGCCTGGCTGACATGACCTTGCCGCACTCGCACTGATGGCGTTCGTTGCGAAGCGCATTGTCGCGCTCTTCCTGATCGTCTTCGGAGCGAGTCTCCTGACGGTCGGCCACAGCCAGGCTCAGACTTTCGAGCAGCTTTCCATTCTCACTCAGGGCGGCCAGCGGCAGAGCTTCCAGGTTGAGGTCGCCCGCAACGATGCCGACCGGGCCCAAGGCCTGATGTTCCGCCGCTCAATGGGGGCCGACCGGGGCATGCTGTTCGATTTCGCCCGCGTGGAGCCGGTCTCCATGTGGATGCAGAACACCTACCTCCCGCTCGACATGCTCTTCATCCGCCCGGACGGAACCATCGCCCGGATCGCGGCCAATACCGAACCCTTGTCGACCCGAACGATTTCTTCGGGCGAACCTGTGCTCGCCGTGCTTGAGCTAAATGCAGGAACTGCGGCAAAACTCGGAATCAAGGCCGGCGACAAGGTGGAACACCCGCTGTTCAAGCGCTGACGCGTCTCGCCTTTAACGCCTGTCGAGAGAAGAGTTTTTATTTACAGAAGAGGTCTCTGCCTCGATGCGCAGCCGACCCTCCAGATACGTGACAGTCTGCCCGCCGTAGCAGGAACGCAGAGACGGTAGGGTCACCGGGCGGGCACGAGCGTCGTAATTGGCGCGTTCGATGACAGAGCGGACTTGCCGGCTTCGCATATCGCGGTTCGACATGGGCTTAAGCTCCTGCTTCGTGCATGGGGATTGAAAGGGCCGTATTGCCACAGGGCGAGCGTGTGGGGTCGCGCCAGTTAGCCGGGTTTTCGAGGGCCTGAAGGGGTGCGCGACGGCCAGTGCCTTGTCGTTGCTATAGAAATTCTCCTTGTGTTGAGCGCCATGACCGCCATCCATTAGATGATGAATAGCTACATAAAGTAGCGAATTTTGTCAACGCGCGATGTAGCGATCACTTGCCTGTCGCTACATTTTCGCAGGGAAGATGCCCCGATTCCTGGCTTCTGCTTTGCGGCTTTGAAATGACCAGGAGAGCGCGTGTCATTCCTGCGCATCGATCGTCATACACCCGCGCCTCGGGATGCGAAGATTGAGCGCACACGCGCGACCGCTGGCTGAGCGGAGGGGGCATGGAGCGTTTTTGGATGATTTTTGGGGATGGTCGGGCCATTCATGCCCAACGCCAATCATATTACATTATCGTCGTGATTGAGCAACCCATCCTGCGACAAGCCAAGGATGCGCGCTTGCCCCTGTCAGACTTTTACAACGATCCTTAGATCCCCCTTTGGGCGATATCCGGGGGTGCAATGCGGCAAGGACAACTCATCAAGCTGACCAGGATTCTGGGAATGCTCGGTTCCGATCATCCAGGCGAGCGAGCCTCGGCGGCTCTTGCGGCTCACCGGTTGGTCAAGGGGCTGGGCACGACATGGTGGGATCTGCTGAGCCCCAAGACGTCGGGAAAGCAGGGCGATGTGATTGTCAGGACCGTCTACGAGTGGGGCATCGATCACGCCAAGGCCGCGGAGTCACGGATCCGGCAATTGAAGGAAGAGAATGCGCGTCTTATGCGCGAACTCAAGAAGCTTCGTGTTTAGCCGCCACAAGCATTTTGTGGGTTCTATTGAGAGGCGCTCCCTCACACTTCACCGATACGGCCGGACTTGATCCGCAATCCACGGCTTGGACTTGGGTGCGCGGTTTGGAGAGAGCCGCGGATGGCGGAAGTCGGCCATTGCCGACTTCCTCATGGAATAAGCTGAAGCCGGATTGCGGTGACAGGCTCAGCCATGACGGGTGGGAGGGCTGTGCTTAATGGCAGCGTGTCGCCGCTCCCCAATCACCGCTTGCTGTCGAGCAGCAGTTCGAACCCGCCATAGATCATACGCTTGCCGTCGAAGGGCATGTCTTCCACCATTTTCATGCGCGGGTCGGCCATGACCTTCTTGTTGCCCTCGTCGCGGACCTCTTTCGAGGGCCAGACGATCCAGGAGAAGACGACGGTCTCGCCGGGTTCGGCTTTCACCGCGCCTTTGAAATCCGTCACCTTGCCGTCGGGGATGTCGTCACCCCAGCATTCGACGACGCGGGTCGCGCCATGTTCCTTGAAAATCGGAACCGCCTTGGTGGCCATCGCGCGATAAGCTTCCTTCTTATCGGCAGGCACGGGAATGACGAAACCGTCGATATAGCTCATCGTTTTTCTCCATCTGGTTGCTCTTAGGCGGAGTCAAGCCGCCTGCATGGGAGCGCGCTCTTCGGCGAGCTCCGCAAGCTGCCTCGCGACGGTGGTCCATCCTCAGCGTCCTTCGTTCAATGCCGCACGCGGCGCTGTAGCGGATCCGCGTCTCCTCCGGCTCGAAGGTAACGATCACGACCATGAATGGGTCCTGCGGAATCCACCCGGCGGTGAAAGCGTCCTTTGTTGGAAGGATCGCTTCGTGAGAGGAGGGCGAGGATCAGGCTGGCGTCATCTCACCGGCTGCAGCGACAGCCGCCATATCCATCCACATGACCTCCCAGATGTGCCCGTCCAGATCCTCGAAGCTGCGCCCGTACATGAAACCATAATCCTGCTTCGGGCCGGGATCGACCTTGCCGCCAGCGGCCGCCGCCTTGGTGACCATCTCGTCGACAGCCGCGCGATTGTCGGCGGAGATGCAGATCAGCACCTCGCTGACCTCCCGCGCATCGGCGATCTTCTTCGGCGTGAACTGCCGAAACTTGTCGTGAGTCAGAAGCATCGTGTGGATGGTCTCGGAAAACACCATGCACGACGCCGTGTTGTCGCAGAACTGCTCATTCTTATGAGCGCCCACCGCCTCGTAGAACGCCGTGGCTCGCTCGAGATCGCTGACTGGCAGGTTCACAAAGATCAGCTTTTGCATGAGTTATCTCCTCCCGTGATTGGTTTGACATGGATTCCCCAAAAAGTTATCCATAGCAACCATGAAGTTAGAAAAAATTACTACTGAGATGGAGCCTCGGTCTCGCCGCCAATATGACGATGCCTGCGCTGCGGCTCATGCGCTCGATCTGGTCGGAGAGCGCTGGGCGCTCCTGGTGATGCGTGAATTGATGCTGGGGCCGAAGCGTTTCAGCGACCTGCGCGGGAGCCTGCCGGGGATCAGCGCCAACGTGCTGACCCAGCGTCTCGAAGGGTTGGAAGAGGTCGGCGTGCTCGTGCGTCGCAAGCTGCCGCCGCCCGCCTCGAGCCAGGTCTATGAGTTGACGGAATGGGGCTACGAGAGCGAGCCGATCTTCCAAGTTCTCGGCCGCTGGGCGGCGCGCTCGCCCATACATGATCCAAGCCTGCCGTTCAGCAGCGTGTCCCTGATGCTGTCGATGCGCACGATGCTCGCCCCTGAAAGGTCCAAGGGCATCGACGCGCGTATCGGCTTCCATGTTGGCGAGGAGACCTTCCTCGGACATCTGGCGCAAGGCCGGATCGAGATCGCCCGCGGACCGCTCGATAAAGCCGACCTCATCTTCACCGGAACCGCCCCCGAGATCGCCCGCGCCATCTATACGGGGGAGCCGCTCGAAGCGTTGGAGGCGGATGGCGTCGTGAAGACCACGGGAGACCGTAAACTCGCCAAGACATTCCTGACCCTGTTCCCGCTGCCATCGAAGGCGGGGCGGGCGGGGTAAGTTTAATCCGTCGGTCGCGTCGAATTCCGATCAAATCGAAGCTGACAGCAAACGAGCGTTGACCAAGGCGATCGGCTGCTGGAGTTTGTGCGCCACCGCATAGCCATTGCGGCCGCGCCGTTTCGCCTCGTAGAGGGCGATATCCGCCGCTTCGAAGAGAGCCGAGAGCGTCTGCGTAACGCCTTCGTGCCACACCGCCACGCCGATGCTGATGGAAAGCGGGATCGTCTTGCCGCGCCAGCAGAATGGGGTGGTCGCAACCAGCCGGACCAACTCATCCGCTATCGCCGTTGCGTGTTCATCCGCAGCGTCGATCATGACAATCCCGAATTCATCCCCGCTCAATCTTGCCAGGGTCTGGCCTGAGCCGAGTTTGTCGGCAACCGTATCCGCGAAGTGCACCAAACAGGCGTCACCCGCCGCATGCCCGAAGGTGTCGTTGATTTCCTTGAATTTATCGACATCGATCAACAGCAGCGCCAGGCTCAAACCGTTTCGACGGGCGCGGGCGAGGCGACGATCCGCGATTTCCAAAAGGCTGCGCCGATTGGGCAGCCCGGTCAGATCGTCGAGCCTCGCGAGTTGGGCGAGCTCGGCGCGCAAACGGTCGATTGCCAGCAGCAAGAAGCCGAGATTCCAGAGGCTCGCGCCAAAAATAACGGCAACGAGCAGGTATGACGCGACATCGTAGTATCGTTCGGTCGAAAGAGCGCCGGTCAGCCTCGCGATGTTCAGGATCGTCTCGGTTCCCTGTCCCGCCATTGCAACAGCGAGCGCGCAGGCAGAAACAATGCCGCCGAGACTTCGGCCATGGCCGATCAGGACGATGAAGGCCAGGCTCATGGGAACCAGCTGGGCAATCGCATAACTCACATTTTGGCTTGCGCGATCATCGCCCGCGAAGATCATCACGGCGATGCCGCCGAGCATGACGAGCGCGTTCACGCGCCACAGCGCTCGCATGCCGTAGAAGCATCGGACGCCCGTCCACACCATGCAAAATCCGAAAATGACGAACGCATTTCCCGCGATGCTGAAAACGCGCGCATATTGCGTGTGCTCGAACGCCAGCAACAAGCCGCCTGTCGTGGTCAGCAGACACGCCGCCAGCAAGAAACGCGCGCCATGAATATTTTGATGAATATAGCAAAATCCTGCCCATACGATGCAAAGCATGACCGAGTTGAGCAGGATGACTAAGTAGAGCGTGAAAAAATCAAGTTTCATTTATTGTATATCTTGATCTCGGCCAGCCTCTGGGGGAGTTGTTGGACCGTCGCAATTTTCCGCGATACTTTCGTCGAATGTCTAAACTTCGGCATGCCGTAACGTTGCGTTATGGCGCTGTCGCGGAATTAAATCAACAGAGAACGGATACGGGACGTCGCGCGATCGACAAATCAGGGCTTCGGTGGGTGTGAAAAGCCGGAGCCCGATGGGGGCGACGTCCAGAATAGTCCCCCTGTTTTCGGAACCTGGCGGCTGCAGAATTTCTCGGCCAAACTGTGGTCGCGTCCAGTTGCCAGTTCGTGCGTCTGGCATTCCGAAACGGACATGCCCATGCTCGTTGCATAATGCTCGGTTTTACTGACCTCCTCCGCGATCAGATAAATCATGAAACCGACCACCGGAATGGCAATGAGCGCAACGATCTTGAGGATGGAGTTTCCCATTCCGCTGCTCTGAACGAAGGCCGCCGCCGCCTCGAAATCGTGGTGACAGTATCGACAAACCAAGTCTTCGGCTTTCACCGTTCGAGCACAGCGGGGGCAAGTCCTGGTGTCGGAAGTCATGCGATGAATCCTCCGGGGATTTATTCATCACAGATACGCTTCGTCTATGCAACCTTCGCGCGAAGTGATGCGGGAGTTCCCGATTTCGGAGGCGGGTATTGAAGCCCGGTGTGTTGGGAATGCAGTCTCTCGGGGACCTCAATCTCCGTCATTCCGGGCTCCGCTGCGCGGCCCCGGAATGACGGCGAGAGGGAGGGGTTACCCCTTCCAAGCTGTGGCGTTCTTGGGAGAAGTTTTGTAGTTTCCCTTAGGGCATGTCGGGGGAGGCTGGGCTTTGAGTGAAGAAAGAATCGAACTTGTCGCCGAGTTGCTCGCAAAGATCAGCGGCTCGTCCTATCCGGAACGGACGCGGCCTGCATTGCGAGCCGTCAACAACCGGCATCGCGACGCGGCTCGTCTCATCCTTGGTGTGCTTGAACGTGACGCAGAGAAGCAGGACGCTTCAGCCGGTACGCGAGACAGCAAACCGTTCAATTTTGCCGAGGATGACCAGCTCTATGTGGGCGTGACGGTCGCGTATCGCCCGCCGGGCGAAAAGAGAGCGATCACCTGTCGCATCGAGGGCATGGATCATGGTCGCGTCTATCTCGTTCCCGTGCAGCCGAATGTCGGTTGGGTGTCGCTCCAGACGCTCGCGCCGAGCACGACTGAATTGGCATCCTGACTCGCCATCGAGAAGCCTGGAAGGCTCGACGCGCAACAGCGTCAACATCAGTGGGGAAAGCAGAGTGACCAAAGAGGAAGTCGAACTCGTCGCGGAGTTGCTCACCAAGATAGGTGGCACCTGGTATCCGGAGCGGGCGCAATCGGAAGCGAGACCTGTCGGTCAACGTCACCGCGAAGTTGCGCGGCTTATTGTCGAAGCCGTCGAACGGTCCAAGGTCACGGATCGAGTCTCGCTGGATGACGACTTGCCGTCTGGAAGTCTCGCAGAAACGGTATCTGTCTTGGTCGATGGCGTTCAGTTGCAGGTCGGAGCAACGGTTGAATACCGTTTCCCCGGTGACAAGAGAACGATCACTTGCCGCATCGAGAGGATGGAAGGGGAGCGGGCTTATCTCGTGCCCGAGCGCCGGGAAATCGGCTGGGTTTCCACCCACACGCGTCTGCCCCTCAAGCGGCTTCGAAACAAATCGCAACCGCCGCGCCCGCCTCAGCCCGGCAGAACAGAAGATGTTGTGGCGTTCGATCAGGCGGCTGTCGATAACGCGAATGTCGAGCCATTGCTCAAACCCGCCGAGCCGATGAAGCTCAATTCCCGATGGGTTGGGGAAGTGCCCGCCGGGATGCAGCATTATTTTGCGTCATCCGGGGATTGGATCGCCTTCCGTCGCACTCCAAACGACCGTTACCTGTTCGATCAAAAAGGAAACTGGATCGGCTGGTTCCCTTGGGATGACGATGACGCGGTCGATCTCAACGGCCAGTATCTCGGCACAGTGGTGGACAACCATCTCTATCGAAGGACATTTCCCGAAACGGAAAAACGCGAGGTAGGCTACGTATTGCCTCCCGACCGTGTCGGATTTTCAGGTTATCCGGGATATGCCACGCCTTGCGTGCCTCCGTTCGGCTTCAAGGACATCGACTTGAGACAGATCCGCACGGGGCGGCGCCCCTGGTTGAAGGCGAGCGGCCCGAGCGGCGCATCCTCCGGCAACCGGACACCATTCCACGCCTTGATGTCGACGCTCGGACTCGGCCGCGCGGTAACCTGGATCGAGCGTATCATCCAGCTTCGAAAGGGGTCGTAAGAGGCTCACTGCCTCAAGGCAGGTAAAGACTTTCAATCCAGGCATGGACTTGGAACGGATCGTCAAGAAGTCGCTGGAACTGAGCGGTTCATTCGGAGGCGAAGAGCGAGGCGATGTGGCCTTGCCTAAAAGAGGGATCAGACTAGCTCTACAGTCATTGCATGCGTTTCGACTGGCAGGCGTTTCGACGGAAATTTGAACTTCTCGTTCGTTCCAGAGGATCCCATCATGAAAAGACGTACGTTCTTGACCGGTGGTGCTACCGCCGCTGTCGCTCTGTCCACAAACGCCGCTCTTCCACAATCGCCACCTGCTGCGGGACAACCTCTTTCACCAGCGGACGTCGCATCCGCTGCGGCGCGTCTGCGAGCGCAATTCGCGAGAGATTTCGACCCTGGTTATTTCGAGCATGTGATCGTCCCGTATTTTCTAGTGAGCACCTATCATGGGGAGCAGCCGATGCTGCCTATGATCGGGGTGGAGCTCACCAAGGAAAACGCTCTGCCGTATGACCTTTGGGGCTTGTTGAGTGAGACGTGGCAGCCTGATCCGGAACACGGCGTGACGGTGTTTCTGCAAGGGCTTGAAAAGCGCGGTCCGGACAATCGCAGAAAGCGGATTTACATGTCGGCTGTGACCCCCGATCTCTATCGGGAAAAATACGGCCCCAAGGTTGTTGCGTTCTTCGACAAGCTCATGTCGGATGCAAACGCCAAAAAGCCGCTAATGCGGCCCTATCTCGAGGCCTATTGGGATCTCTATTGGGATCTCCATCTCGGCGTATCGCATGACCAGATCCCCGACCGCGTGCGCCAGATCGGGAACAGCTTCAACACGGTTCTCGCTTATCGCGATCCGACGCAACGGATCGTGTACGAGAATTACATGACGGTGCGCTCGAACCTCGCGTACCTCAAGGAGTGGATCGCGGAGAAAATCTCCGACATGAAAGCAGGCAAGATCCAGAATCCGGAAGGGACATTTGCCTGGTACTGGATCAAGAACGCGGGAGATGGAGAATACTTCGCCCCCAAGGATGTGGTGTTCGAATGTTTCCATAACTTCGTGGCGTTCAGCCAGTGGGGGAACACGCTCTACAACATCATGCTGAGGCTCGGCTCGGGCACGGGAGATTCGGCCGTCAGGTCATGGTTCAAGAAGACCATGGAGAGCGATTTCGACAGCGCCAATGGCGCGCCGTTCACGCCGCTGGAGCGCTTCACCATGGAACTGTTCCGCACCATTTCACCCAATGGTGGAAGCATTTCCGCTCTCAGCGAAACCAGACCGCCGTATTTCGAGCGTCATGGCTACATGGTGACGCCGCATACGTCGACGAGTAAGGATCCGGTGCATTGGACGAACCCTGCCGAATTCGATCCGTCTCGTTATGAACACGAGCCCACGAGTCAGGACATCGACGAAGCCAAGGCGCTTTCCATGGGCTTTGCAAAATGCCCGTTCGACAAGACGAGTTTCGACCTGAATGACGGTCGTAAGGGATCGATGGAAAACAGCGCCTTCGGAACCGTCTTCGGCAAGATCGACAACAAGCCGCTTCCGGTGTGCGACTATGCCGGTTTCGCACCTTTCGGGTTCGGCTACCGGCGGTGTCCTGGGGAGCAACTCACGATTCACGCCTTCGGCGACTTCCTCAAAAAGGCATGGAAAGACAAACTCGATTTCGTCCAGCTCGATCTCAGCAATCCCGAGCCGCTGCCCATCGGCCCGACAACCGTTATCGGTGACAATATGGGCTTCGTGAGAATGGCTTAGAACAATCTTTGATTGTGTTCAGCCGTCGCAGGCCGCTGCACGCTTGAGAAGAAAAGCCTTTTCATGCTCGTTTCGGGAAAGCGCAGCCGCGCGCTGGAACTGATCCTTGGCTTCGGCAAATCGACCCGCTCGGAATAGAAAATCTCCCTTTGCTGCCGGCAGCGACGAATAGTTGCGTAAGGAAGCGGCCTGATCAATCTCGCTCAAGAGCGTCAGACCGGCTTCCGGGCCGAAAGCCATGCTGTGGGCCACGGCCCGGTTGAGATCGACCACGGGCGAGGGCATGTTCTCACGCAGGGTGTCATAGAGTGCTGCAATTCTCTTCCAGTCCGTCTCCTCGGCCTTGTGGGCACGTGCATGACAGGCGGCAAGCGCCGCTTGCAGGGCATAGGGGCCGTTTGCGCCACCGAGTGCCTCGGCGCGTTCCAGGGCAGCGAGGCCCCGGCGGATCAGCAACTGGTCCCAACGGGCACGGTTCTGCTCAGGCAGGGGAACCAGTGAGCCATCCGGGCCGAGGCGGGCGGAAAGGCGCGAGGCCTGGATTTCCATCAAGGCGAGGAGGCCGAAGACCTCGGGCTCGTCGGGGGCTAGGCCGGCGAGAATGCGGCCCAGGCGCTGGGCTTCCGCGCAAAGGTTGGGACGGGTCAGGTCCTTGCCAGCGGTGGCGGCGTAACCTTCATTGAAGATCAGGTAGATGACCTCCAGAACCGAGGCGAGGCGTTGCATCCGCTCCTCGCCGCGTGGCACTTCGAAAGCCGGGCGAGCCTTGCCGAGCGCCTTCTTGGCCCGGACGATGCGTTGGGCGATGGTGGCCTCGCTGGACAGGAATGCGCGGGCGATCTCGTCGGTCGTCAGGCCGCCGATCAGGCGCAGGGTCAGGGCCGTTCGTGCCTCGCGAGACAAGACTGGATGGCAGGCGGTGAAGATCAGGCCCAGAAGCTCGTCGCCGAGGTCGTCGTCCATGGCGGCCTCAATGGCCTCGACGCTGGTGTCGCGCTCGTCCTCAAGGTCCCGACCGATCTCCGCGTGTTTCTTCGCGAGCATCCTGTCACGACGGATCCCGTCGATGGCCCGGCGCTTGGCCGTGGCCATCAACCATGCGCCGGGATTTCTCGGGATCCCGGTCTTCGGCCATTCGGAGAGGGCGGTCACGAGAACGTCCTGCGCCAGCTCCTCGGCCACGCCGACGTCGCGCACCATCCGCGCCAGGCCCGCGATGAGCCTGGCCTGTTCGATCCGGAAGACCGTCTCGATTGCGTGATGGGTGTCGGTCGCCACGCCTCCGGTTTATGGGAGCGCGAGGAGCGAGGCAAGCAATGGCGGATTTCGGTCCTGCGAAACGAGGAGGCGGCTACCCAAAAATTCTCTATCCAGCCAAGGTGAAGTATGTATTCTTAAGCTTCCCTTGCGTTAATTGTAGGAAAATCCATGTCACGCTTTCGCTGTGATGATCCTGTCTCCGATGACCGGCGTCGCTTCCTTGTCCGCAGTCTCGCGGCGGGTGCCGCCACAACCGTTGCTCTTGCGAGGCCGGCGAGTGCAGCGGGCGAGGCCGTCACGAAGGAGGCTTCGGAGAGCGATAAGCGCAAATTCATGGCCGAGGCGACCAGACTCGCTATCGAGTCGGTCGAGAAAGGCTGGGGCGGGCCATTTGGCGCCGTCATCGTCAAGGACGGCGAGATTATCGGGCGCGGTCAGAACCGCGTGCTCCTCACCGGCTGCCCGGTTTATCATGCCGAAGTTACCGCGATCATGGATGCCTCGGCGCGGCTCAATCCCAAGGCGCTTCTGGGCAGCGACTACAGCAAGGGAACGATCCTCGAGATGATTCCGCGTGAGCCCGGTTCTCCGGATCCCGTGCCCGAGCGTGCCCGCATGCTGAAAGGCTGCGATATCTATATCAACGGCGCGCCGTGCCCCATGTGCATGAGCGCCATCTACTGGTCCCGTATCGACCACGTCTACTTCGCCGCCAGCCTCGAGGACACGAGCGAGATCGGTTTCGACGACGCCTTCCAATACGAAGATTTCGTCAAGCCGTGGGATCAACGGCGCATCGCGGTGACGCCTGGCTTCGAGCGTGCGACCGGTTTGAAAGCCTATGAAGCGTGGACCAACAAGAAAGACCGACACCCTTACTGAGCGAGGATTGTTGCGGTGGTCGGCTGGCACGCAGGGCAAGCCGACCCTTGGTTTTTCTCCTTGCGCCTGGCGTCGTCAGGCCGGTACGGCTTGCTGCCCGGCCATCGCCGCGGCGACGTCCATCCAGACCGGCTCGAACACATGGCCGTCGGGATCCTCGAAGGTGCGGACGTACATGAAGCCCAGGTCCTGGCGCTCGCGGATGTCGGCCTTGCCACCGGCAGCCGCCGCAGCCTCGACGATGGCATCCACCTCTTCGCGGCTGTCGCGCGACAGGGCCATCAGCATGGCGATGGTCTTGTGCGCGTCGGCGATAGGTTTCGCCGTGAAGGTCGAGAAGGAGGTGTGTGTCAGAAGGTGGAAGGTGATGGTGTCCGACCAGACCATCGAGGCTGTGTTCTCATCGCTGAACTGGTCATTCTTGTCGCACCCGATTGCTTGATAGAAACGGGTCGCGGCGGCGAGATTCTTCACCGGCAGGTTCACGAAAATCATCTTGGGCATTGAGGGTCCCTTTGGGTATGCCCCGACCGAGCGTCAGAGCGTGAGTATCGGTTTGCTCTTATCGGTGCACGGCAAGCGGGGGCCGCACTCCGGTGTCCGGCAAAGCGTCAGCGGCGCGTCGCTTTTTCGCGGTTTCGGTCGTGCAGTTCAGCGACCTCCGGTGTCAGGGTTTCGGCGAAATCGGCCATTTCATAGATAGGGCGGATCTCGATCTCGCTCGGGCCTGGCATCGGGTTGGGGCAGCGCTTCACCCACGCGAGCGCTTCAGCCATGTCCTTCACCTGCCAGAGCCAGAAGCCGGCAACCAGTTCGCGGGTCTCGGCGAAGGGGCCGTCGAGGACGGTGCGGTTCGCGCCGTCGAAAGCCACGCGCTTGCCCTGTTTCGATGGCTTCAGACCGTCGCCGGCCAGCATGATGCCGGCATTGATCAGCTCTTGGTTAAACTTACCCATGGCCTCGAGCAGCTCGGTCGAGGGCAGGATGCCCTCTTCGCTGTCCTTAGTGGCCTTCACCATAACCATCACGCGCATCGTCTTTCTCCTTTGATCCACCGAAAGCCCACATCGGCCTTCCTACCCATACGACGAACGAACATCGGCCGGATCGACATCCGTCGAAACTTTTTTCGCGTAATAGAGTCTAGGGCGGCCTTCCGTTCCGATCACCGGGAGAAGCATCTCCTATTGCGTGTGTAGGTGCCGAGGCCGTCCTTCATCGTACCCTGCGTCGTCCTTCCGGCGCACGCAACGCGTAGCGCCCTCGACCCTTTGCACGGCTTGCGCGTTGTCTCGAAGCGCAGCGGTGGGGCGCTTCCTTGGGAGGGCGAGACGGTGGGCCAGAGCGAGATCGATGCCATTCGCGCTTTGCTGGGGGCCAAGCCTCGACCGGTCGGGTGGGATGAGCGGCGGCGGCGTATCGATGAGGTGGGATCGGTCTGGCCTGTTGCCGATGATATCGAGCTGGAGCCGGTTGAACTGGATGGGTTCTCGGCGGAATGGTCCATCGCGCCGGGGAGCGTTGCCTCACGAGTGCTCATGTTCTTTCACGGCGGTGGATATTGCTCAGGCTCCGTCCTCAGCCATCGGCGTCTGGTGACGGAGGCGGGCAGGGCGGCGGGCGTGCGGACGCTCGGCGTCGCCTATCGCCTCGCACCGGAGAACCCGTTTCCAGCCGCGCTCGATGACGCGATGGCCGCGTGGCGATTTTTGATCGCGCAGGGCCTTGCGGCGGAGAACATCGCGGTCGGTGGGGACAGCGCCGGCGGAGGGCTTACAGTTGCGCTCATCAACGCCTTGCGCAACGCGCAGGCGGCTTTGCCTGCCTGCGGTTGGCTGGTGTCTCCCTGGACCGATCTTACCCTGTCGGGCGCGACGCTCACCACCAAGGAAGCAATCGATCCGCTCATTCACAAGGATTATCTCGCCGAGCTTGCCGATGCCTATCTTCCACCGGAGATCGACCGAAAGGATCCGCGTGTCTCGCCGCTCTATGCCGACCTGAAGGGCCTGCCGCCGCTCCTGATCCAGGTCGGCTCGGACGAGGCGCTGCTTGCGGATGCGACCCGCTTCGCGGCTGCGGCGGGCGCGCAGGATGTGGCTGTGACGTTGCAGATCTGGCCCCACATGATTCATGCCTGGCCCATGTGGAATGCGCATCTGGCACCCGGACGTCAGGCCCTTGCGGATGCCGGCGCGTTCATGCGCCGACATCTTTGATTGTAGAGGAAAAGGAAGAGCTTAGAACTTCCATCGATCTACCCACACGTAAGACGATTGGTTTTCTCTGCGGCGGAACTGCAACGAACGCCGCGCTTCATGGATCTATCGATGCAACTAAAATCCGCGCCTGTTGCCCCACGCCAGCACGTGGAGTTGCGGCAGCACTGTCGCGGAGAACCAACGGTCTGCCGCCACCTTGTCGACGAGCCAGCGGAAGCCCTTCATCACGTCGTCGATGTCGGCGTCTTCCTTGCCCGGTCCTGCATGGGTCATCAGTGGAGCGGGGTTGCCGACCTGGAGGTAGATCGGCAGGGCCGGATAGCGGTCTGCCACAAGGCGGGCATAGGCGTAGTCGGCCTCGTCGAACACGACCACCTTGAGGACGCGGCCTGGGCCACTTCCTGCCGCCGCGACGCAATCGTCGAGTGCCTGCCAATCTGTCGTCATGCCGGAGGAGGGCGGTTTCGGGCTCAGCATGAGCCAGTCGAGCGCCGCGAACCACGGTTGCGACACGCTGCCTTGGGTTTCCAGCGCGAACGTGTATCCCTTGCCATGGCCCTGCGCGATGAGCGGTTCCAACGGCTGAAGCGCCGGGTTGCCGCCGGAGAGTGATACGAGCACCGGCACGGAGCCCGCCAGACGCTCGACCCGCGCCAGAATCTCGGCGGAGCTCATCAGCGTCCATTCCTCGCGAAACTCCGGCAGCACCGCGTAGAGCGTGTCGCACCACGTACAGCGGTAATCGCAGCCGCCCGTGCGCACGAACACCGTCGGGCGACCGATCAACGGACCTTCCCCCTGCACGGTCGGACCGAAGATTTCGCTGATGCGGATAGACGCTTTCATGGCCGATATTCCGCCCATGTCCGTGGGGTCTCGCTGACGCGCACGGTTGCGACCTCCGGCCAGCGCGCCTTGCACCAGTCGTAGAGCCATTTCGCGATGACTTCACTCGTCGTGCGGTCGTGTCCCAGCACATCGTTGAGGTGGCGATGGTCTAGATTGTCGTCGATGAAGTCTTTCAGCGCCGACAACTCGCGATAATCGCGGACAAAGCCGACCGGGTCGAGCGTGGCGGATTCCAGCACGACTTCCACTTCGTAATTGTGGCCGTGAAGCCGGGCGCACGGATGCTCCGCAGGCAGGCCGCCGATTACGTGTGAGGCCGAGAACGTAAATCGTTTGGCGATGGTGTACATGGCCGCGCCTATGCCGATTGTCGGGCCTGATGCTCCCGGCACGCCTCGATCCAGTAATCCGGATCCTCGTAGGACGTGGGATCGTCCACGCCCGCGAGATGAAACGCTTCTCGTCGCTCGACGCAGGTGCCGCAGCGCCCGCAATGAAGATCGCCGCCCTGATAGCAGGACCATGTTTCGCCAAACGGAACGCCGAGGCGCGCGCCTTCGCGCACGATATCGGCCTTGTTCAGCCGCACGAACGGCGTGTAGAGCGCGATCTTCGCAAACCCGTCCAGAGCGTGGCGCTGCATCGTCTCGAACGCCTCGATGAAATCCGGGCGGCAATCCGGATAGATGAAATGGTCGCCCCCATGGACGGCGGCGGCCACCGCATCGGCCTCTTCCGCCGCCGCAATCCCGAAGGCGATCGCCAGCATGATGGCGTTGCGGTTGGGCACGACGGTCACCCGCATGGAATCTTCGGCATAATGCCCTTCGGGCACAGCTTCACCGCTGGTCAGGGCCGAGCCTGTCAGCAGGCGTCCGACGGCCGCGATATCGACAACGTCGTGAGGCACGCCAAGGCGCGCGGCGCAGGCGCGTGCGGAATCCAGCTCCTTCTTGTGGCGCTGGCCGTAATCGAAGGATACGAGACGCGTGAGAACGCGCTCCGCCGCGACTTTGTGGGCGAGAGTGACGGAATCCAATCCGCCGGAACAGACGACGAGAGTCTTCACCTGGGTTCCTTGTTTTGACCGGGTAGGCTGCGACCGGATCGGCTCACGTGCCGATGAACGTTGAGCGCACAAAGAGCCCGTCCAGCCCGCTTGTCAACGCCGAAAACGTCGCGCGGCGAGGGAGGCTTCACCGGGTGTGGAGCGGCAGATTGCCCGCCTCAGGGCGCTCGTCTGCAAGGACGACACATGGTAAGGCCGCCGCAAATCCTTCAAGGCCCACCGGAAATCATGATTCGCGTCGAGAACGTCAGCAAGCAGAACAGCCACCGCATCCTCTTCATCGAGGCTTCCGCGACCCTCCAGAAGGAAGAGAAGATCGGTCTGGTCGGCCCCAACGGCGCGGGCAAGACGACACTCTTTCGCTTGATCAACAAGGAGGAGGAACCCGACGAGGGCCAGGTCTCCGTCGATCGCGGCGTCACCATCGGCTATTTCAGTCAGGATGTGGGCGAAATGGCGGGCCGCAGTGCCGTGTCCGAGGTGATGGACGGCGCGGGCCCCGTGAGCGAGGTCGCCGCCGAGCTGCGGGATCTCGAAGCCGCGATGGTCGATCCGGATCAGGCGGACAATCTCGACCGGGTCATCGAGCGCTATGGCGAGGTGCAGGCCCGCTACGAGGAATTGGACGGCTATTCGCTCGAAGGCCGCGCGCGCGAAGTGCTCGCGGGGCTCGGCTTCAGCCAGGAGATGATGGACGGCGACGTGGGCGGCCTGTCCGGCGGCTGGAAGATGCGAGTCGCGCTCGGCCGCATCCTCCTCATGCGCCCGGACGTGATGCTGCTCGACGAGCCGAGCAACCATCTGGACCTGGAAAGCCTCATCTGGCTTGAGGAATTTTTGAAGGGTTACGACGGCGCGCTGCTGATGACCTCGCACGACCGCGCGTTCATGAACCGCATCGTCAACAAGGTGCTCGAGATCGACGGCGGCAACCTGACGACCTATTCCGGCGATTACGAATTCTACGAGCAGCAACGCGCGCTCAACGAAAAGCAGCAGCAGGCCCAGTTCGAGCGGCAGCAGGCCATGCTCGCCAAGGAAATCAAGTTCATCGAGCGCTTCAAAGCGCGCGCCTCCCACGCCGCGCAGGTGCAGAGCCGTGTGAAGAAGCTGGAGAAGATCGACCGGGTGGAGCCCCCCAAACGTCGGCAATCCGTGACATTCGACTTCCTGCCGGCACCCCGCTCAGGTGACGACGTGATCAGCCTGAAGAATGTCCACAAAAGCTACGGCAGCCGCATCATCTACGAGGGGCTCGACTTCATGGTGAGCCGCAAGGAGCGCTGGTGCGTCATGGGCGTGAACGGCGCGGGCAAATCGACCCTGTTGAAGCTCGTTGCGGGCACCACCACGCCCGATCAAGGAACGGTCGCCGTCGGCGGCAGCGTGAAGATGGGTTACTTCGCCCAGCACGCAATGGAGGTACTCGACGGCGAGCGCACCGTATTCCAATCGCTGGAAGACCAATTCCCGCAAGCGGGGCAGGGCTCGCTCCGCACGCTCGCCGGATGCTTCGGCTTCTCGGGCGACGACGCGGAAAAGAAATGCCGCGTGCTCTCGGGTGGCGAGAAAGCCCGCCTCGTCATGGCCAAGATGCTCTACGATCCGCCAAACCTCCTGGTCCTCGACGAGCCCACCAACCACCTCGACATCGCCACCAAGGAAATGCTCATCACCGCGCTTTCACGCTACGAGGGCACCATGCTCTTCGTCTCCCACGACCGCCACTTCCTGGCGGCGCTATCCAACCGGGTTCTCGAGCTGACGCCGGAGGGCGTGCACCAATATGGGGGCGGATATACGGAGTATGTCCAGAGGACGGGGCAGGAAGCGCCGGGGTTGCGGGGGTGAGGGGGCTCAAGGCGCTCGTAGCCGAGACGCATGAATCCCTCCCATGAATCCGGTCGCCGACCCTCCTATAAACCTTGACACGCCATCCGCTTCGCTCTGGCCGGGGTGTGACGAGTTGGGGAAGTGAAGGGGCGGCGGGGTCGTGAGAGACTGGGCGCCGGGGAGCGGAAGCCCAGGCCCGGCCTGGTGCAATTGGATCGGGTTCTCTTATGCCAGACATGGGAAGCAAGTCCGAGGAACCTAAAGCAGCGGAGGCGGAAGTCGAGCGGCTCCGCGACATGCTTGGCCCGTTCGTCGTTACAGCCGCCTCGACGCGAATGGCCATGGTGTTCACCGATGCGAAAGTCCCCGACAATCCGATCATCTTCGCCAACGACGCCTTTCTCGCGCTCACAGGCTACACCCGGGAAGAAGTGCTTGGGCAAAGCTTCAATTTCCTCATGGCGCATGGCGCTGACACCGATGCGTTGGCGCGGATCCAGGCCGAGTTCGAAGGCAGCGAAAAGAGCGGTGAGGAAATTCGCTATCGCCGTAAGGATGGCAGCGAGTTCTGGGCCGCGCTTTTCATAAGCCCTGTGCGGGACGAGGCGGGCGATATCGTTCAGTATTTTGCATCCTTCATCGATCTCACCGCCCACAAGAAGGAGCAATCGCAATCCCGGATGCTCATCGACGAATTGAACCACCGCGTGAAGAACACCCTCGCGACGGTGCAATCGATTGTTTGGCAGGCTTTGCAAACAGGGGCCGACCCCAAGACCATCGGGAAGACTATCGAGTCCAGGCTCATGGCTCTCTCGCGGTCGCACGACTTGTTGACCCGCGGCAGTTGGCAAAGCGCAGGTTTGGGTGACCTGATCGCCGACGCGCTGGAACCATTTGTGATCGATAACGACCGGGCGAAGCGCGTCGTGCTTTCAGGCGAGAACATCCGCTTCTCGCCGAGCGCGGCCTTGACGCTGGGCATCGCGTTCAACGAACTGGCGACAAACGCCGTCAAATATGGCGCGTTCGCCAATCAGACGGGATCGATCCTCATCGAGTGGAAAATCGAGCAGACGCCGCAGGGGAACCGGCTGATCCTGTTCTGGCGCGAAAAAGGCGGTCCACCCGTCACACCGCCGGTCCGCCAGGGGTTCGGTTCGCGGGTGCTCGAACGCGGTCTCCGTGAGCTGAAGGGCGACGTGCGCCTTGATTACCTGCCCGAGGGCGTATTCTGCACGATGAGCATTCCCGTGCCTGAGCCGGAGTAGGGCGCTTCGAAGGGGGCGCGCGTTGGCCGTGACGACTTGAACCCCAGTCAGTCGATTATTCAACCAATCGGTTGACTAATCGTGTATCGTAACTCATATTCAACCGCATGGTTGAATTAAACGCACCTCAGCTGGATACCGTTTTTCACGCCCTCGGCGACGCCACGCGTCGGCGGATGCTTCGGGAACTCGCGGGCGGCGAACGAACGGTGGGCCAGCTTGCGGAACCCTTCGCGATCTCTCTTGCCGCCGCCTCAAAGCACATCAAAGCGTTGGAAAGCGCCGGGTTGATCCGTCGCGAGGTGCGCGGCCGTACCCATCTGTGCCGCCTCGACCCTGGACCGCTCGCCAGCGCCCACCAGTGGCTGGGCTTCTACGAGCGCTTCTGGACCGACCGTCTGGATGTGCTCGAACGACTCCTCCGCGAGGAGGATGCCCGCATTCCCGCACCCAAAGGAGACGACCAATGACCCAACTTGAGACCCTCGACGCCTATGGCGTGCTGACCGAACCTGCCACGTTGAAGATCCAGCGCCTTCTGCCCGGCCCCATCGAGCGTGTATGGGCATATCTCACGCAGAGCGAGCTGCGCCGCCAGTGGTTGGCAGCGGGCCAGATGGAGATGAAGGTCGACGCTCCCTTCGAGTTCGTTTGGCGAAACGACGAGCTTTCCAGCTCGCCCGGCCAGCGGCCGCCCGGTTTTCCCGAAGAACAAAGGATGCAGAGCCGGATCACCGAGCTCGATCCGCCTCACAAGCTCGCCATTACCTGGGGAAGCACCGGCGGCGTCTCCTTCGAACTTGAGCAGGAAGGCAGCGAAGTGCTGCTCACCGTGATCCATCGCCGCGTGCCCGACCGCGCGACCCTGCTGAACGTCAGCGCCGGCTGGCACATGCACCTCGACACTTTGGTCGCCCGCGCGACAGGCAAAGAGCCGGCACCGTTCTGGGATGGCTGGAGCCGCCTCAAGAAGGAATACGACCAGCGGATTCCGGCCTGATCAAATCCACAATCATGTTCCGCTCGGTCCAGCCGGGTGGAACATGTCTACTCGCCGACCAGTCTCTCAAATCCCCAAAAGCTCATCCTGCGGGATCACCCGGTGCAGGCCCTTTACGCGGTCCAGGTCGAATTCAAGTTCCTTGGCGGGATTGAATTGCTGGACGACGACTTTGGAGGGGGTTTTGCGGAGCAGGCGTTTGATGAAGCCTTCACCGTTTTCGCCGTCTTCGTCGGATTGCAACTCGACCACCACGTAGTCCATCACGCGGGGAGGGCGGTGGGGGTCCACGTAGATGCGATCGCCTTCCTCGAATTTCGGATACATGCTCTCGCCCGTGACGCGAAGTGCGTAGACATCCTTTCGGTTGAGGATGCCCGGCGGGCGGGGGGCCATGTCGACGACTTGGCCATTAAAGCGGAAATCTGCGTCGCCGAGCTTGCCGCCGGCGGCCGCACCGAATTCCGGCACGTCGCGCGGGCCGCCGAAGCGGTGCAGCAGCGGCGCAGGTTCCGCCCGGGAAAGATCTACATTGGGTGAGGCGCGACGTTCCGGTTCCGATGAGGTTGAGGCGAGGGCGCCTTGACCGCCCACGCGCTTGCCGCCGGTCCCTTTAGCACTTCCGCTCTTCACGACCTCCTTGACCGCGCCGCCGCCTTTGGCGGCATCGTCCGGGCCGTAGAGAATGCCCTTGCCGGTCACGGAAACGCCGACCGCGCGGAAGCGCTCTGCGTAGCGTTCGGCATCGTTGAGGCCGATGGTGCGAGTGCCTGCCTCGTGGGCGCGATAGGTGCTCTCGGGCCAACCGTTTTCGAGCGCGGCCGCCCGGCCGGATCTGTAACCCGCCTCGGTCCTGGCCGCAGCCAACCGCACGCCTTGCTCTTTCCGAATCTGTATTTCGCTCGTCATGCCACATCATGTAGCGGTCATGCCGCTACATGCCATATTGATGGTTATCGCCACGGTATGTGGCGATTTTCGATATGTGGGAACGCATGTCAAGGTTCAGCGCGTTCCCCAATGTCATCGAGATTTGGGTGACGCCGCGATTTCCGGCATCGCCAGCAAGGACGAGAGCCATCCCATTTCGTCCGAATATTGGGCTATTCGTGGCCGACGCACCTCGGCGACGTATTCAGCGTTTTTACACAACTCCCACGCTGAGGTGCGAGGGCAGAGAGGTGTGGGAGAGGTCAGCGAATGCGAAGGCTGTCCACGCTCCGCCACGCCCGGCAATCCGCCGTAGCTTCCATCCTGCGGCGCCATTTTCGTTGTGGATGAAGAGCGAGGATGCTCGAGCCACATTCCCCGGACTTCCCCGGACTTTGCATCCCCGTATCACCTCCACCGGTTCCGGTTCGTTCCTATCCCCAAAGGACTTGCGCCCAAAGCCCCCCAACGGTAGAGAAACCCAGCCGTTAATGCCGTCGGGGTGTAGCGCAGTCTGGTAGCGCATCTGCTTTGGGAGCAGAGGGTCGCAGGTTCGAATCCTGCCGCCCCGACCAAATCATCGGTTTTCGACGAGAGAAATCGACACGCTCATGCCCGCACGGATCTACAAGCCGGCCAAGTCCGCCACCCAGTCCGGTCTCGCCCGGACAAAGCAATGGCTTCTCGTCTTCGAGCAGGATAAGCCGCGTGAGATTGAACCGCTCATGGGCTGGACCAGCTCGGCCGACACGCGCCAGCAATTGCGCCTCTCTTTCGACACCGAGGAAGAAGCTGTGGCCTATGCCCGCCGCGAGGGCATTCCCTATCGTGTCGAGGAGCCGCAAGAAGTGAAGCGGCGCACCATGTCCTATTCGGACAATTTCAAGTTCAACCGCACGGATCCCTGGTCCCACTAACCGTTAGCCCTGCGGTTTAGGCCCCGTAGCTCAGCTGGATAGAGCAACTGCCTTCTAAGCAGTAGGTCGCAGGTTCGAGCCCTGCCGGGGTCGCCAACGATTTCAATGGCTTAAGGTCGGTTTTCCTTCCCTTGTTTGCGGTTGACCGCTTTGAGCAACGAGCTTTGTCGTGTCCAAGAGGCTTTTTGCCATGAGAAGGCGGCAAGAATTTTATCTATCTCATAGGACCAAATTACGCATTGTTCATTCTGATTCCTTAACGTATTTTGCGGCAGAGCTTAGTAATTACACTTAAGGTCAGCAATTTCCGCAATGGAATACGCTTTGTTGGACGACATTTATGAGGCCTCAATGGTCCCCGATCGGTGGCCTGGCGTCCTGGACAAAATCGCCCAGATTACGGGCAGCGCCGGTGGATCGTTATTTTTTAAAGCGCAAAATCGCACGGGAACCGGCATTTCAGAAGGCGTTGCGGGTATTTATCAGGAATGGCTTGCTGACGTACCAGGAAGAAAAGACACCTGGACGCCTCGGTTGAGAGCGGCCGACGGGCGCTTCAGCCGTGTTGTCGATCTCTATACGCCCGATGAACTGGCGACGGATCCCACCTATGCGGGATTCTTTCATCCCAAGGGCTTTGGCTGGTGCACGGGAATGAGTGTTTCATCGCCTGACGGCGTGAGCGCGACTCTTCAGATCGAGCGGCGGTTCGTGAGCGGCTCGATCGACGACAAGGGCCTCGCCCTTCTAAATCATCTCAAGCCTCACCTGTCCCGCTCCATCGTTCTCTATGCACGTCTCGGCGTGCAGTACGCCCGCTCGGTGGTCGATGCTTTGGAGACTGTCGGCTTTGCCACAGCCGTTATCACACGAAAGGGTGTGATCATCGCTGCCAATGCAGCTTTTCAGAACAGCGAGGCCTGGGTCGTAACGGGCGCGTGGGGGCGCATAACGTTTCGGAATGCGCATGCACAATCGGCTCTCAGAGAGATGCTCGATCAGGTCTCGCGCGGCGATCCCCGGGCCTGGACGTCTGTCATTTCCATTCCGGAGACGGAGGATCGTTCCGCGGCTGTCGCGCGTCTGGCACCCATCTCGGGAGAAGCCCGCGATGTCCTTGGAGACGACGCCGTTCTCATGATGGTGACGCCCTTGGCGGGGACAGCCTCGACGTCTCCCGAAATGCTGCGCCAGATGTTCAACCTGACGAGTGCTGAAGCCAAGCTGGCTCACGCGCTGGCTGCGGGCGGGTCACTGCGAGAGTTGGCGGGGCAGTGGAACCTGTCGCATGAAACGCTCAGGACTCAACTGAGGTCTGTTTTTTCCAAGACGAATACGAACCGGCAAGCCCAACTTGTCGGATTGCTCGGCAGCATGCCAGCTATACAACGAAAAGCTTGAACCCGATGTTGGGCTTGCGCTGCCTCGGCGGTGCGCGGCCTAGCCGGATGTGATCGCCTTGCGTGCGGGGCCGATGTCGCCGTCGACCCAGTGGGGACGGCAGACCGAGATGTAACGGCTCTCGCCGCCGATCTCGATGACTTCGCCGGTTTTTACCGCGTTTCCATTGGGGTCGTAGCGCAGGATCATCGTCGCTTTGCGGCCGCAATGGCAGAGCTGCTTGATCTCCTTGATGTCCTCGGCGAGGGCCAGGAGAGTGCAGATGGCGGGGCTGAACAACTCGCCGAAAACGTTGTTTTTCAGGCCATAGGTCATCACAGGAATCTTGAGGTGGTCGACGATGCGCGCGGCCTGCCAGATATGATCGGGCGTCAGGAACTGCACTTCATCGATCAGCACCACCGTGACCGGTGTCTTCTTGTGGATCCCGGTCACTATGGCTTCGAGATCCTCGGACGGGCGAAGCGGGACGGCGTCAGCGGAAAGTCCTATGCGAGACGACACCTTTCCGACCCCGGCGCGGTCGTCGATAGAGCTTGTAAACAGCAGAACCAGGCCACCGTTCTCGATGTAATTGTAGCGAACCTGCAGGAGTTGAGTGGTCTTACCGGCGTTCATCACCGAGTAGTGGAAATGCAATTTGGCCATGAATCTACTTTCGGACGCCGAATCCTTGATTGGAAATGACGCGGAGAATTCATCCTGCGAGCCGAGGACTCAAGAGCCGAGGCGACGATGTTCGGCTCCTGATGAATGAAACTCACAGGACAATTCTCGGTGCGTCGAGGGGGCTCCGAAGCTGATCTGCGAAGAAGTGCATCGCACCAGACCATGTCCACGTCCCATCGCGACGGATCGCCTGAAAATTCAGGATTTTCTTCTCGGAAGGTGCATTGTGTCGATTTATCCCTATTATTAGCCGGCAACCTGATTGCCGGATCGGTTTCGGCAGCCTATGCAATCGAATCGATCTTTCGTCCGCGCGCATCTCTAGGGGAGTTGAATGTCCGCTACCGCCGTCCTGGTTCACCTTCTGGGTGAAATTGCCCTGCTTTTGTGGGGCATCAACATGGTCAATAGCGGAGTGCAGCGCGCTTTTGGGAGCGACCTGCGCTGGATCCTTGGTGTGGGTCTCAGCACGCGGTTGAGGGCGTTCTTCGCGGGCCTCGGAGTGACGACGGTCTTGCAGAGCAGCACAGCGACGGCTCTGATGGTTTCATCCTTCACCGCGGGCGGAGCGGTGGATTTGATTCCAGCACTTGCGGTGATGCTGGGCGCAAATGTCGGCTCGACACTGATCGTCCAGGTTCTTTCTTTCGATATTTCGCTGATTTTCCCGGTGCTGATCTTCGCCGGGTTCGT
Source organism: Microvirga sp. 2MCAF38 (assembly GCF_052115485.1). NCBI lineage: Bacteria > Pseudomonadati > Pseudomonadota > Alphaproteobacteria > Hyphomicrobiales > Methylobacteriaceae > Microvirga > Microvirga sp. 2MCAF38. The sequence goes on along the minus strand of NZ_JBFRGU010000002.1, from coordinate 331,417 downwards.
GGCCTATCGGCAGGGCTCGACGAGCCGTGTGCGGGATCTCGGTCGCGTGACCATCGGGCTCGGCCTGATGCTTCTGTCGCTGCATCTGCTCTCGGAGACCATTCACCCCATCGAATCTTCCGCCGTGCTGAAGAGCGTTCTGGCGGCGATTGCGCCGGATCCGATCATTCTGGTGCTGCTGGCGGGCATCCTCGCCTGGGCGGCGCATTCGAGCGTCGCGGCGATGCTCTTCATCATGTCGCTCGCCTCCGCCGGCGTCATCGACAACCATTCGGCTCTTGCCATGGTGCTGGGCGCCAATCTCGGCACAGCTCTCAACCCGTTGCTCGAAGGCACGGGCGGCGATCCGGTCAAGCTTCGGGTGCCGGTAGGCAATCTCGCCATACGCCTTCTGGGTTGCGCGGTTGCTCTGCCCTTCCTTGACCAAACCGTGACCTTCCTGGCTCGCTTCGAAGGCGATCCGGCCCGTCTGGCTGCGAACTTCCACACGCTTTTCAATGTGGCTCTGGCATTGATCTTCATTCTGCCGCTGCCGTCCATCGCAAAGCTTCTGGAAAAGGTTCTCCCGGCGCAGGTCAAGGCGTCGGACCCAGGCATGCCGCAATATCTCGACGCGGACGCTCTCGACACACCGTCGGTCGCGCTGTCGAACGCCGCGCGCGAGGTGCTGCGCATGGCGGACGTGGTCGAGACCATGCTTCGTGGCTCGCAGGATCTGTTCCAGAGCGGCGATCTCAGCCAAGTCGAGGCCGTGACCCGGACGGACGATGTGGTCGACCGTCTCTACAGCGCGATCCGTCGCTATTTGAGTTCGATCAACCATGAAGCTCTGAGCGAGGAAGAGGCGCGGCGTCTCTCAGATATTCTCGCCTTCGCCATCAATCTCGAACACGTGGGCGATATCGTCGACAAGAACCTGATGGAACTCGCGGCGAAGCGGATCAGGAACCACCTGCGCCTGCCGAAGGAAGCACTTGCCGACATCACGCGCATGCATGCCAATTTGCTGGAGCATCTTCAGCTCGCGGCATCCGTCCTGATGTTCCAGGACATCGCATCCGCGCGTCGGCTTGTGGCGGAGAAGGAGCATTTCCGGGAGCTGGAGCGCGCCGTCACGCAAAACCACCTCGAGCAATTGCGCTCCGGTAAGACCGCTGGCGACACAAGCGCCCTGCAGTTGGACATCGTGCGCGATCTCAAGCGCATCGAGGCTCATATCGCCTCCACCGGCCACTCATTGCTGGAACAGAGTGGGGAACTGAAGCCGAGCCGCCTCGCATCCTGATGGCTGTCGCGCGAAGCGGCAGTCTCACGGCCTGAGCACCCTTTCGAGGCTTTTCCAATCGGCGAAGCGCACCGGCTCGTTGAGGCCGATATCGCGCCTTTCGTGGTCGGTGAGATCGAGCAAGTCGCGTCCATGAATGCGGCGCGTGCGGCGCGACACTATCCAGAGTTTCAGGCGCAGCCACAGGTGTTCGACACTGCGAGCGCGGGGGGCTTCATCATATCTCATCGGTCCAGCCCTCCTTAGGGCGTCGGTGTCAGTCCTTGAGGGACAAACTGATCCCGCGCTCTCGACTTGACAAAGCGGAAGCGAAAGGGCTGCCATAAGGTGACCTTATGGATGAGACCTGATGAAGCTTCCCCCGATGAGCGCCATCCGTGTGTTCGAGGCTGCCGCCCGGCATCGGAGCTTCACGCGCGCGGCAGAGGAACTGGGCATGACCCAGGCGGCGGTGAGTTATCAGATCAAGGTTCTGGAAGACCGCATCGGAGACCCTCTCTTCGTCCGCCTTCCGCGTCAGGTTGTTCTGACCGAAAAGGGAATGAGACTGGCGCCAGCGGTGTCCGAGGCGTTCGGCATTCTGGAAAGCGCGTTCGCCGAAGTGGATGAGAGCGTCAGGAGCGTGCTGTCCATCACTGTTCTGACGACGTTTGCGGCGAGTGTTCTCATCCCCCGGCTTGGTCGGTTCCAGGCGCTCCGTCCTGACGTTGCGATTCAGATCGCAACCGGCGGCGAGGTGGTCGATCTGGCTCGCAGCAAGTTCGACATCGGTATTCGGAGCGGTCTTGGCGAGTGGCCGGGTTTGGAAGCGCACTTTCTCATACCAAACCATTTCACCGCCGCCTGCAGTCCGGCCCTGTTGGAGGGGCACTCGATCACGACCCCCGCGGACATCCTGAAACTGCCGATTCTCTCGCCGGGCGATCTTTGGTGGCTCGATTGGTTCCGCGCGGCCGGCGTCGAAGGGGTCGATCTATCCGATCGGCCGGACAACTCACTTGGCGTCCAGCATTTCGAAGGCTTGGCCGCTGTGGCCGGGCAGGGGATGGCCCTCGTCAACCCGAGCTTCTTCGCCACGGAGTTTGCCTCGGGTCAGCTCGTTCAACCATTCGACATTGTTGCCAGAAGCGACCGCGATTATTGGCTCGTTTATCCGAAGGCGAAGCGACGCTCGACCAAGATCAAAGCCTTTCGCGATTGGCTTTTGAGAGAATTGGCTGAAGGGCCGAAGCTCACAGGCCGCTGAGCCGAAATCCACCAGCCGGGTGCACAAACCTTATTCAGCGGCAACGGTTTGCGCCAACGCCGGCTTGAGGTTCATTGCCATTGAAAGCAGGGCACGGTCGTGCAGAACGACCATTCTTTCTTTCGCCTTGAGCCAGCTCAAGGCGTCTTCGATCGTCTCGGCATCGACGAGCTTGGCTTCGGCGATAGCGCGGTCTGTTTCGATGTCGCCGCGTTTGCGGTGCGGCAGCGGCGGCAGCATCTCGATGTGCTGCTGACGAAGAGCGGGATCGCGATAAAGCGCCATCAGGCCGTCAGCGTCGTCGAAACCGGACGCAGCGTTGCTTTGTTGGAGTGCGTTCGACCGCTGCGCGATGGCTGGCGGCGTATGCTCCTCAGGCGTCATCAGCAACCCGATTTTCTTGAGCGCGAGACCCGCGCCGAGCTGGCCACTGAGCCACGACAGGGGGATGGCGAGGAGTAGACCGACGATGGTCGGCGACATCCAGAGAAACAGGGACGTCGCGATCAGGAACGCGGAGATGCCGGCGAAAGCGCCCAGCACCGTGTGCCAGCGATGCCGACGCACGATGTCCTTCATCGGGATGGAGCCGTCGTCACGACGCTGCGGCTGCCAGCCCGTATCGCGGCCGAGCAGGATCTGAAACACCGAGCCGGATTGGATCAGCATCAGAATGGGCGCGAGGAGGGCGGCGAGGATGATCTCCAGAACCGTCGAGACCACGAGCCTGATCGCGCCGCCGCATGCGCGGCGGTTTTCCTTCTGCAGGAGCATCAGGAGCAGGCCGAAGATCTTCGGAGCGATCAGGATGCCCATCGTCAACGCGAACAGCGTAAGCGCGCGCTCGGGATCGAAGCGCGGCCAGATGGGGAACAGGCGAAAGTCCTTCGCGAAATATTCCGGCCGGATGTAGGTCGTCTGCAGCACGAGGGCGATACCGACGATCAGCTGGAACAGCCAGAACGGGGAGGCGAGGTAGGACATGATGCCGGTCGCGAAATGTTGGCGCGTCGGCATTTTCAACCCCTTCGCCATCATCACCCGCATGTGCTGGAGATTGCCCTGGCACCAGCGCCGGTCGCGCGCCGCAAGGTCGATCAGGGACGGCGGGCTTTCCTCATAGGAGCCCTCCAGCTCCGGCAGCATGTAGACGGTCCACCCGGCGCGTCGAAGCAGCGCGGCCTCGACGAAATCGTGGCTGAGGATGTGTCCGCCGAGAGGAGGCTTACCTCTCAAGTCCGGCAATCCGCCGTGAGCTGCGAACGCCTTCGTCCGGATGATGGCGTTGTGGCCCCAATAGTTGCCGTCACGGCCCATCCAGGCCGAGAGCCCTGTCGCGATCACCGGCCCCGTTACGCGGGCCGCGAATTGCTGAAGGCGCGCGAAGAGCGTGTTGCGATTGATGATGAGCGGAAGACTCTGAATGATGCCCGCATCAGGGTCGTCTTCCATCGCGCCAGCGAGGCGCACGATGCACTCGCCGGTCATGAGCGAATCCGCGTCGAGAACGAGCATCTGCTCGTAATGCCCGCCCCACCGCGAAACGAAATCGGCGATGTTGCCCGCCTTCCGGTGATAGTTCTTGGGCCGATGCCGGTAATAGAGGTTCGCATTCGGCGCCATCCGCTCGCGCAGGGCCAGAAAAGCGCGCTCCTCGGCAACCCAGGCGTCGGCGTTCGTGGTGTCGGAGAGGATGAAATAGTCGAAATTCGCCCCGAGGCCTGTCGCCTCGACGGATTCGAAAATGGCCTCGAGGGCCGCATAAGTGCGTGCGGTCTGTTCGTTGTAGACTGGCATCACGATGGCTGTGCGGCTCTTCAGCGCCTTCGGGAAGGCCGGCAGTTCCGGACGATTGAGCAGAACGAAAAAGCCCAGAAGAGCGCTCGTGAATGCCAGCGCAATCCAAGAGAAGTTGACGGTGAACAGCGCGACGAGAACCCACTGGAGGATCGTGGTGCGGCTCACCGCCACAACCTGATACATCTCGTAGGTGCCATAGGCGGTCAGAGCGAGCGCACCGCCGAAGACGAAAAGCCGCGCGAGCAAAGGTTTGCTATGCTGAACGACAAACTTGCGCTCCTCGGATGCCGACCATCGCCAAAGCGACTGGGTCGGCATGTGGAGACGGCTTTCAGGTGGCATGGAAGCCCCGAACCGCGCGGTGGCGGTTGAATCCGCATCGGGACTTACGGTGTCCAACGATAGAGCCATGTCTCGCTAATCTGCTTCCCGTCAGCCTCAAGGATAAGCCGCATTTCACACGCGTTTTCGTTGCCGGGGTCAAGCTCAAAAGCGACGCGTGCCGTCTTTCTCTCCGGATATGCCCACAGCTTCAGATTCTGAAACGAGCCAGGTCCGACATTCAAGACGGCTTTGAGATCCCCGGCAGGGATGCCCAAGAGACTATCGCCTGCAAAATCGACGATAAAACGGCGGCGGCGGCCGGAACGTCCTTGGCCAGTTCTCGTCGCGATCACGGTTGCGAGCGGTGGGCGCTCCGGCGGGGTCCAGCACCAATATTGGCGGTAGGCGAATGAGACCTCAGAGCCGGCGGCCATGGCCGCCTTGGGTCGCCAATAGGTCAGGATGTTGTCGTTGATTTCGGAATCGGTCGGAATCTCGAGAAGCTGCACGCTTCCGTCGGCCCAATCGCCCAAGGGCTCGATCCAGACGCTCGGGCGGCGCTCGAAATGCTGGTCGTCGTCCTGGAACGTCTCGTAGGAGCGCTCGCGCTGGACCAGGCCGAACCCCTTGGGCGATTTGTCCACGAATGCCGAGATCTGTAACGTTTCGGGATTGTGCAGAGGCCGCCAGAGCCATTCGCCCTTGCCGTTGAAGATCTGGAGGCCCGTCGATTCGTAGACAGCCGGGCGAATGTCGTCGATGTTGCGACGGTCGTTCGGGCCAAAGAAATAGGTCGAGCCGATCCCGCCGAGACCCACGTGTTCGAGATTCACACGCGGGAAGAGCGAAGTCTCCACATCGACGATCGTCATGTCGCCGGGGCGGAAGGTCATACGGACCGCGCCGGTCGTCGATTCGGAATCGATGACGCCGTGAATGGTAATGCTGTTGCTTCCGGGGGCTGGGCGTTCGAGCCAGAAAGCCCGGAAGAAGGGGAATTCCTCTCCGCGCGCTTCGGCTGGCTTCAGGGTCAGCGCTCTCGCCATGGCGCCGAAGTTCTGGCCTTTGGCGAGGGCGCGGAAGAAGGTCGCACCCTGAATGATCGCGAAATCGTAGGACGGCCCGTCTCCCGGATTTGCCAAAAGGCGGAACCCTGAGAAGCCGATATCCCCAAGGTTGTTCGGCGCGTTGACGCCATTGAAATCGTACCGCGAGGCGTCGTAGCCCACGCGACGACTCGCGCCGTCTTCGATCAGATAGAGATCGACCGCGTTCGTGAAGACGAATCCACGATGCAGCGGCTCGACAATAATGCCGCGGCTGTCGCCGGCCCAGATCTGGAAAGGCTGCTTCGTCTTGATGGCGATGTATTGGTCGTAGGTGAGATTCGAGAACGCGTCCGGCAGGTCATTGGGCGGTGCGACGAACGGCTTCTTCGCCAATTGCCTCGCAATATCGATGACGGCCGTCGCGTCGAAACGCTGCCCGTCACCCAAGCGCGCCTGAATAAAGGCTTGCGGCGTTTGATTTTGGGCAACCGCATTCGAGGTCAAAGCCAGTCCGGCCAGAGAGACGCCAGCATAGGCCAGCACATCGCGTCGGCTTGGAGAAAAGGTGCGGGGCAAGTCCGGTCGAAGCGGCACGGCAGTGCTCTTATGTTATTGTGATACGATTGGCGGGAGTGAATGTCCCTTATTATAGTTTAGTCTTTCTTATCGCTAGATGAATGGCCAGCTCAGCATCTTAAGTAAATATTCTACACATATTGCGTGAATGCCTCGGTCTGGGATAGCTGCTGCGATCCCCATGGGAACGAAACCGCATGAACTCAGCCGCTCGCTCATCTCGAAGCTGCCTCGCCGTCGTCCTTGCCGCAGGCGAGGGTACCCGGATGAAATCCGATATCCCGAAGGTCCTGCATCAAGTCGCCGGGCGTTCGATGCTCGGCCATGCGCTTGCGGCCGTGAGTCAAGCTGGCGCCGACAGGGTCGCGGTCGTCATCGGGCCGGACCGCGACGATGTGGCGAAAGAGATCGGCGCCGCGCTTCCCGATGCCGAAATCTTTACCCAGCGGGAGCGTCTCGGAACCGGTCATGCCGTCTTGAGTGCGAGAAGCGCCCTGGCGCGTGGGCTCGATGATGTGATCGTCGCCTTCGCGGATACGCCGCTCGTCACGGTCGAGACTTTCATGAAGCTTCGTGCACCTCTGGCGGAAGGTGCGGCCATCGTCGCTCTCGGCTTCGAGGCGAAAGACCCGACCGGCTATGGCCGCTTCCTCATGTCGGACGACCGGCTTCTCGACATTCGCGAACACCGCGACGCATCGGAGGAGGAGCGCAATATCACCCTCTGCAACGGCGGGCTGATGGCGATCCGAGGCGATATAGCTCTGACCCTGCTCGACAAGCTGGATAACAAGAACGCCAAGGGCGAATATTACCTGACCGACGTCGTCGCCATTGCCCAGACTCTCTGTGAGAGGGCCGTTATCGCGGTGGTTCCCGAGGAGGAGATTCACGGCGTCAACGACCGCGTCCAGCTCGCGCAGGCAGAGCGGATGATGCAAGAGCGCCTTCGCCGGGCCGCGATGATGTCCGGCGTCACGCTCGTTGCTCCTGAAACGGTTTTCTTCAGCTACGACACGAAGCTCGGACGGGACGTCGTCGTCGAGCCTCACGTGGTGTTCGGTCGCGGCGTTGTCGCCGAGGATCATGCCGTGATTCACAGCTTCAGCCATCTGGAAGGTGCCAAGATCTCAAAAGCGGCGGGCATCGGCCCCTTCTCGCGGCTGCGTCCGGGCGCGTCCATCGGCCCCAAGGCGAAGGTGGGCAATTTCGTCGAGATCAAGAACGCCGACCTCGGGCCTGGCGCGAAGGTCGGCCACCTGACCTATCTTGGAGACGCGACCATCGGCGCTGACGTCAATGTCGGCGCGGGTACGATCACCTGTAACTATGACGGTTTCGGCAAATATCGGACGGTGGTGGGCGAGGGCGCGTTCGTCGGCTCGAACTCGTCGCTCGTCGCTCCCGTCACCATCGGCAAGGGCGCTTTTATCGGCTCGGGCTCCGTCATCACGGAGGATGTGCCCGAGGATGCGCTCGCGCTTGGTCGCGGGCGGCAGGTCGTCAAGGAAGAATGGGCTAAGGCCTTCCGCGAGAAATCTCTCGCCGCCAAGCGCAAGTGATCTATTTCAAGCGTCTGGTTTCGCGACGGGGCTTCGAAACAATCCGTCACGCAAGTTGATTTGAGGTCTAGGGACAACCCCAGTAGCAAGACCACAAGCGTGACTTTGATAAAAATCTCAAGAGATAGGGCTAAATATGTGCGGTATCGTCGGAATTCTGGGAACAAGCCCGGTCGCACCCCAAATCGTCGATGCCCTCAAACGCTTGGAATACCGCGGCTACGATTCCGCGGGTGTGGCAACTCTCGAGAACGATAAGATCGAACGTCGCAGGGCCGAAGGAAAGCTTCGGAACCTGGAGCAGAAGCTCTCCCAGTCTCCTTTGTCCGGCAACATCGGCATTGGCCATACCCGCTGGGCGACTCACGGCAAGCCGAATGAGACGAACGCGCATCCTCATTCGACAGATAAAGTCGCGGTTGTTCACAACGGCATCATCGAGAATTTCCGCGAGTTGAAAACCGGTCTGGAGGCAAAGGGTATTCGCTTCGAGACCGAGACCGACACGGAGGTCGTGGCGCAACTCGTGACTTATGAGATGCATCAGGGGCGCGGGCCCATCGAGGCTGTCGCTGTCACCCTGCCGCGTCTGCGCGGGGCGTTTGCGCTCGGCTTTCTGTTCAGCGGCGAGGACGACCTTCTGGTGGGCGCGCGGCATGGCGCGCCGCTCGCTATCGGTCACGGTGTGGGCGAGTCCTATCTTGGTTCCGACGCCCTGGCGCTTGCGCCCTTCACGGATGAAGTCAGCTATCTTGAAGATGGCGACTGGGCGATTCTGAGCCGCCATAGCGTCGAGATCCATGATGCATCCGGCCAGCGTGTTCAACGGGCGCGCAACAAGATCGTCACCAGTGCTTTCGTTGCCGATAAAGGCAATCACCGTCACTTCATGTCGAAAGAGATTCACGAGCAGCCCGAGGTCGTCGGTCGCACGCTCGCGCATTACGTGAATTTCGCCGCCGGGCGGGTCGAGCTTCCCTTCGCGCTTCCGTTCGATTTCAAGAATTTGCAACGCATCTCGATTTCAGCTTGCGGGACGGCCTACCTGGCCGGGCTGATTGCGAAATACTGGTTCGAGCGTCTGGCGCGCATTCCTGTCGAGATCGACGTCGCGTCGGAGTTTCGGTATCGCGAAGCTCCCCTCGATGCGGGTGGTCTGTCGCTCTTCGTGTCCCAATCGGGCGAGACGGCGGACACGCTCGCTTCCTTGCGCTACGCGAAAGAGCAAGGGCAGCACGTGCTGTCCGTGGTGAATGTGCCATCCTCCACCATGGCGCGGGAAAGTTCGGTCGTCGCACCGACGCTCGCCGGCGTCGAGGTCGGTGTCGCATCGACGAAGGCTTTTACCTGCCAATTGGCGGTGTTGCTGTGCCTTGCCATCGCGGCCGGGCGCGCGCGGGGAACCGTTTTGCCGGAGGAAGAGCGCGACCTGATCGGCGCGCTCATCGGCGTCCCCGGTCTCATGAGCGAAGCGATCAAGCGCGAGGCGCAAATCGAGGTTTTGAGCCGCGATCTCGCGAAGGCTAAGGACGTGCTCTATCTCGGTCGCGGAACGTCCTACCCGCTGGCGTTGGAAGGGGCGCTGAAGCTCAAAGAAATCTCCTACATCCACGCGGAAGGCTACGCGGCCGGAGAACTGAAACACGGCCCCATCGCTCTCATCGACGAAACGCTCCCGGTCATCGTCATCGCGCCTCATGATGCGGTATTCGAAAAGACCGTCTCGAACATGCAGGAGGTCGCCGCGCGCGGAGGCCGCATCGTTCTCGTCACCGATGAGAAGGGCGCGCTGGAAACGGGCCTTGAGACCTTGGCAACCATCGTGATGCCGATGGCCCATCCCCTGGTCGCGCCCCTCGTGCATTCGATCCCGATCCAGTTGCTCGCCTATCATACGGCGGTCTTCATGGGGAAGGACGTGGATCAGCCGCGCAATCTGGCGAAATCGGTGACCGTGGAGTAGGGGCGGCTTGTGTCGTCTCCGACCGAGCTACGGCTCCATCAACTCTCGTTTTGAGGACCTCAACCCTCATCTGAGGAGCGATGAGCCGCGCGGTGTCATCCCCGGCGAACCGAAGGCGAGGGAAAGGGATCCACGATCAAGCGCGGCGCTATGGATTCCCTTCCCCTCCGCTCCGGCCGGGAATGACACTTCTCGGCAAAACACTGACCTTATCCTGAGGAGCGGCAAAGCCGCGTCTCGAAGGAGGGTCCAGTGGGCACTGGAGACGCCTCGCCCTTCGAGACGGCGCTACGCGCCTCCTCAGGGTGAGGCTGTGAGGAGCGTGCGAGTCGCTACTAATAAATTCTCACTTTTGCGACTTCTGCTTAGCCGGCCCGCAAAAGCCGGATCGCCGCGTCTCGCTCAAAAAGATAAAGCAGCACACGCAGTGCCTGCCCACGCTCGGATGTCAGTTCCGGGTCGCGTTCCACGACAAGACGCGCGTCATCCCGAGCCGTTACCAGAAGCTCCCCGTCGATCTCAGGGCGCGCGAGTTTGAAAGCGGGCAAACCTGATTGCCGGGTGCCGAGGATTTCGCCTTCGCCGCGCAGACGCAGATCCTCTTCCGCGATTTTGAAGCCGTCCTCGGTCTGGCGCATCATTTCGAGCCGGGCCTGCGCGGTTTGTCCGAGTGGACCCTTGTAGACGAGAAGACAGGTCGAGGCGCGCGACCCCCGACCGATCCGACCACGCAACTGATGGAGCTGCGCCAAGCCGAAGCGCTCCGCGTGCTCGATCACCATCACGGTCGCTTCCGGTACGTCGACGCCGACTTCGATCACGGTCGTGGAGACGAGAATCTTCGTCTTCCCGGTGGAAAAAGCCTCCATGGCGGCGTCCTTATCGCGGCCCGCCATCTTGCCATGGACGAGTCCGACCTGATCGCCGAAGACCTGGCGCAACTGCTCGAAACGCTCCTCGGCTGCGGCGAGATCGACGGTCTCAGATTCGCCGACGAGCGGGCAGACCCAATAGACGCGGTCGCCGTGCTCGATGGAGCGCCCGATCGCACCGATCACCTCATCGAGCCGCTCGATGGAGATGAGTTTGGTGGAAATCGGCTTACGCCCCGCCGGCTTCTCATAGAGGACCGAGACGTCCATGTCGCCGAAATAGGTGAGGGCGAGCGTTCGCGGAATCGGTGTCGCGGTCATGACCAGAATATCGACCGCCGCGCCTTTAGCGCCCAAGGCGAGGCGCTGGTGCACGCCGAAACGATGCTGCTCATCGACGACGGCAAGGCCGAGATCGTGAAAAGCCACGTCTTCCTGAAACAACGCATGAGTGCCGACGGCGATGTGAATGCTGCCGTCAGCCAGTCCCCCGAGCGTCTGCTTGCGTCCAGCACCTTTGTCGCGTCCGGTGAGGAGGGCGATATTTAGACCGACTTCGCGCGCAAGCGGCGCAATGCGCTCGAAATGCTGCCGTGCCAGAATCTCGGTCGGCGCCATCAGGACAGCCTGTCGTCCGGCTTCGATGGCACTCGCCATGGAGAGAAGTCCCACCACGGTCTTGCCGGAGCCCACATCGCCTTGGAGCAGGCGCAGCATTCTTTTGTCGGCGACAAGATCGTGCCGGATATCGACGACAGCCTTGGCTTGCGAGCCGGTCAAGCCGAAGGGAAGCGCCTTCTCGATCCGCGTAACGAGGCTGCCATCGCCTGCATTCACCCGCCCCGGCAGGCGGCGCATGCGGCTTCGCACGAGGGCTAGCGCCAGTTGCGAAGCGAGGAGTTCATCATAGGCGAGGCGGCAGCGATGCGGGGACTTGGCGAGCGCCTCTTCAGACAACTGAGAAGCATGCTCCGGCTTGTGCAGCGCATTGAGTGCCTCCCGGAAGGGCGGAAAGCGGTTTTTATCCAGCCAGGTGGCGTCCTGCCATTCGGGCAGCACCGGCACCTTTTCGAGCGCACCGCCCACGTAGCGCCCGACCATGCGGGACGAGAGTCCCTCGGTCAGGCCATAGACGGCCTCGACGGCGGGAAGCGTGGCGATGCTCCGCTCGTCCAGAATGCGGTCCGGATGGACCATCTGGCGGACGCCGTCCCACATCTCGATCTTGCCGGAAACGAATCGCCGCTCTCCGACCGGCAGGAGCTTTTCAAGCCTCGGCTTCTGGCCGTTGAAAAAAACCAGCACCACATCCCCGGTCTCATCCTCCACCACGATGCGATAAGGACCGCGGCGGCCGGGTGGGGTGGGGCGATGCGCTGCCACCGTGATGGCAAGCGTAACCGGTTCGCCGATGGGCGCATCGGCAATGGAACCCTTGATATCCCGGGCGATTCCACCGCTCGGCACGTGAAAAAGCAGATCCAGAACCCGCGTCATACGCCCCGGTTCGCCTAGGAGACGGTCGAGGAGGGGCGCGATCTTGGGGCCGACGCCCGGCAGGGTCGTTGCGGGCGCGAAAAGCGGATCGAGAAGGGAGGGACGCAAGGACATTCGACCGGGGTGGCAAGACGGGTTCAGCCGTTTATATAGCGGCGAACGCATTGTGAAGCACCTGAGCAAGATCCGGAAAAGCGGCAGTCGACTTTTCCGAACGGATCATGCTCGTTTCAACGGCAGGAGAGTCCCATGAGCGGAATGACACGCAGCAGCGCCGACCTCGATGTGCGGCGACGCCAGATCCTGTTCCGCGCCTGGCATCGGGGCATGCGGGAGATGGACCTGATCATGGGCCGTTTCGCCGATGCCGAGATCGGGAACCTTTCCGACGACGAAGTGGCCGAATTCGAGCGCTTGATCGAGGCGCAGGATCGGGATCTTCTCGGCTGGATCACGGGCGAGATCGAAACCCCGTCGAACTACGACACCGCCCTGTTTCTGCGCCTGAAGGAGTTCCACACCCACACATCGCCGATTCACAATTGAACCAGTGTCCTGCCACGTCATTCTTTCCTGCTTAGCCGTTTGATCCATGAAATCTGTTCTAACACGCGCCCTCGACACCCTGAAAAAGGGCCAAAGCCTGACGCTTTCGAGCGTCCCGGACGGATTTGACGCACTCGTCGTCGGCGATCTCGCGCGAGCGTTGTCAGGCCTTGTCGATGGACCGGCGGTTCTGGTTCATGTCTCCCGTGACGGCCTGCGCCAGCAGAATTTCATCAACGGCCTTGGTTTCGTCGCGCCGGAAATCGAGGTTCTGACGTTCCCTGCCTGGGATTGTCAGCCCTATGACCGGGTGTCGCCCAATACGGCCATCACCGCCCAGCGGATGACGACGCTTGCTCGGCTGACCCGTTCGAAATCCTCAGAGGAACGCCCACGCATTCTCTCGACTACGGTCAACGCCCTGGTGCAGCGCGTGCCGCCGCGCTCGCGCATCGCCACCGAGACATTTTCTGCTGCGCCCGGCAACATCGTCGATACGAAACTCCTGATCGAATGGCTGGAGATCAACGGCTTCATGCGCACCGGCACCGTGCGCGACACGGGCGAATATGCGGTGCGCGGCGGCATCATCGATCTCTATCCGGCAGGACTGCCAAGTCCCGTCCGTCTCGACTTCTTCGGCGACGCGCTGGAATCCATCCGCTCCTTCGATCCTGAGACCCAACGGACGGTAGGCACGCTGCGGGCCCTCGACCTCGTTCCGATGAGCGAAGTGCAGCTCACCACGGAGAGCATCAAGCGTTTCCGGCAAACCTATGTGGCGATGTTCGGCGCACCGACGCGCGACGACCGACTCTATGAAACCATCAGCGAAGGCCGACGCTATCCCGGCGTGGAGCATTGGCTGCCGCTCTTCCACGACCATCTCGATACGCTTCTTGACTATGTGCCGAACGTCCCCGTCGTGTTCGACGCGCTGGTCGACGATGCGGTGGGCGAACGCCTGTCGCAGGTGAAAGACTATTATGACGCCCGCCATTCCGCGCTCGGTGAAAGCCAGCCAGGTGTCGCGCCTTATCGCCCGCTACCGCCTGAGGCGCTTTACTGGAAGCCGGAGGAATGGGCGGACCGCACGGCGGGCCTCTCGGTGGCGCGTCTGACACCCTTCGCCATTCCTGAGAGCGAAGGCCGCGTCATCGTCGATTGCGAAGCCAGGCGCGGGCGCAACTTCATCGCCGAACGGGCGGATGAAAGTTCGAACGTTTTCGAGACCGTAGTCCAGCATATCCGCGACCTGCAGAAATCGAACCACCGTGTCATCGTCGGCGCGTGGTCGGAAGGTTCACGCGAGCGTCTGGCTCATGTGTTGCAGGATCACGATCTGCGACAGACGAAACCCGTTTCACGTCTCACCGACGCGATGGCTCTGCCGAAGACGGAAATTCCTGTCGCTGTCTGGAATCTGGAAGCGGGTTTCGAGGTCGGCGGCCTTGCCGTCATCAGCGAGCAGGACATTCTGGGCGACCGTCTCGTTCGCCAGAAACGCAAGTCGAAACGGCCGCAGGACTTCCTGACCGAGGTCGCGGCGCTTACCCCCGGCGATCTCGTCGTGCACGTAGACCACGGTATCGGGCGCTTCGAAGGGTTGAAGACCATCGAGGCCGCCGGTGCGCCGCATGATTGCCTCGAATTGCACTATGCCGGTGGCGACCGTCTCTTCCTGCCGGTGGAGAATATCGAGCTTCTGACGCGCTATGGCTCGGAGGAAACGGAAGTCCAGCTCGACAAGCTCGGTGGCGGAAACTGGCAGGCGCGCAAGGCGCGCATGAAGCAGCGCATCCGCGAGATGGCGGGCGAATTGATGAAGATCGCCGCCGCGCGCATTCTGAAAGAGGCTCCGCGTCTCTTGCCGCCGGAAGGGCTCTATGACGAGTTCGCGGCCCGTTTCTCCTACGATGAGACGGAAGACCAGCTCAACTCCATCGAGGCCGTTCTGGACGATCTCGCCAGCGGGCGGCCCATGGATCGTCTTGTCTGCGGCGACGTCGGCTTCGGCAAAACGGAGGTGGCGCTGCGTGCCGCATTCGTCGCGGCCATGAACGGCAAGCAGGTCGCCGTCGTCGTGCCTACGACGCTTCTGGCCCGCCAGCATTTCAGAACGTTCTCGGAGCGTTTCCGGGGGCTGCCGTTGAACGTGGCACAGGCGTCGCGTTTCGTTCCCGCCGCCGATATGAAGAAGACGAAGGAGGGCCTTACAGATGGCTCGGTCGATATCGTCGTCGGCACCCACGCGCTCTTGGGCAAAGCAATCCAGTTCAAGGACCTCGGCCTCATCATCATCGACGAGGAGCAGCATTTCGGCGTCTCGCACAAGGAGCGTCTGAAGTCGCTTCGCGCTGAGGTCCACGTGCTGACGCTTTCCGCGACGCCGATCCCGCGCACCCTGCAGCTCGCCCTCACGGGCGTGCGCGAATTGTCCCTGATCACGACACCGCCGGTGGATCGTCTCGCGGTTCGCACCTTCGTGACGCCCTTCGATCCGCTTCTTGCGCGCGAGGCCTTGTTGCGCGAGCGCTATCGAGGAGGGCAGGCGTTCTACGTCGTGCCGCGTCTTGACGATCTTGCCGACGTGAAGACCTTCCTCGACCGCGAAGTGCCGGAGGCGAAAGTCGGCATCGCTCATGGCCAGATGGCGGCGGGCCAGTTGGAAGACGTCATGACGGCCTTCTACGAAGGCAAATACGACATCCTGCTCTCCACGACGATTGTGGAATCCGGCCTCGACATTCCAACCGCCAATACCCTCATCGTGCATCGCGCCGACATGTTCGGCCTCTCGCAACTCTACCAATTGCGCGGTCGCGTCGGGCGCTCGAAAACCCGCGCCTATGCGCTCTTCACGGTGCCGGCCAACAGGACGTTGACCGTGCAGGCCGAGCGTCGCCTGAAGGTTCTGCAAACCCTCGACACGCTGGGTGCGGGCTTCCAGCTCGCCTCGCACGATCTCGATATTCGCGGTGCGGGCAACCTGTTGGGCGAGGAGCAATCCGGCCACATCAAGGAAGTCGGCTACGAGCTTTATCAGCAGATGCTGGAAGAGGCCGTGGCACAGTTGAAGGCGGGCATCGAGGAGCCGACGGAGGATCAATGGTCGCCCACCATAGCGGTTGGCGCGCCGGTCATGATCCCGGAGAGCTACATCTCGGATTTGCAACTGCGTCTCGGACTCTATCGCCGCCTCTCGACGCTGGAGACAGACGCGGAGATCGATGCTTTCGGCGCGGAGATGATCGACCGTTTCGGCCCGTTGCCGACGGAGGTCGACCAACTTCTCAAGATCATGGCGATCAAGGTTCTGTGCCGCCGCGCCAACGTGGAAAAGGTTGATGGCGGTCCGAAGGGCATCATCGTGTCCTTCCGCGACAATTCCTACGCCAACCCGGGCGGCCTCATCGCCTATGTGGCGGAGCAGGCTTCCTTCGCAAAGGTTCGCCCGGACATGAAGATCGTGTTCATCCGCGACATCGAGGATCCGAACGACCGCATCAAGTCTGCAACCACCATCCTGCGCAACCTCGCACGCATCGCCGAGAAAAAGGCGGCTTGAGGTGCGCGCCCGGTGGCTTGGTGGAAAGCGCGGTTATGAGGCTAGTGTCGCGTTGATGCGGATGATCTCGGGCCTGCGTTTCAGAAGACTGGGTGAGATATGCGTGTCGGTTCCGTTCAGCACGACAACCGGTACTCCGGCATCGCCGAGCAAATTCCTGAGGCGCTGGGCCAGGGCGAGAAATCCTGAACGCTCCACCAAGGTCGCATCATCCGGCATTTGCAGCACGACTGCCACAGGGCTCGGGATGAGAGCAAGAACATCGTCGGCGGTCTCAAAAGGCGTGGTAATGCTGGCATAACCCATGCTGGCGAGTTCCGCCGAGAGCGCGCTGTCCGGCGCTCTATCCCCACTATCGACCACAAGAACCTGCTTCAAATCGTTCATGTCGAACCCTGTCGCATGAGCATTTCAACGCAGAAAGTCTGCTTCAAACGCTCTCAGGACCCATTTGTTTCATGGTCTAAATGAACGGGAGCGTAACGCCCATTCAGGGAGCGGCGAGCCACCAGAGGTCGATATGTGTGCCCAATAACGGCGTCGATTCAGGGCGCTTCAAATTGGATTTATGGGCAATCCATTGATCGGGCACATAAAACAACGGCACGACGTAGAAACCGGACAGGAGAACACGATCGAGCGCGCGAACGGTGGATACGAAATCCTCTCTGCCCTTGGCTTCGAGCATCGCGTCGATCACGCGATCGATGGCAGGAGAGGCGGCGCCCGCATAATTCAACGACCCCGGCCGCGTCGCCGCCAGCGATCCCCAGCGATTGCGCTGCTCGTTGCCGGGGGAGGCGGAAACCGGCCATACCGTTTGCACCATATCGAATTCAAAGCGGGAGACGCGCCGCCAATATTGCACATCGTCCACAAGGCGCACGCGGGCCTGAACACCGACGCGGGCCAGGGACTGTGCGAAATTGAGCGCCAATCTCTCCTGTGCTTGGGAGGTCACCATGAGTTCGAACGTGAAGGGCGCGCCGGTGTCCTTGCGGCGCAAAACGTTGCCCTGAATAGTCCATCCGGCATCAGTCAAGAGCGCAAGCGCGCGCTGCGCCGCATCCCTGTCACGCCCGGAACCGTCGTTGGCTGGAAGCTTCCAGCTCCCTTCCAAAATGTCACTGCGCACGGCATCCGGGAACGGCGAGAGAAGGCGTCGCTCGAGTTCCGTCGGCGCGCGCCCATATGACGAAAGATCCGAGTCGGAAAAATAGCTGGTGCAGCGCTGGAGCTGATCGAAGAACAGGTTGCGGTTGATCCAGTTGAAATCGATGAGATAGCCAAGCGCCTCGCGCACACGCACGTCGGCGAAGATGGCCTTGCGTGTGTTGAAAACGAATCCGTTCATGCCCTTCGGCGTGCGGATAGGCAGGGATTCACGAACGATGCGGCCATCCCTGACCGCTGGGAAATCGTAACTTGTCGCCCAGCGGCCGGCATCTGCTTCCAGCCTGAAATCATAAAGCCCCGCCTTAAAAGCTTCAAATAAAGTACTGTTATCGCGATAAAAATCGTATTCGATTTCATCGAAGTTATAGAGGCCTTTAGTGACGGGAAGCCCTTCGCCCCAGTAATCCTTGCGCCGCTCCAGGAGAACACGCTCCCCCGGTCTCACCTCCTTGATCGTGTAAGGGCCAGAGCCGATCAGCGGCTTCAGGGACGTGCTCGCAAAGGTTTCGACGTTCGTCGCATGGGCCGCGAAGATCGGCATCGTCGCGATGATGAGGGGAAGCTCGCGGTCGTTCGAGCCGGACAGATCGAACTTGATCCGGAGCGGATCGAGGATCTCGACGGCCTTCACCTGCCCGAAACTCGCACGATGGAACGGTTTTCCGTTCTTTTTCAGAAGGTCGAAGGAGAAGCGCACATCCTCCGCGGTGAGGTCGTGACCGTCGGAGAAGCGAGCGCGAGGATCGAGGTTGAAGATGATCGAGCTTCGGTCCTCCGGCATCTCCGCCGAGCGGGCGACGAGGCCGTAGACGCTGAAGGGCTCGTCGAGCGAGCGCATCATCATGCTCTGCAAGACGTAACGGGGGACGACGTCCGGCGCGACGCCAATGACGATCAGCGGGTTGAGGCTGTCGAATGTGCCTTGAAGAGCCTGCGTGATTCGCCCTCCACGCGGCGCATCAGGGTTTGCATAGGGAAGGTGAGGGAAGTCCGGCGGAAGCGCGGGTTCGCCATGCATGGCTAGACCATGCCGCTCCGGCAAGGCAGAGGCGCCTTGAATTAAAAGGAAAGTCGCGAGAATCGCGGCAGAAAACGCCTGCAGACCTACCCTGATCGTCCAATTCATCGGCCTTACTCGTGATTCGACTTCTTTCTCACTAGATATCACGGAGAAAGGTGTGGGTTGCGACTGGAATCCTTCTTCGTGAAAGGATAAAGGAACGCTGCACGTCATGCCTTCGCCTTAATCGGCAAAGATGCACTGTCCCATTGAAGGTTATCGAATTACCAAATCTTACGGCTCGCTTCATGGCAGCCGGCCTTCCGATTGAAGAGGAATAACGACATGTCATTCGCGACTCGTATCGCGAGCCTGAGGGGCAATCGTGGCCTGGTCACCGCTTTGGCACTCGTTCTGAGCGCCTCGCCCGTTCTGGCGCAGACGGCACCGGCTCCCGCGAAGCCCCAGGCTCAGCCTGCTCAGGCCCCGCGTCCTGCCGCTCCGGCAGCCGGCGCGGCAGCTCCGCAGGGCAACGGCCCGATGGTCGTTCAGGTCAAGCCCGAGCCGTCGCAACCTGAGTGGACGAAGGTTTGCGGTAAGGACCAGGGCACGAACTCGGAAATCTGCTACACGACGCGCGATTTCGTGTCGGATCAGGGGCAGCCGGTTCTCGCCGTGGCTCTCTACGACATCAAGGGCGCTCAGGCTAAGAAGATCCTGCGCTTCCTGATGCCGCTCGGCCTGCTTCTGCAGCCAGGCGTCCGCTTCGGCGTCGATCAGGGTGCTACCGTGGACGGCAAGTATGCGGTTTGCTTCCCGAACGGCTGTTTTGCCGAGGCCGAGGTGAAAGACGACTTCATCGCCTCCCTCAAGAAGGGCGCGAACCTTAATGTCAGCGTTCAGAACCAGGCTAGCCGCGCGGTGACCTTCGCTGTTCCGGTAACCGGGTTCGGCAAGGCTTTCGACGGCCCGGCCATCGACCCGAAGGTTCTGGAAGAGCAGCAGAAGAAGCTTCAGGAAGAGCTCGAAAAGAAGAGCGATGAACTTCGCAAGAAGCTCGAAAGCAGCGGTGGCGCTGCGGCTCCCGGCGCAGCTGCTCCAGCAGCTCCGAAGCCATAAGGCACTCGCAGAGTTAAAGAAAACGCCGGGCTTAATGCCCGGCGTTTTTGTTATGGGACGTCTCGGGATCGGACGAGGCAGGTTCATTGCTAGAGTGTGATCAGAACAAGTGGGTCTCAAAGAGACACGACCAAGTTCTAGTGGGTGAGAACCGGGAGAGCGCGATAGGCGCCGGCCTCGTCGCGTACGAACATCTGCTCGATCATCGGATTGCGCAAAGGCTCATCCGAATCATCCAGCATTAGATTTTGCTCGGACACGTAGGCGATGTATTCGCTTTCGGCGTTTTCGGCCAAGAGGTGGTAAAAGGGCTGGTCCTTGCGCGGACGCACGTCCTCGGGAATGGACAGCCACCATTCCTCCGTATTGTCGAATTCGGGGTCGACATCATAAATCAGGCCCCGAAAAGCATAGCTTCGGTGCTTCACGACTTGGCCAATGCCGAACTTGGCGAAAAGCGATTTCATGGATTCTGCCCCATCGCCTTGACTATAAACACTCGGAACTTAGTCATCAAATTTGATCAGAAAAAGGCTGGACTTTTCGCCTTAAGTCTTATGCCAGCATTGCGTTTTCCTTCTGACACCCTTCTGTTCGCGCCATTGCGACAGGGCCGCCCACCTGCGAAAAGACGCCGCGCGACCGTGTGAGGAGCCCGCGATGTCCGACCTGATTGGGCTTTTCAACCTGCTTGCGCCGTTCTTTGGCCTGATCGGCCTCGGGTTCTTTTGCGGCAAGGTCGTGAAGTTGCCGGAGGCCGGATTGGCCTGGATGCAGTTCTTCCTGATCTATGTCGCGCTGCCATGTCTGTTTTTTCGCCTCATCGCCGATAAGCCTCTGGCAGAATTGACGAACTGGCCTTTCGTCACCGCGACGACAATCGCCACCTTCTGCGCCTTCACGCTGTCCTTCGGGGCAGGGTGGAAGCACACGCGCGATGTTCCGCAATCGGTCATGCAGGGTGTTGCCGGGTCTTATTCGAATATCGGCTATATGGGCCCGCCGCTGGTTCTCTCTGCCATCGGCGCGGAAGCGAGCCCGCCGGTCGTCCTGATCTTCGTGTTCGATAACTTGCTGCTGTTTTCGCTGGTCCCGCTTCTAATGACCGTAGCAGGCGTGGAGAAGCGCGGCCTCGGAGCCACGATCCGCCACATCATCTGGCGGGTGGTTACCCATCCGTTCAACGTCGCGACAGCTTTGGGAGTCACGGCGAGCTATTGTCGGCTGCCCTTGCCGATGGCGGCCGACAAGATGGTCACGTGGCTTTCGGGCGCTGCCGCCCCCTGCGCGTTGTTCATTCTGGGCGTCACGGTCGCCTTACGTCCCCTGATCCGCATTCCCGGCGAAGTCCCGGCGCTCGTTTTCATCAAGCTTGTCCTTCACCCCTTCGCCGTATGGGTTCTCCTGTCGGCCATCGGCGATTTCGGGCCGGTCTGGACTTATGCGGCCCTCATCATGGCGGCGCTTCCGCCCGCCCTGAACATCTTCGTCATCTCGACGCAGTACAATGTGGGCGTAGAGCGTGCCTCGGCTTGCGTTCTCATCGGAACCCTGGCTTCGATGGTCTCATTGACGACGCTTCTCTACCTCATCAAGATCGGCGTCGTGCCCTACGATCTCTTTCCTTAAGCCGATCTCTGCATCAGGCGGGGCGCCCCGATTCGGGGCTGGACACCCTCACGCATGACGGCGCGGCGCAACGGACCGATCCCGCCAACGGCCAGGAGACCCGCTCCGCGGAGAAAATCCGCAGGCAGGAGGCCGGAAAGAAGCGTCCTGTTGAGGCCGTCGACTGCAGTTGTCCGTGTGCGAACGTCGAGATCGCGTCCTCTTTGGTATTGGCGCAGCGCTCCCTCATCGCCCGGCGACCTGCCATCATCCCGCGCATCGACCACCGCGTCTCGCAATGAAGCCACGTCCCGCAATCCGAGGTTCAAGCCCTGTGCGCCGATGGGCGGGAAGACGTGCGCCGTCTCGCCAACGAGCGCCAGATGCGGAGCATAGTATCGGCTGACCGACAATCCGCTCATCGGCACCACTCCGCGAGGGCAGTCGATCCGCATGGCTCCGAGCAGGGATTGGGCCTGCCGTTCGATTTCCAAAGCGAGGTGGCTGTCGTCCATTCCGGCGAGCCTCTCGGCGTTCTCAGCACTCGTGACCCAGACGAGGCTGGAGCGCCGACCGGGCAGGGGGACGAGGGTGAAGGGACCGTTCCGGGTGTGGAATTCGGTCGAAGTTTCCTTGTGATCGCGGTCATGGGCGAGAATGACGGTCAGCGCCGATTGGGGGTAGGACCACGTCTTGGCCTCAATGCCCGCCTGTTGGCGCAGCTTGGAGTGCCGTCCATCCGCCGCGACGACGAGGGCCGCGTTCAGAACCTCTCCGTCGGAAAGCCCGATCCAGGCTGTATCGCCGACGTTCTCAAAGCCCGCCGCCATTCCCGAGATGAGAGTGAGACCGTCCTGCTTGCGCGCCGCTGTGGCCAGTTCTTCCAGGAGCGTGACGTTCTCGATGTTCCAGCCGAAGGCGTCGAGGCCGATTTCGTGGGCATGGAACTCGGTCGGCGGGGGGCGAAACAGGCTGCCGGTATCGTCGATCAGGCGCATAGTCGCCAGAGGCGCCGCGTGCGAAACGAGGGCCGGCCAGAGATCCAAGGCTTCGAGAAACCGGACCGACCCGTCGAAAAGGGCGACCGTGCGCCCGTCGCGACGGCTCTCGAGGCTGCCGACCAGCGCTGTCTTGAACCCGTCCCGCGCGAAAGACAGGGCTGCGGCGAGCCCGACGGCTCCCGCCCCGACGATGACGATATCGAAATTGCGTTTAGTCACGAGTTTTCCTCATCGGCTCGGGCCGGGGAGCGAGTGGCGATGCACAATAATGGATGCTTTTGCCATTGCCGAGCGGCGAAGCCTATCCCTATGATCGTCAACGGGGCAGACAAAAGGATGTTCATTGGGACAGATTTCGGTTACGGCCAACGGGAGCCGTGACATACATGTCAGCCTGTCGTCAGTCCGCGTGAACCGAGATCGGGGCCTATGAATTCAACAACGCCGGCTCTTGTTGAACTAAGGAAGATTTCCAAGCGCTACGGCGACCTTCAAGCCAACGACGGCATCGATTTGTCCATTGCGCCAGGAGAAATCCATGCGCTCCTCGGCGAAAACGGTGCCGGTAAATCGACCCTGGTGAAGATCCTTTATGGGGTCATCGAGCCGAGTGACGGCGAAATCCTCTGGCAGGGCCGCCCGGTGACGATTTCCTCTCCCGTCGAGGCGCGGGAGCTGGGCATCGGCATGGTGTTCCAGCACTTCTCCCTGTTCGATGAATTGACCGTCGCGGAGAACATCGCCGTCGCCTTGCCGGACACGTGGACCCTTGCCTCTGTGCGCGCCCGCCTCGGCGATATCAGCCGCGCCTACGGCCTTTCGCTTGAACCCGACCGGGCCGTCTGGACCCTCTCTGCCGGTGAGAGACAACGCATCGAGATCGTGCGCTGCTTGCTGCAGAATCCGAAGCTTCTCATTCTGGACGAGCCGACCTCCGTTCTGACGCCGCAGGAATCCGAACACCTCTTCGTCACGCTCGAAAAGCTGGCCGCAGATGGCTGCGCAATTCTCTATATTTCGCACAAGCTCGAAGAGGTCCGCCGCCTCTGCCGTCATGCGACGATCCTGCGGGCAGGGCGCGTGACCGCTACCCTCGATCCGCGCGAGCGAAGCGCCCGCGAGATTGCCGCGCTGATGGTGGGCAACGAGATCGGGGAGGTGAAGGCCGCCCATGCGGCGAGCGCCGATCACGTGGAAGTCCTGAAGGTCAGTAATCTTTCGGTGCCTCCGGCGGGGTTGCATGGGCAAGCGCTGATCGAGATCGACCTCACGGCTTATGCGGGAGAGGTCGTCGGTATCGCGGGCGTTGCCGGCAACGGTCAGAGCGAGTTGTTCGCCGCGCTCTCGGGCGAGACGACGGTGGAGAACGCGAACTCGGTCGTCATCAATGCAAAGCCGTCCGGCACGGAGTCCATCGACAGCCGCCGTAAATTGGGCGCGGCTTTCGTGCCGGAGGAGCGCCTCGGCCACGCTGCGGCTCCGACCCATCGCCTGAGCGAGAACATCCTCGTTTCCCATCACGCCGTGGATGTGGTCAGCAGATCGGGCTTCATCGTTCTGAACGCTGCCAGAAAACTCGCGCGCTCCATCATCCAAGGGTTCGACGTGCGCTCTCCCGGAGAGGATGCTCAGGCGCGTAAGCTCTCGGGCGGCAATCTCCAAAAATTCGTGATCGGCCGTGAGATCATTCGCAGGCCGAAGCTCCTGATCGTCAACCAGCCCACATGGGGCGTCGATGCGGGCGCGGCGCGTCTGATCCGCCAGGCGCTCGTGGATCTGGCGCGGTCCGGCAGCGCCATCGTCGTGATTAGTCAGGATCTGGACGAATTGTTCGAAATTGCAGACCGCCTCGCCGTGATCCATCACGGCTCCTTAAGCCCCGTGAAACCCACGGAGGAATGGACGCGCGAGGCTATCGGCCTCGAAATGCTCGGCGTCGGGCATGGTGGCGGGGTCGGTCATGCGGCTTGAGCTGATCCCGCGTGTCTCCATGTCGCCCGTCATGCGCACGGTTGCGCCCGTCATCGCATTCGGCGTCGCGTTCCTTCTGGCAGGGTTCGTGATCTGGATGATGGGTCGCTCGCCCATCGCCGCTTTCCAGGTCTACGTCCTTCATCCGCTCGCCGATCCGTGGGCGATTCAGGAAATATTGGTGAAAGCGACGCCGCTGACATTGATCGCCATCGGCCTGTCTTATTGCTTTCGTGCCAATCTCTGGAATATCGGCGCGGAAGGGCAGTTCGTCATGGGAGCCATTCTCGGCTCCTGGCTTGCCCTTGCGACCCATGGCACCGATGCGGGACCGTGGGTCGTTCCGGCCATGCTTGTTCTCGGCATCATCGGCGGCGCGCTTTATGGCCTGATCCCGGCCTTTCTCAAGACCCGCTTCGGCGTGAACGAGATCCTGACCAGCCTGATGCTGGTCTATATCGCGCAACTCACTCTCGATTATCTGTCACGTGGACCGTGGCGCGACCCGAAGGGCTTCAACTTTCCGCAATCGGTAACGTTCGATACGGCCGCGACCCTGCCCGTCATTCTGGAGGAAAGTCGCGTTCATTACGGCGCGCTTTTCGCTCTGATTGCAGTCGTCGTCACAGCGATCGTCATGAACCGCTCGCTCTTCGGCTATCGCCTGCGCCTGACGGGCGATGCACCAAGAGCCGCACGGTTCGCCGGGTTCGATCCCAAGAAGACGACGCTCGCGGTCTTCGCGATCTCGGGCGGCCTCGCAGGCCTCGCCGGTATCGCCGAAGTGTCGGGCCAGATCGGTCAGATCCAGCCTTCGATTTCGCCGGGATACGGGTTCACGGCGATCACGGTGGCATTCCTCGGGCGCTTGAATCCGTTCGGCATTCTTGCCGCGGCACTCGTGATCTCGCTGACTGTGATCGGCGGGGAGAGTGCGCAGATCCTTCTGAAACTGCCGCTCGATCTGACCCTCGCGTTTCAGGGCATTCTGCTCCTGTGCGTCCTTTCGGCGGATGCGCTGGTCAGCTATCGGGTTCGTCTCGTTGGCCGGGGAGCGCACGCATGAACATGTTCGAGGCGATCCTTCTCACTATCATCACGGCCTCCACGCCGTTCCTTATTGCGGCGCTCGGGGAACTCGTGGTCGAACGCTCTGGCGTTCTCAATCTCGGGCTCGAAGGCATGATGGCCATGGGCGCAGCGTGCAGTTTCGCGGTCGCGGTGACTTTCGATTCATCCGTGCTCGGCATTCTGGCGGGCGCACTCGCCGGAGCGCTCATGGCGAGCCTGTTCGCTCTCGTCGTTCTGGGCTTTGCCGCCAATCAGGTGGGCTCCGGCCTTGCCCTGACCATTTTCGGTCTTGGCCTGTCGGGCCTCATCGGGGCGCCCTTTGTCGGCGCGCGGCGCGATCCCATTCCTCATCTCGTCGTTCCCGGCCTGAGCGATATCCCCATCATCGGCCGCCTGTTTTTTGCGCAGGACGTCTTCGTCTATGGTTCCCTCGCGCTCACCGTCGGCGTCGCCTATTTCCTCAACCGGACGCGGGCCGGGCTGACCTTGCGCTCCATTGGGGAGAACCACATCTCCGCCCATGCGCTCGGCCTGCCGGTGCTGCGGACGCGGTTTCTCGCCGTCCTGTTCGGCGGGGCCTGCGCAGGATTGGCGGGGGCCTATCTCTCCCTTGTCTACACGCGCTTCTGGTCTCCGGGCATGACGGCAGGGCGCGGCTGGATCGCTCTCGCGCTCGTGGTGTTCGCCGCCTGGCGACCTGCCTGGGCGCTCGTCGGGGCCTATATTTTCGGAGCGGCGTCGGTGCTGCAGCTCCATGCGCAGGCGGCCCAGTTCGGCGTGCCCTCGCAGGTGCTGTCGGCGGTGCCCTACATGGCGACGATCGTGGTGCTTCTTTTGCTATCGTTCCGTCATGGACGGGCCATCGGCGCGCCGGGTTCGCTCGGCACACCGTTCGTGCCCGAGCGGTGAGCAGAACGGCTACAAAGTATACACAGGTTCGGTCTTGCAGGTCCTGGGCGGACCTGCGACGAATAGTAGAAACCTCCATTTCAGGGGAACAGGGATGAGTGTACGGGTTATCTTGGGTGCATTGGCTGGGGCCGCTGCCCTTGCTTTGTCGGCGGGCGTCGCATCCGCTCAGGAGAAGCTGAAAGTCGGCTTCATCTATGTGGGACCGATCGGCGATTACGGCTGGAGCCACCAGCACGACGTGGGCCGTCAGGCCATTGTCAAGGCGCTCGGCGACAAGGTCGAGACCACTTACGTGGAAAGCGTTCCAGAAGCCGATTCCGAGCGTGCCATCGAACAACTCGCCCGCACCGGCCATAAGCTGATCTTCACCACCTCCTTCGGCTTCATGGAGCCGACCCTGAAGGTCGCCAAGAAGTATCCGAACGTGAAGTTCGAACACGCGACGGGCTTCAAGCGCGCCCCGAACGTCTCCACCTATGCCGCCAAGTTCCACGAAGGCCGCTACATCACCGGCCAGATCGCCGCCAAGATGTCGAAGACCGGCGTCATCGGCTATGTGGGCGCGTTCCCGATTCCGGAAGTCGTCGCGGGCATCAACTCGTATTTCCTGGGCGCGCAGTCGATCAACCCGAACATCAAGATCAAGATCGTCTACGCCAACTCCTGGTACGATCCCGCTAAGGAAGCGGACGCCGCCAAGGCGCTGCTCGACCAGGGCGTCGACGTCATGGCCCAACACACCGACAGCCCGGCTCCGATCCAGGCTGCGGAGGCGCGCGGCAAGGTCGGTTTCGGCCAGGCCTCCGACATGCTCTCCTTCGCCCCGAAGGCCCAGCTTACCGCCATCGTCGATAACTGGAGCGATTATTACGTCGCCCGCACAAAGGCTGTTCTCGACGGCACGTGGAAGTCGGAAGACACCTGGGGCGGTCTCGCCTCGAAGATGGTTCACATGTCGCCCTACACGAACATGCCCGACGACGTGAAGAAGCTGGCCGAGGAGACGCAGGCCGCGATCACCTCCGGCAAACTCAACCCGTTCAAGTGCCCGGTTCTCAAGCAGGACGGCTCGCAGGTCGAGTGCAAGGGCGGCACGGCACTCTCCGACGAGCAGGTGCTCGGCATGAACTTCTACGTGAAGGGCATTGACGACAAGGTCCCGCAATAAGCCTTTGCGGATATGAATCTGAGGGGGGCGGCCGGATTTGCGGCGGCCCCTTTTTGTTTGATGAGAATGCGATGAGCGAACCGCAATCTATTCAGCCGACAGACACCGATGTCCTGATCGTCACCGACGTGCAGAACGACTTTCTTCCCGGCGGCGCTCTGGCCGTTCCGAAAGGGGATGAGGTGATAGGGCCGATCAATCGGCTCGCTAAACTTTTCAAGCACGTCGTGCTGACGCAGGACTGGCACCCGCCGGGCCACGCCTCCTTCGCCTCGTCCCATGCGGGTCGAAACGCCTTCGAGACGGTGGAGTTGCCTTATGGGACCCAGGTGCTCTGGCCGGATCATTGCGTGCAGAGCACCCACGGTGCCGAGATCGCCAAGGGCATCGACATTCCCCACGCGTCCCTCGTGATCCGCAAGGGCCACGACCGCGCCATAGACAGTTATTCGGCTTTCGTGGAGGCCGACCGCAAAACGAGGACGGGCCTCGCGAGCTACCTGAGGGAGCGTGGGTTCAAACGCGTTTTTTGCGCAGGTCTTGCAATGGATTTCTGCGTTGCATGGACAGCGCTCGACGCCAAAGCGGCAGGTTTCGAGACCTATCTCATCGAGGACGCCGCACGCGCCATCGACACAGGCGGCTCGCTCGAAAAGGCGCTTGCGGATTTGAAGGCTGCTAAGGTTCACGTCATTCAAAACAAACAGATCGCCGGCTTCTGAGCGCTCGTTCCTTGCCCATGGGCCGAATTGAATCCGGCCCATGACGGCAGCGGGAAGAGTTCTGATGAGCCTAAACCGCCACGCCGTGCAGGTCGTACTCGTCCGAGCGCTCGATCTTCACGCTGACGATATCGCCGGCGCGCAGGGGGCGGCGGGAAGCGACGTAGACGGTGCCGTCGATTTCCGGCGCGTCGTATTTCGAGCGGCCTTTGGCGACCGTCGCGCCAGCCTCGTCGATGATGACGGGCAGACGCTTGCCGACCTTGGCCTTGAGCAATTTGGCGCTGACGTCCTTCTGCGTCTTCATGAAGCGGTGCCAGCGCTCGTCCTTGGCCTCCTGCGGCACGGCTCCGGCGATCTCGTTGGCGGGGGCGCCCGTCACCGGCTCGTAGCGGAAGCAGCCGACACGATCGAGCTTCGCTTCGCGCAGCCATTCCAGGAGAAAGTCCACATCCTCTTCCGTCTCGCCAGGGAAGCCGACGATGAACGTGGAGCGGATGGCGAGATCCGGGCATATCTCGCGCCACTTGTGAATGCGCTCCAGTGTCTTTTCCTGATGGGCCGGACGACGCATGGCCTTCAACACTGAGGGGGATGCGTGCTGGAAGGGAATGTCGAGGTACGGCAGGATCTTGCCCTCGGCCATCAGCGGAATGACTTCATCCACGTGAGGGTAGGGATAGACGTAATGCATACGGATCCACATTCCGAGCTCACCCAGTTCCTTCGCCAATTCGAAGAAACGGGTGCGGACTTCACGGTCCTGCCAAAGGCTCGGTTGATACTTGATATCGAGGCCGTAGGCGCTCGTGTCCTGCGAGATGACGAGCAGTTCCTTCACGCCTGCCTTGGCGAGGCGCTCGGCCTCGCGTAGCACGTCTCCGATGGGACGGCTGACCAGATCGCCGCGCAGCTTGGGGATGATGCAGAAGGAGCAGCGGTTGTTGCAGCCTTCAGAGATCTTCAGATAGGCGTAGTGGCGCGGGGTGAGTTTGACGCCCTGCGGCGGCACCAGATCGACGAACGGGTCGTGCGCCGGCGGGGCGGCCTCGTGAACCGCTGAGACGACCGTCTCGTATTGCTGCGGCCCGGTGATCGCGAGGACATTCGGAAAACGGTCGCGGATCTGCTCGGGCTCCGCACCCATGCAGCCGGTGACGATCACCTTGCCGTTCTCGGACATGGCTTGACCGATGGCATCGAGCGACTCGGCTTTGGCGCTGTCGAGAAACCCGCAGGTGTTCACGATGACCACGTCAGCCCCATCATGCTTCTTGGTCAGTTCGTAACCTTGAGCGCGAAGCTGCGTGATGATGCGCTCGGAATCCACCAACGCCTTAGGGCAACCGAGAGAAACGAACGATACTTTAGGCGCGGGAGCATTCATCCGCCGGATCCAGTCTTAAAACTTTGTTTGAGGCACGAGGCAGTCCCCTAGAACTTGATCGTGTCTCTTTGAAACACGATCAAGTTCTAGATTCCTTATTGCCGCATGATCCGGGCGAACAACCGGTTTCCACTTGTTCTGATCATGCTCCAGAGCTTGATCGGTGCGAAATCAGGGCGCGACAAGATCGCCTGAAAGGCACCGCAAGCGCTGAATTCATAAAGGTTTTTGCGCCAACTTTGGTCGCGCTCGTAGCACGTCCGGGTCCTGTAACGCAAGAATGTCCAAGACCCCGGGGGGGCGATAACCCCGAGACCGGCGCCTTCACGTTGTCGCTGTCTGGAAGGTCCTTCCGCCACCGGCGCCCTATCTCATAGCTGACAAATCGGAATTGCGAGGTTCGTCATGCCATCTGCCGAGGACAAGGATCCGGAAAGACTGAGCCCTCTCGTCCCGCAGACAAAGCCTCGTTTCCTCGAAGTTCTAGGCCCCGGCCTGATCACCGGGGCCTCCGACGATGACCCGAGTGGCATCGCGACTTACAGCCAGGCAGGAGCCCAGTTCGGGTATGGGCTCTCCTGGACCATGCTTTTCACTTACCCTCTGATGGTCGCAATCCAGATGATCAGCGCTCGCATAGGCCGCACGACCGGCCATGGGATCGCCGGTGTGCTCCGCATGCATTACCCGAACTGGCTCCTCCAGATCATCGTCATTCTGCTGCTCGTGGCGAACACGATAAATCTGGGCGCTGATCTCGGTGCGATGGCGGATGCGGTCCATCTTCTGCTCCCCGGTCCCAAGCCGCTCTATATTCTCTTCTTCGCTGGGATTTGCATCTACATGCAGGTCTTTCTCCAATACACGAGCTATGTCAGCGTCCTGAAATGGCTCACGCTCGCCCTGTTTGCCTATTTGGCGGCGGTTATGACGGCTCGTGTGAATTGGGTGGAATTTGCGCAGAACTTCTTCATCCCCCGCCTAAAATGGGAAACCGAATATCTGACGACCATCGTCGCCGTGCTCGGCACAACGATCAGTCCTTATCTGTTCTTCTGGCAATCCTCGGAGGAGGCCGAGGACATCGAGGCCTATCCTCTCCGTAAGGATCTGATGGATGCACCTGAGCAGGGCAAGGCGGCTTTGCAGCGCATCAAGCTCGACACCGCCGTTGGAATGGCCTTCTCAAATCTCGTCGCCCTGGCAATCATCGTGACGACCGCAGCTTATCTGCATGCCAACGGCATCACCGATATTCAAACCTCTGCCCAGGCTGCCGAGGCGCTTCGTCCGGTTGCCGGTCGTTTTGCATTCTGGATCTTCAGTCTCGGGATCATCGGAACTGGTCTGTTGGCCGTTCCCGTGCTTGGAGGCTCGGCGGCTTACGCAATCGGCGAAGCACGCCGTTGGCCTATCGGGTTCTCACGCAGATTGCAGGAAGCAAAAGCATTTTACGGAACGGTCGCGCTTGCCACTCTCGTCGGAATGATCATCAATTTTACCGACATCAACCCGATCAAGGCTCTCTTCTGGACCGCGGTGATCAACGGTGTCGTCGCCGTTCCGGTGATGGTGACGATGATGTTCATAGCAGCGCGCACCGACATCATGGGGCGCTTCGCCATACGCGGCAGGCTGCGCTGGATAGGCTGGCTATCGACCGGCATGATGACCATCGCGGTCATCGGCATGCTCGCGACATTGTTCTAATTCACGCTCGAAAGGCTTCTCGGCCCAGGCTGAGAAATATCAAACTGGCAGGTTGGTGGGCGAGTACCATTTTCGACAAGGCGCAGCTTCGGCAGCCGTTACATGGATCGCGGAACCATGCCAGGCGACACGGCACAACTACGAGCGCTGCTTCGCTCCGAGAACCTCTCGCGCTTGAGTGGTCTGGCGGGAATTGTGACCTGCGTCTGCGACCGGGACCTCCGGTACCTCTGGCTTTCAAGCCCCTTCGCCGGCATTCAAATATCGGACATACTTGGGCGAAGAGATGATGAATTCCTGCCATCTGAAGCCGCGACCGAGCTTCTCGCATTCAAGTGGCGAGCCCTCGATAAGCCGGCAGGTCACCGCGAAGTCGTCAAAGTCGTACGACCGGCCGGCACGATCGTCTACGACATATCGGCCCAACCCCTGCGAGATGAAGACGGGCGGATCATCGGGCTTGCGTTGATCGCAGTCGATACGACGCGTCAGCAGAATACCGACGAGGCCTTGCTGGAAAGCGAGCGCCAATTTCGCGCTACGTTCGAACAGGCGGCCGTCGGCATAGCCCACGTGGCGCTGGACGGACGGTTTTTAAGGATCAACGATCGCTATTGCGATCTTCTCGGCTACTCGCACAGTGAATTCCACGAGCGTACGTTTCAAACCATCACACATCCCGACGATCTCGATGTGGATCTTGAACGCGTGCGCGCGGTTCTCGATGGCCATATTCCCCGCTACTCGTTGGACAAGCGCTATATCCGGCGCAACGGGTCAATTCTTTGGGCCCATCTGACCGTTTCCCTCGTCCGCAACGCTGATGGAAAACCCGAATACTTCGTTTCCGTCATCGAGGACATTTCTGCGAAGAAGGCAGCGGAAGCTGAGCTCCAGGAGCGAGAAGCACGCCTGCGACCCATTCTCGACACCGCGCCGGAAGCGCTCATCACGATTTATCAGAACGGCCTCATCGAGACGTTCAGTCGTTCGGCGGAGATTCTTTTCGGCTATCGGGCGGAAGAGGTTGTCGGGCGGAATGTGAGTATTCTGATGCCATCGCCCTACCGCGAAGGGCACGACCGCTATCTCGAACATTATCTCCGGACCGGTGAACGACGCATCATTGGAATTGGTCGTGTGGTAAGCGCCCGTCGCAAGGATGGCACGATCTTTCCCATCGAGTTGTCCGTCGGCGAGGTTCTGAGTGACCGCCCCAGATTGTTCACTGGCTTCATTCGCGATCTCACATCGAAGCAACGTATGGAACAGGAACTCAGGCAAGCCCAGAAGATGGAAGCCGTCGGGCAGCTCTCGGGCGGAATAGCCCATGATTTCAATAACCTTCTGACGGTCATTCTCGGCAATCTCGAGATGCTGGAACGGCGTCTGTCGGCGCCGAGGGACCTCGCGCTCATCAGAGAAGCGTTACAAACGACCGAATATGGGGCGGAGCTGACTGAACGGTTGCTCGCTTTCAGTCGTCGTGGACCGTTGCATCCGCAGATTACGGATGTCGGGCATCTCCTGGAAAGCCTCATGCCGCTGCTGCACCGCACTTTAGGCGAGAATATCGAAATCAGTCTCCGGTCGACGCTGACCGCGTTCCATGCGCTCGTCGATCCGGGACAACTGCAAAATGCGATCCTGAACCTTGCCATCAACGCCCGCGACGCCATGCCGGGTGGCGGACGATTGACCATCGGCGTCGAGAATATTGAATTCGATCAAGGTGATGTTCTGCTGCGTTCGGACATGCTCCCTGGCCGTTATATTTCGATTTCGATCACCGATACCGGGAGCGGTATGTCTCGTGCGGTCGCAGAGCGAGCGTTCGAACCTTTTTTCACAACAAAGAACGTCGGAGCAGGAACGGGCCTTGGCCTGTCGATGGTGTACGGCTTCGCCAAACAATCGGGCGGCCACGCCGAGATCTACAGCGAACCGGGAATCGGCACGACCGTTCGGCTCTACTTGCCGAATGCGTTTTCAGCGGCGCAGCAGGAAACTGCCGAGAAAGCCGTTCCACTGACAGTGTCCCCTGAGATTCGTACCCCACATGGCGAGACGATTATGGTTGTCGAGGACGAGGCGCGTGTGCGGAGGCTGACGATCAGGCGCTTGCGCGAACTCGGATACAACGTCCTTGAAGCCGCGAATGGACCAGAGGCCCTTGGAATGATCGACGCTCATCCGGAACTCAATCTGCTTTTCACGGACATGATCATGCCAGGGGGTATGAACGGAAAGGATCTTGCCGCACACGTTCGCGCCAAGCGCCCAGGTCTTAAGGTTCTGTTGACATCGGGATACGCCGAACC
The DNA here is from genome assembly GCF_052115485.1 of Microvirga sp. 2MCAF38. NCBI lineage: Bacteria > Pseudomonadati > Pseudomonadota > Alphaproteobacteria > Hyphomicrobiales > Methylobacteriaceae > Microvirga > Microvirga sp. 2MCAF38. The sequence continues at coordinate 297,963 of NZ_JBFRGU010000002.1, read as the reverse complement.
GGAGCTGATCAAGCATGGGTTGTCGGACGATACACAACTACTCAGGAAGCCCTACACGGCGGCCGAGTTGGCGCGCACGCTGGCACAGATCTTGGGAAACGAAGCCGCCGAGGATCTCCAGTCTTGATGAGGATCATTTCACCATCAATGGACGACAAGAACGGGAAGCTGTGAATGCGTGAGGACCTTGGTCGTCTCGCTGCCCAGCAGAAAAGCGGAGACGCCGCTGCGGCCATGCGAGGCCATCACGATGAGGTCACATGCCTGTCTCTGCGCCGTTGAGATGATGCCGAGATAGGGCTCGTCTTCCTCGAGTTGGACTTTCGTGAATTGGACGCCTTGCGATTCCGCGATACGAGAAGCCTCCGCGAACCTGAGCGAAGCTTGCTCTCGCATTTCCTTTCGAAAACTCGCCCGCGTCCCTTCCAACTGTTCCGTTTCGAGCGTGAAGATATGAAAACGGTCGGTGACCGTGACGAAACAGACGCTGGCCCCAATAGCCTTTGCCAGCCCGACCCCATGCTCGATAGCCCGTTTTGAGAGAGGCGAACCGTCCGTGGCGATGAGAAGCTTCGTGTACATGGCAGGTTCCTTTCTGGCGACGCCAGGGGGCCTCCTCGTGGGGGCGCGCAAGTTAGGATGTTAATCCCGCAACCGAGCGTAAGTTTGATTTTTCGCAAGGATGAGTTCGCAGGCCAGGAATCGGAGACGCAATCCGCTCAAGAGGCGGGAGTTGCTGACGTCAGGAGGCGAGGGCAGGGGCGTCTAGGCAGCCATCGAGCACATCTTCTCCAGCGAAGTTTGCGAGGGCGGCAGGCGCATGGAGGATTGCGAGATTGCGGCCTTTGAACGAAACCAGATCCAAACGCTTCAGCTTGGCGACGACCCGGCAAACGGTTTCGATGGTCAGACCCAGGCAGTCTGCCATATCGAGGCGCGTCATAGGGACGCCGATCTCGACCGGGCTCGATGCAAAGCTGCCAGTTCTGCGCGCGATCATGAGAAGAAAGCTTGCGACCCGTTCTTCGGCACTCTTGCACCCCAGCACCACGATTTGCTCATGGGCCTGTAAAAACTCGTCGGAAATCGCGGCGGCGATGTCCTGTCGCAAAACGGGATCCTCTGCCGCGCATCTCCGAAGACGCGTACACGAGTAACGCCGAATGCGGGCATCGGTGATCGCCTCCGCAGTATAGAGACAGGTTTGGTGAAAAGCGACGCCTCTTACTTCTCCTGGAAAAACAAACCCGGTTATTGCGCGGTGGCCATCTGGCAGTATCCGATACAGGCGCAGGACACCTTGAACGACCTGGACGATACTGGAAGCATCATCACCCTCCCAAAATACAGTCTGCCCAGCCCGAAAATTTTCCGATGGCTGCTCTTGGAAAAACTGCCTTAAGGTTCGGCCCGTTTTGTCGAGATATGTAAGAGGCGAATACGTATCCGGGCACGCGAGATCGGCCATGGGAGCCTCCTGTCTTGCCTTTGGACAGCCCAGAGTAGAAAATGCGATACAACTCTTTCGTGGCGCTCTGATGAGAAACGGTAAGGTTGTGTAACGAAATGTAACGGACGCACTCTAAGGCGGCCTCACATGAACCCGCATGTTCTCATCGTCGATGACGACTTGCGTATCCGGCAGATGCTTTCACGCTATCTGTTGGAGGAAGGGTTTCACGTCAGCGCGGCGGAAAACGGGCAGGCCCTGCGCGACGCGCTGTCCAAGGACCCCGTAGACATTGTCCTCCTGGACCTCGTTTTGCCCGGCGAGGACGGTCTCGCTCTCGCTCACGAGATCCGACAAAGCAATCCGTCGATCGGCATCATCATGCTCACCGGGCGCAACGATATGGTCGACCGGGTGATCGGGTTGGAAATGGGCGCGGACGACTACGTTGCGAAGCCGTTTCATCTGCGTGAAGTGCTAGCCCGCATTCGCAGTCTTGTGCGACGGGTGACGCCAGCGTCGAACGAGACATCTACGCAAAGCGGAATTGTCGAGTTCGAAGGCTGGTCGCTCGATTTCGGCCGGAGGCGCTTAACGGCACCCGATGGCAAGGAGGTCGTTTTGACGAGCGGTGAATTCAACCTTCTGACAGCGCTCGCAACAAACGCTCAGCACGTGCTGCATCGAGACCGTTTGATGGGCATCACGAAGGGACGAGGTCTGAGCGCGTTCGAGCGAACCATCGACGCGCAGGTGGTTCGTCTGAGGAAAAAGATCGAACCGGATCCGAAGCATCCTGCCTTCATCAAATCCGTTCGCGGGGTGGGATATGTTTTTGCAGCCGAGGTGAAAGGTCGCGACAAGTTCAGCGATTCCTGATCGCCCCACTGTGCGCATTTCGGCTTTCGACGGCCGCTAAAGTGAAGCCACACGGCCTTTCTCGACCGCGCCGTACACCAACTCATATTTCGCCTGGGTCATTCTGAGATCGCGAAACCAGTTCACGAGATCCCCCCAGGGATCGTTGATCCGGGCCAGTCCGGAAACAAAGGCCACGACGGTGCCGATCTCCGTCTGCCCTTTGACCACGAAGTACCCACCAAGAGCGAGAATGGCTGTAATTCCGAGGTGGTTGAGCAGGTTCATGAAAAAATTCATGGCGAATTTCAACCGGTATACACTCACGTTTAGCGTAAAAACGTTTCTAAGCCTCCGCCGTTGGATAGGTTCCACCTTGTCCCCGCCGAGCATGGAGCCGCTGACATCGCGCAATGTCGCTATGCGGGTCTGAACCCGGCGATTGATCGCGCTCTGTATGACGGGAATGAAGAAAACCTGCGGGCACAGCACTGCGAATGTAATGATGCCCATTAATGGCTGAAGATACACAAGATAGGTCAGCGTGCTGATGAGAACTCCACCCTGGAGGACAGGTTCGGAGACACTCAACCCGATAAACCCGCCAATGGGATCGGCCTCCGCCAGCACCATCGACATTTCGATCCCGCGAAGCTCTACCGTCCGCTCGGGCTGAGTGTGATGGAGGATCATTGAACGCAGCCATCTCACCGCACTCTCGCTGACACGTCCGCGATAAACATTTAGAACAAGCTTCAACAGCCCTTCGGTCAGCGCAAAACAAAGATAGAGTGTGCACAATAGTGCTATAGGACCGTAGCTATTTCCCTTGAAGGCGTCGTTGACGATGCGGCGCTGAAGTTCCAAGGGCGCCACTCCGACAACGAAGACCAGCACGGAGAGAACGGCGAGCCACACCTGATCGTTTCGGCTCACACGCACAACGAGACCAAAGAGGGTCTGGGGGAGATGCGTTCGGTGGCGAGCCACGGCAGGATTCATCGGAACGCCGCTCCACGCCGGCCATCCGAGCAGATCAGAGGCCGTTATATCCCGTCATGGTTTGCATCGCCTGAACAGGTGGCACATTTTGCCACCGCGTCTCATCCGACACGATGTCGCCCCAGGTTTGAAAAAGATAGAACCCAAGACGCGCCGATGACTCTCTCGCCGCGGAAAGATCGAACCCGGGGATACGCCGTCCACGCGGTTCAATTTTTCCCGCGAAATACCAATCGTCGCCTCGGATGAACCCCGGCACACGCCTGTCCTCGGGAACGGCGCATACGATATCCGCCGCAAACCTCCGTCTGAAAAGGTTGAATGCAAGAAGCAGCTCGCTGTGCCCTGCTGGACCAGTCCGGTCCTGAGAACGATCGACAGCCGCAACAGAAGTCTGCGGTTGGAAGCTCAATCCCGAAACGATATCCCCGTGTCCCGACATGCCCGCTCCTGTGTGAATAAAATTACCTTAAAAGGAAGGCCACTGACGTCACATTGATCCTTGTCAATCGAAAGTCTCTTTCCCTACAAAATGGCATCTGCCGCCCCTGTCACTTTTCACTAACCGAACCGCTCGTGAGGCATGCCTCGACATGTTCAGGCGTCAAAAATGGAACGCAAGACTCATGAAAGGCCCGTGCATCGTGGTGTCATATCGAAAACTTCCAGTTTCATCGCTGCTGGATTTATAATTGGTGTAAAGCGCGCGGTAGCCGACAGCGGTTGAAATTGCTTCCGTCCATTTGTACCCGACGGCAAGGAATCCCTGTGAGGTGAGTTGCGAGCCGACGCCAAAGCCGCCGATATCGGCGAGGGCATTGACGAACCAGCGCTCGTCAATGCGGTATTGCAGAACCAGACCGACGACGGGATCAACCCAGTCCTTCGTCTGGGATCCAGTCAGACTGATAGGAACCACTCCCGGAATGACCGTTGTCTCAGCTGTAAGTCGTTGATAGCGCACACCAGCCGTCAGGCTTAAGTCCACATCCGGATTGCCGAGAGGCAGCCGGTAGCCCGCTATGGCTGAGGCAATCAGCATGCGCTGTTTGAACTTGACCGTCGGTTCATTGGCGATCTTCAAGGTCGCGTCATTGGACAATTGCGACCAGACGAGATCGGTCAGGATCATCCAATCGCCATTCTTGGCCAGAAAAGAGCCCATGAAGGCGCCGTCCAGGTGCTCGAAAATGTCGGTAAAAGACGCGTCGACTTTGACGCTGGGAAGGTTGCGTATCCCTACATCTCCATCGAGCGAGGTTGCCCAGCCATACATTGTTGCTTGAAACGCCCAGCCTGACGACGGGGAGGGAGAAGGGGCTGGTTGCATCCTAAGCGTAAGATCGGCGGCGGTCACTTTTCCGGGCAGGGAACCAAACCCGACACCGACGACAAGCGCCGCCCAGACGAGGCTTTTTCGCAATTCACCCTCCAGTAGAGTTAGAGGCGCATTCCGTTTCGGCATCGCAGGTATTGCGACAATAACGCACCAATACAACCTCTTGTAAAGTGTTACGATATCACGAACTAGCACGCCGCAGCGTCATAGCGCGTCACGTGGTAAGCGAAGGAGCGCGGCACCGACCCGAACGAGACGTCGGCTCAGCTCATTCATGAGGTCCTCAGAACAACTCGTCTCGGTATGCGACAGAATTCGGCTCGAGCGACTTGGAACAGGTGGCGGCGCGACCCGTTCGTTTCCGAAGTACGAGCGTTTTGTTCAGGAGGACGAACCATGACAACTCTCAAAAAGACGGGAACATCGAACGTGCACCATATCGCCGACAATTCTCTCGTCGCTGGCAACAGTCGAGCATTGGTGGATGGAATGGGGACCTGGCTGACCGCGGCCCGTGACTCTCAGCGCGAGATGGTCGACTTCGTATCCAAGCGCCTTGAGAAAGACAGCGACACAATGCGCAAGATCCTGAGCAGTAAGAACCTGACGGATGCCGCCGAGATTCAGTCCCGCTGGATCGAGGAGACCCTTCGCGATTATAGCTCGGAGGTCACCAAGATGATCACTATCTATACAAAATCTGGAAGCAGCGACGCTCAAAACAGAAATTTGTAAGAGCTCCGTTCATCGGGCGCGATGATGAATGCCTGAAGCATGCAGTGCAGATGAAGCTGAAGAAGTGATCGTTGAGAGAGATGCCGCCCTTCAAGTGACGAGAGCGGCATCGCATAATATGCGGGACCTAGAGGGTCGCGACCGATGGAAGAGCAGGACCAGGTGCCGGCGCCGACTGAAGATTCATTCGTCTATCGGCACGCGGTTACGGTACGCGTGACCCATTGGATCAATGTGATCTGCATTACCTTCCTTCTATTGAGTGGATTGCAGATCTTCAATGCGCATCCGCGCCTCTACTGGGGTAAATACGGTGCCGATCACGACCATGCTGCGCTTTCGATCGAGACTCTGGAGAACGGCAACAGCATCAGCGGCGTGACGCGTGTAGGCTCTCTCGTCATTCCAACGACAGGGTTTCTGGGCGCATCGGAGGTACGAGGCGAGCTTTACCCGCGCGCTTTCCCTGCGTGGCTGACCATTCCAAGCTATCAGGATCTCGCGGGTGGCCGCCGATGGCATTTCTTCTTCGCTTGGTTGTTCGTGACCAATGGGCTTCTCTATATGCTCTACGGGATCGGAGCAGGACATTTCCGTCGCGATCTCAAGCCCAATCGCGATCAGCTCACGGCGCATCATCTGGTTCTAGAAATCGCCGATCACGCACGTCTGAGATTTCCCCGAGGCCAGGAAGCGCGGCGCTACAATTCGCTTCAGAAAATGACGTATCTGGTCGTCCTCTTCGTGCTGTTGCCGCTCATGGTGGCAACGGGCCTCACCATGTCACCGGGTGTCAACGCAGCGTTTCCCTTGATGCTGGATCTTTTCGGGGGGCGCCAATCGGCGCGGACCATCCATTTCATCACCGCGTCGCTGATCGTAACATTCGTCGCCGTTCACATTGCCATGGTGCTGGTTTCCGGGGTCTGGAACAACATGCGTTCCATGATCACGGGCTACTACGCCATTAAACCGGAGAGGCCGCCCTCATGACAATGGTATTGTCCCGGCGTCGCTTCCTCAGGCTTTCGACGGCAGGAGCGGGGGCACTGTTACTCAGCGGGTGCGATCGCCTCACGCAGGACGAGCGCGTGCAGCACATCCTCGAAATGGCAGAATCTGTCACGAAGGCGACGCAGCGCGCACTTCTATCGAAAGGAGCTTTGGCGCGCGAATATACCGAGGCCGATCTTTCTCCCGTATTCAAGGTCAATGGAACGAACATGCCGGACGGGGAAGAATACGCGCGCCTGATGGACAACAATTTTGCCGAATGGCGGTTGGTGGTCGATGGGCTGGTCAGTCATCCGCTGAGCCTATCCCTTGCAGATCTCAAACGGTTTCCGTCCCGCACACAAATAACACGGCATGACTGCGTTGAAGGGTGGAGTGCCATCGGCAAATGGACCGGCGTCCCGCTCGGTCTCGTTCTGCAGAGCGCGGGTCTGTTGCCAAACGCCCGCTATGCCGTGCTGTACTGCGCCGACTCTCTGGAAGAGACGCCCGATGGAAGCGGGCAGTATTATGAGAGCCTCGATCTCATCGACGCCTTTCACCCTCAGACCATCCTTGCCTACGGTATGAACGGGGACGATCTGCCCGTAGCCCACGGAGCGCCTTTGCGACTGCGCGTTGAGCGACAGCTTGGATACAAGCACGCCAAGTACCTCATGCGCATCCAGATGACCGATAGCCTTGCTGGAATCGCGGGAGGAAAAGGCGGCTATTGGGAAGACCGCGGCTACGAATGGTATGCTGGCATTTGAGACCGAAGCTCACGTTCCAATAAAACCCATCCTTGCGACAGTGGACCCTGGCTGAACGAAGGATGCGCGAGGCGAAGAGGGCTTTAGAATTTCAGCTCGCGTAGGACGCCTTTGCATCTCGTCGCCGGGTGGGGGCGCATCAACGTACTGCGTCGCCCCGAGGAAAGCTGAAACATGAGCAGATTGTTTGAATATCAAGCCGAGAGCATACCGTCGTGGTGGGACGGCAACTATCGGATGGAATGGTCCGAGAACAACATCCAATTGATGAAGGGCGATGGCGCTTCTCAAGTGGTGCTCGTGCCGACAGTCTATATGGACACGCTTAACTCCACTCGTATCTATCGAGACAATGACGAGCCCGGCGGCTTCAACGAAGACGGCGCTCCACGCACCGAAAGCGATGACTCGATCAGCTATTCGGTCAATTTCGCCAAACAACGTGGACTTGAGGTCATCCTCAAGATGCACGTGAATATTCAGACCGAAGAATGGAATGCGCTGATCGGTCCGCCGGAAGGCTCCACGCCGGCGCAGGCGAAGGCTTGGGCGGACAAATGGTTTGCATCATACAAAGAATCCGCCCTTCACTACGCGCGATTTGCTGAAGCACAGGGCATTTCGACATTTGCGATCGGCAACGAATGCGAAAGCATGACCGGGCCCGAATATCGCGAATACTGGCTCGATATCATCTCGGCGGTCCGGCAGGAGTATCACGGGAAGCTCACTTATGCAGCGACCTGGACTGAAGCGCTGACTGTAAGCTTCTGGGATAAGCTGGATTACGTCGGAGCCAATCCTTACATCAGCTTTACCGACCTCGAAAATCCGACTGTTCAGCAGCTTATCGACGGGTGGACCAAACCCTCGCAGTTCTCCCACGTTCGTGATCCCATTGAAGCCCGATTTGGCGAGAACATCTCAGCCATCGAGGCTCTCAAAAGGATTGCCGAGCAGGCTGGCAAGAAACTGATCTTCACCGAAACAGGTTTCCGCAGCATCAACGGAAGCAACTACGATCCCTGGAGATGGGGCGATGGTGAGATCGATCTTGCCGAGCAAGCCGATATGTTCCGGGCCTTTTTCAAGATCATTACCGATGCGGCCAATAAGGATTGGGTTGCGGGATATTGGCTTTGGAACTACGACGCCAGCGAATACCCCGCTGATCCCAGCCCTGATGACGGTTACTACACGCACGGCAAGCCGGCCGATGCGATCATCGAGCAGTATATGAAGATGTCCGGCACCAACCGGGCGCCGACAGATCTCAAAATTTCGAACCAAGAGGTCAGGGAGGACGCGCTCGTCTCGACCATTGTCGCGACACTGTCGGCCACGGACCCGGATGGAGACAATCTCACCTATAGCATCGACACCACGGATGGCCCGTTCCGCATAGACGGCAAGAACGTGGTTCTTACCGGCGCTCTCGATTACGAGACGAAGAAGAGCTACAGCCTGACTGTGACGGTCAAGGATCCGTCCGGCCTTTCTGCGACGAAGATCTTCACCTTTACCGTGGCGAATGTCGTCGAGACCGCTCCTCTGAAGCTCAAGGGTACTCCGGGCGCAGATACGTTGACCGGAGAAGCCGGTAACGATGTCATTTTCGGCTACGGCGGCAATGACGTTTTGAGCGGCGAGGCGGGTAACGATAAGCTCTATGGCGGCGCTGGCAACGACACCTTGAGCGGTGGGACAGGCAAGGACATCTTCGTATTCGACACGAAGCCGAGCAAGAAAACCAACATCGACACGATCACGGATTTTTCTGCCCGAGATGATACGATCCATCTTGCCAAGTCGATCTTCAAGGGGTTGGCCAAGAAGGGCGTCCTGAAGGCGAGCGAGTTCGCTATCGGCACGAAAGCCCACGATGCCGACGACCACATCATCTACAACAAGAAGACCGGCGCGCTGTATTATGATGCGGACGGTACGGGCTCGTCAGCACAGGTTCAGATTGCGAAGCTCTCCAAGAACCTCAAAATGACTTACAAGGACTTCTACGTCATCTGACGTGCACTCGCGAAGCGTGAACAAAAAGGGCGCCATTGGCGCCCTTTATTTTTTGGGAGCGCTGACGACGCGGGTGAAGACGGGCTCATCACGCGATATCGGTGCGGACCACGATCTCTCAGCTGCTAAGCTAGCGACCGAGACCTTGAGAACCTGGCCAAGGTTGCCGCTGGACCACGATCTCTCAGCTGCTAAGCTCGTATGTGAGCCGCCCCGGTTGCCGCTGGACCACGATCTCTCAGCTGCTAAGCTACTTTGCCTCTCAGGCTGAGGCGGAGGGCGGTTGCCGCTGGACCACGATCTTTCAGCTGCTAAGCTTCTCAAAGTTACCGGCGCGCGATAGGCCGAGTTGCCGCTGGACCACGATCTCTCAGCTGCTAAGCTGATCACGGCTTGCAGCGCCGCATCCTGCTCGTTGCCGCTGGACCACGATCTCTCAGCTGCTAAGCTCAGCCGTGTAGTTGCCGCCGGTGTCGGTCAGTTGCCGCTGGACCACGATCTCTCAGCTGCTAAGCTGGACACGCCGTTATCTCATTGAAAAATATGAGGTAACGGCGCCTCGGCTGCAGATAAAAATCGCTGGACCTCTAGAAATTAGGGCGAACTGATCAGGGTTTTTCCGCTGTCGTTTACGGCGCTGGCCCGAAAATCGGACGATATTTTCATACTGCCGGTCGGTGTAAGGTAAGAATGTGAGCATCGCCCTGATCGGCCATGAGTCGCGATATCGACGATTCGCTCCTTGCTGGCCTCAGGTCGTCTTCCTGGAAGTTGAACGCCTCGATAAAAACTAAAGCTTAGACGAAAGCATTGGCGGAGGGGGTGGGATTCGAACCCACGGTACGGTTGCCCGCACGGCGGTTTTCAAGACCGCTGCCTTAAACCACTCGGCCACCCCTCCATAGGGTTCCGGCGAAGGCCCGAAGGGCTTCTCGGCAGAAAACAGGAGACAGAGCTCCAGCACGCGTGATTTCAGATTACGCCTTAAAGGCGGCGGGCGGAACGTCAAGAGATTTCTGGCTCGGTCCATGGCGCCTCACTGCGGGAGAGGGCTTTCGCTTAAAGGGGTTCGCGTGAGTACGGGACAATTGTGAATGGTCACGTAGAGCCAACTGAACGTTATCGCGGGCCTACCCGGAGGATCTTGTGGAGAGCGGGTCATGAATCCGCTTGATTCGACTTGCCGCTCGCTGCGCTGGAAGCTTAAGAACAACCTCTTATTCACCTTATAATAGCCTGCTTGAAGCTTGGGCATTGACAAGCTCGGCTCTTTAACATTTCCTTAGCGCCAGATTGCATCGTGCCGGAATCCATTTTCCAGCACATTGGCTCGCCGGGACCATTCGGTCGGATTAGGGAATGCGGACGGTATGATTTTTGATCGCGCCGATTCAACCAAAGGCTCGAAGGAGGTTGCGGCCTCTTTTGCAAGTTCCACCCTGTTTCGCCTGGCTGGTGTGACTCTCATTGCCCTGGCCGTCGCCAATTGCTCCAAGAATGGGGGCATCGACTCGAAATACGGCGTCGCCGCCAGCCCGCGCGTCGTGCGCGATGGGGAGCCTGTTCCGAAGGGCGGGGGGCGGCAATTGGTCGGAAAGCCCTATACCGTTGCCGGAAAAACTTACGTTCCGGGCGAAAATCAAAACTACAGCCGCGAAGGCCTTGCCTCGTGGTATGGCGTGAATTTCCACGGGCGGTTGACGGCGAATGGCGAGGTTTTTGATCGCGCCTCTGTCGCGGCAGCTCACCCGACGATGCCTCTCCCCAGCTATGCGCGCGTCACCAATATGGCGAACGGCCATTCGATGATTGTCCGCGTCAATGATCGCGGCCCGTATCACGGCAACCGGATTGTCGACGTGTCCGAGCGGGCCGCCGACGCACTTGGCTTCAAGCGCTCGGGTACCGCGCGCGTTCGCGTCGACTACGTTGGCCGGGCTTCGGTCAATGGCAGCGACGATAGAATTCTTCTGGCCAGCCTGAGAACAGACGGGCAGCCGGCTAGCCTGACCAGCAGTGGTCCAACCATGCTAGCTGCCGCCACTCCGCGTCCGGCCCCGGTCCGCGAGACGATTGCGGTCCAGAGCTTTGAAGCCAACGACGAGGTAGCCGAGGCAGGGCCTAACGTTCCGGCTACGCCGTCCGCGCCAGTGCTTCGGAGCACGGCTGTCAGCCTGATTCCGTTGCCGCCCGAGCGTCCCTTCGATCTCGGTACGATTCCGGGTGCCGCAACACCGGTTCCCATGGTGGTTTCTTCCGCCAACGTGAACGTGCTGCCGCCGTCCCGTCCGATGGTCGCGGGTCTGTACTATGCTGCGCCTGAGCCGACCGCGCAGAAGTTCCACCGTGGCGAAACCTTTGGTGCGCTTGATCAGTCCAAGTTCGTCACGCGCTAGGACAAAATAGCTAGATTTGCCGCAAGCTCGTTGATTTACGCGAGCTTCGACCACAGATTCATCTTTCCCTTGGGGGAGATGCGGTCATGTGGTTTTCGCGGTGGGGTCTTGGTCGAACATCTCCAGTTTGTATTCTGATTTTAGGTGTCGCTGTCGCGGCATCGCTTGCAGGCGCTCGTTCGGCCGCTGCGCAGAGCTTTCAGACGTCCGCCCCCGTGGCCATTCTCATTGACGCGGATACGCGGTCCGTCCTCTTCGAAAAGAACGCAGACGAACCGATTGAGCCCGCCAGCATGGTCAAGACCATGACGGCCGAAGTCGTCTTCAATGAAATCAAAAATGGGCGTTTGAATTTCGATAAAGAGTTCACCGTTTCGGAGAATGCGTGGCGAAAGGGTGGGGCGCCCTCTGGCGGCTCCGCCATGTTCGCGAAGGTGCACAGCACGGTTCGGCTGGAAGACCTGCTGCGTGGCCTGATAGTCCAATCCGGCAATGATGCCGCCATCGCCATTGCGGAGGGGATTTCGGGCACGGAAGAGAATTTTGCGAGGCTCATGAACGAGCGGGCGCAACAGATCGGTCTGACCGGTTCAACTTTCCGCAATTCAACCGGCTATTTCGACCCCGAGCAGAAAGTTACGGCGCGCGATCTCGCCAAACTCGCTTTGCATGTCATTGAGACTTATCCGAATCTCTACAAGATGTTCGGGGAAGAGGAATTCACCTGGAACAAGATACGCCAGAAGAACCGAAATCCTTTGCTTGCAATGGGTATCGGTGCCGATGGCCTCAAGACCGGCTATATTGAGGAATCCGGTTATGGGCTGATCGGTTCGGCTGTTCAAAACGAGCAACGCCTGATCATCGTGGTCGCAAGCATGAAGAGTGCCCGCGACCGCGAAAGCGAGGCCCGAAAGCTTCTGGAGTGGGGCTTCCGCTCGTTTGAATCCCGCGCGATCTTTTCCGCAACCGATGTTGTCGGCGAGGCCCAAGTCTTTGGCGGGTCGCAAGGGGCGTTGCCGTTGGCGGCCATGAAGCCCGTCCGTATTCTGATGCCGCGCGGCGACAACGAGCGTCTTACGGCACATATCGTTTATACAGGTCCTCTGACGGCGCCGATTGTCAAAGGGGCCAAAGTCGCCCGTCTTCAGATTAATAGGGGTAACGTTCTGGCGCTTGAGATTCCGCTTTATGCAGCGGACGATGTCGGGGTAGGAACACTCACACAACGCGCGCTCGACGGCCTGGTTGAAGTCAGCACCGGTTGGGCGCGCCGCACCTTTTCGAAAGCATTTTCGAGCATCGCTCACCGGATCTGATGACGGGCTTTTTCATTACCTTTGAAGGCGGCGAGGGCGCGGGAAAATCGACCCAGATCGACCGTCTGCGTCGGCGCCTCGAAGAGCGCGGGCAATCCGTCATCGTGACGCGCGAGCCGGGCGGCTCTCCGCGGGCCGAGGAAATCCGGGCTTTTCTCCTGAGCGGAGGCGCAAAGCCTTTCGGCGCATTCGCCGAGGCGCTGCTTTTCTATGCCGCCCGCTTCGATCACCTGGAGCATACGATCCGCCCAGCGCTCATGAAGGGCATTCATGTGCTCTGCGATCGGTTTTCCGACTCGACGAGGGCTTACCAAGGCGCATCAGGAAACGTCGATAAGCATTTGATAGAAGGCATAGAAAGGGTCGTCGTCGGCAACAACAAGCCGAACCTCACGCTGATCCTCGATCTTCCGGTCGAGGCCGGATTACGGCGCGCCGACCTGAGGCGCGAAGGCAACGGAGAGAGGGTCGACCGCTTTGAAGGGGAAGGGCTTGCCTTCCATGAGAGGCTTCGCCAAGCCTATCTCGATATAGCGGCGAACGAGCCTGGACGGTGCGTGGTCATTGATGCGGATCACGATCCGGACGAGGTCGAGGCTTCGATCTGGAGGGCTATACAGGGGAGACTTCCGCAACTCGCGGCTGCTTCAAGGGATGCCGTAGCTCATGGCTCGTGACACCGAGGACAACGTCGAGACGGATCGCCTGGAAGGGGTGAGGCATCCGCGTGAGCAACTCGCGTTCTTCGGGCATAGAGAAGGCGAGGCGGCCTTTCTGGAGGGGCTGCGTAGCGGGCGGCTCCACCATGCCTGGCTGATCGGCGGCCCGCAGGGCATCGGCAAGGCGACCCTGGCCTATCGGGTCGCGCGGGCGGTTCTCGATCTCGATCCTCGTGCTGAGGCCCCGGCGAGCCTGGACGTTTCGCAAGCGTCGCGCGCCGCTCATCAGGTCGCCGCGTTATCCCACCCCAACCTCGCGGTCCTGCGCCGCGCTCCGGGCACGGACAAGAAAGCCGCATCCGCCACGATACCGGTCGACGCCGTTCGCAAAGCGCTTGGTATGTTCTCGTCCACCGCCGCAAATGGCGGTTACCGCGTCTGCATCGTCGACAGTGCGGACGATCTCACCATCGCCAGTGCGAACGCACTTCTGAAGGTCATCGAGGAACCGCCTCCGCGCTCGATCTTTCTGATCGTGAGCCATGCGCCGCAACGGCTGCTCCCGACCATTCGTTCCCGCTGCCGCCGCCTGTTGCTGCGGTCTCTGAGCGAACCGGACATTAAATCGGTGATCGGCTCCCTCGGCTCTCCCTGGAGCGACACGGAGGAGGGCGTCTTGAGCCGCGCCATCGCCTTGAGCGAAGGGTCCGCCCGCCGGACGCTCGAATTGCTGGATGCCGACAAGGTCGCCTCTATCGACCGTGTCATGTCGCTTCTCGACACACTTCCCGGCACCGATACCAAACAGTTCATCGCACTCGCCGAAGGACTTGCCCGTCGCGATGCCGATGAAAACTATGAACTGACTCTGGAGACCATTCATCGCTGGGTCAGCGACAAGCTCCATGAGAAGGCGCATCTCGGCGCTTCCCGCCTTGCGCCGCTGGTGGAGGTGTGTGACAAGATCGCCCGCTCGGCGCGCGAGATCGATGTCTACAACCTCGACCGCCGCCCATTCATCCTGGCGCTATTCGACGATCTTGCTGAAGCGGTTCGGAGAGCGGCCTAGAGCATGATTGGGTTCAAAGCAGTTCCTAGAGCTAGATCATGGCTGCTTGAAACACGATCAAGCTCTAGATTTGGTGCCGCATGATCCGGGCGAACAACCGGTTTCCACTTGTTCTGATCATGCTCTAGAAGCAAGAGGACCGCTATGGCCGACAAGAAAAAATACTACATCACAACGGCCATTTCCTACCCCAATGGTGCCCCGCATATCGGGCACGCCTATGAGATCGTCGCGTCGGATGCCATCGCGCGCTTCAAGCGTATCGACGGCTACGACGTCTTCTTCATGACCGGCACGGACGAGCACGGCCTCAAGATCCAGCAGACGGCGGATCGCAACAACACCACGCCGAAGGCTTTCGTGGACGATATGGCAGAGAAATTCCGCGCCATGGCGGACCGCTTGAACTGCTCGTATGACCGGTTCATCCGCACGACCGACGCGGACCATCTCCCGTCCACGCAGGAACTCTGGCGGCGATTGCAGGAGAGGGGAGATATCTATCTCTCCAAGTATTCCGGCTGGTACTCCGTGCGTGACGAGGCCTATTACGACGAGAGCGAGCTGACGAAGCAGCCGGACGGCTCCTGGCGCGCTCCGACGGGCACGCCTGTCGAGTGGATCGAGGAAGAGAGTTATTTCTTCAAGCTATCGGCCTATCAGGACCGGTTGCTGAAGTTCTACGAGGATAATCCGACCTTCATCAGCCCCGAGACGCGCCGCAACGAAATCGTCAGCTTCGTGAAATCCGGCCTGCAGGATCTTTCGATCAGCCGCACGACGTTCAACTGGGGCTTGCCCGTTCCAGGCGATCCGAAGCATGTCATGTATGTCTGGATCGACGCCCTCAACAATTACCTGACAGGCTGCGGTTTTCCGAACGAGACCGACAAACGCTGGCACTATTGGCCGGCGGACGTGCACATCATCGGCAAGGACATCGTCCGCTTCCACACGGTCTATTGGCCCGCCTTCCTCATGTCGGCCGAGTTGCCTTTGCCGAAGCGCGTCTTCGGCCACGGCTTCCTGTTCAATCGGGGGGAGAAGATGTCGAAATCGGTCGGCAACGTCATCGACCCGTTCGATCTGGCCGAGACTTACGGCGTCGATCAGTTGCGCTACTTCTTCCTGCGCGAAGTGCCCTTCGGACAGGACGGCAACTATTCGCATGAGGCTATCGTCAATCGCATCAACGCTGATCTCGCGAACGATCTCGGCAATCTGGCTCAACGATCATTGTCGATGATCGCCAAAAATTGTGACTCCTCAATGCCTCA
This sequence comes from Microvirga sp. 2MCAF38, assembly GCF_052115485.1. NCBI lineage: Bacteria > Pseudomonadati > Pseudomonadota > Alphaproteobacteria > Hyphomicrobiales > Methylobacteriaceae > Microvirga > Microvirga sp. 2MCAF38. Next base: position 282,068 of record NZ_JBFRGU010000002.1, on the reverse strand, counting down.
GCCGGGAGAGTTCACGCAAGCCGACAACGACATTCTCTGGCTGGCCGACGCTTTACCCGGGAAGGCGAGGGCGGCTATGGACGATTTCGCCCTGCATACGCTGCTTGCCGAGATCTGGGCCGTTGTCGCCGAGGCGAACCGCTACTTCGCTTCGCAGGAACCCTGGATCTTGCGGAAGAATGATCCGGCGCGGATGGCAACGGTGCTCTACGTGACGGCGGAAGTCTTGCGCGCGGTCGGGATCCTGACCCAACCGTTCGTCCCGACAGCCGCCGCCAAGCTTCTCGATCTCTTGTCCATTGCCCCTGATGGGCGCGCTCTTTCTTCCGTTGGAATGCAGTCACGCTTGGCACCCGGAACGACGCTCCCGCAACCGGAGCCGATCTTCCCGCGTTATCTGGAAGCGGAAGCATCGTAAATGGATCAACTTCCGCTCCATGAGCCACACAGGCTCGAGCGGAAGTCGATATGTTCACATCCTTCATGTTCGCGACTGGAATCGAGAACAGCGATCCGACCATCAATAATGGCCGCACCCGCATCGATGAGATGGAGAAGTGCGGCCATTACAAATACTGGAAGACCGATTTCGACCTTCTGAGAGATCTCAATATCCGTTTTCTCCGCTATGGGCCGCCGCTTCACACCACTTTTGTCGGCCCGGGCCGTTACAACTGGGTGTTCCCCGATCTGACATTCTCCGAACTGGAGCGGCGGGACATCGTGCCCATCGTCGATCTCTGCCATTTCGGCGTTCCCGATTGGATCGGCAACTTTCAGAACCCCGACTTCCCCCAGCTCTTCGGTTCCTATGCGGAGGCCTTTGCGCGGCGGTTTCCGTGGGTTCAGCTCTACACGCCCATCAACGAGATCTTCGTCTGCGCCTTGTTCTCGGCATACTACGGCTGGTGGAACGAGCAGATGAAGACCGACAAGGCCTTCGTCACTGCGTTGAGGCACCTCGCGAAAGCGAATGTGCTCGCCATGGAAAGCATCCTTAAGGTTCGCCCCGACGCAATCTTCGTTCAAAGCGAGTCATCGGAGTATTTCCACGCCGAGAATCCGTCCGCGATCAAGCCCGCGGAAATCATGAATTCGCGTCGCTTTCTCTCCCTCGATCTCAATTATGGACGACGAGTCGATTCAGAGATGTACGAATATCTGATGGATAACGGGATGACCCGGGAGCAGTACCATTTCTTCCTTGAGCGCTCGTCTTTGCGCCATCACTGCATCATGGGAAACGACTACTACATGACGAACGAGCATCGCGTGCGCCACGACGGCTCGACCACGTCGGCGGGAGATGTCTTTGGTTACGACGAGATCACGCGGCAATATTACGGCCGGTATCGACTACCCGTGATGCACACCGAAACGAACCTGATGGAGGGACCGGAAGGCAACGAGGCGGTCAACTGGCTCTGGAAGCAATGGGCGAACGTCCTGAGGGTCCGCAATAACGGCGTCCCCGTCGTCGGCTTCACCTGGTATTCTTTGACCGATCAGATGGATTGGGATGTCGCGTTGCGTGAGGAAAACAACAACGTCACCCCGGTGGGGCTGTACGATCTCGATCGCAACATCAGGCCCGTCGGGCGTTCCTATAAGCAGTTGATCAGCGACTGGGCGGATATTCTGCCTGCGCAAAGCGTCTGCCTGACCGTTCCGGTCGCCTTGCCGAGCGATTGTTACGAGCGCCCGGTTCTGCGCCATCGGGAGCAGGTTCGCCAGCTGATCGAGAATGAAGCGAGGCCAAGAGACGATAGTCAACAATCCTCACACTGATATACGTAGCCGCTCGGACGCACCCGATTCCGTTGTCGGGCGTCCGGAGGAGGGCGCCTTCAGCCATGCTCGTCGACAGTCATTGCCACCTCGATTTCCCGGACTTTCAAGCCCGGCTGCCGGAAATTCTGAGTGCCGCCGCCCGGCAAGGCGTGGGCCGCATGGTGACGATTTCGACCTTCGTTTCGCGGTTCTATACCTATCGGCAAATCGCCGAGGATCATGACACGGTCTATTTCACCGTCGGCACGCACCCTCACAACGCCGCAGCGGAACCCGATACCCCCGCTGAGCGCCTTGTGGAACTGGCGCAGCATCCCCGGTGTATCGGCCTCGGTGAGGCGGGCCTCGACTATCATTACGATACCAGCCCACGCGACGTGCAGCAGCGCGTCTTCCGCGCCCATATCGCAGCCGCGCGCGTAGCGGGATTGCCGCTCGTGATCCACGCGAGAAATGCCGATGACGACATGATCGCCATTCTGCGGGATGAAATGGGGAAGGGGGCCTTCAAGGCCGTTCTGCACTGCTTTTCATCCGGTCAGAAGCTTGCCGATGCCGGTGTTGAATTGGGCCTTTACGTTTCATTCTCTGGCATTCTGACATTCAAGAAGTCCGAGGACATCCGCCAGATCGCTGCTTCCGTTCCGCATGATCGGCTGCTGGTCGAAACAGATGCGCCGTACCTCGCGCCGGAGCCTTATCGCGGCAAGACCAATGAACCCGCCTACGTATTCCATACTGCGAAGACTTTGGCGCAAGTCATTGAAAAAACAGAGGCCGAGATCGCGCGAATGACGACCGAGAACTTCTATCGCCTGTTCTCGAAAGCAGTCTCCGCGGATGCGATCGCAGGACGGGTTTTGGGACAATGAACTTGCGCATCACGATCCTCGGCTGCGGCTCATCTGGTGGCGTGCCGCGCGTCGGCTCCGGCTGGGGGGCTTGTGATCCCGAAAATCCGCGCAATCGCCGGAGGCGCTGCTCGATTCTGGTTGAAGAGGCCGATGGAACCGGGACGACGCGCATTCTCGTCGACACCTCGCCGGACCTGCGGGAACAGCTCCTCGATGCGAACGTCAAACATTTGGACGCCGTCCTGTTTACGCATCAGCACGCCGATCACACCCACGGCATCGACGACCTCAGGCCGCTCGTGATCGCCATGCGGTCCCGCATTCCGGTTTACGCGGATCGCGTGACCAGCGAGTTGTTGCTCGCACGTTTCGGATATTGCTTCGATGCGCCGCCCGGCAGTTCCTATCCGCCGATCCTGGAGGCTCATCTCCTGAAGCCCGGACTGCCAGTGCACATCCAAGGTGCCGGCGAGACGATCGAGGCCCAACCGTTCCACATGGTCCACGGGGATATCGATACCCTTGGATTTCGTTTCAACGACATCGCATACGCGCCTGATGTCAGCTTCATGCCCGAAGAGAGCATCCAGTATCTCGAAAACTTAGACGTCCTGATCATCGATGCTCTGCGCTACACGCCGCATCCAACCCATTTCTCGGTCAGCGATGCCATGGCGCTGATCGAGCGTGTCAAACCAAAGCGCGCGATCCTGACGAACCTACATTCCGATCTGGATTACGACACTCTGGGCCGCGAGCTTCCACCGCATGTTCAGCCGGCTTTTGACGGGATGGTGATTGAGGCGAACTGAGTTTCGGTTAGCTCGAGAATGTTTGCGATCTGCATTTAAGTTCCATAATATATCTTATGCGAATTATGCTAATGGGCGTCCCTATCTGTGTTGTGCTGTCTCACCTATTCGGAGTCTGGTCCCACCTATTCCAAGTCTGAGATTTTTCGCGTTCCGTCGGCGTCTTAGGATGTCGACCTCGGTTGACAATGTTCTCGCTATGAGACCTCTCCCGGGAGCCGGCTGATAGTTCTCCTCGCTCGGGGACACATCGCCGTTGTGGCAGAGCCAAGCGCGCCAGCCCGGGGGAACGCGCGAGGCGTCGGCGTCGCCGTTATCGATAACCCACCGTCGCTCGACGCCCACATTCGAGTCGATCGCCTTGGCCTGAGCGGTAGTAGTGGTTGCCGATTCGTCCTGGCCCACGAACTGCCTTGCGCCACCTGAAGAATCGGGTGCCCAGGGTCTGTCCGTTCCACCAGGTACCGAAGTCGCGCGGAATATGGCGTCTGAAGAAGTCGTGCATAGAGGTGGCTGCATAAGCGCCTACCGAAGCTCATTTACATCGTGGAAGAGGCTCTTCCAGTCGTTGAACTTCATAAGTGAGCAAGGGGCATTGAGGGCCCCTTGCCTTGGATCAGTACTGAAAACCCGGCAAGCGGGATCAGAACCAGTCGTCGCCTGATGGCGGGACATAGCCCTTCACAGTGATGGTTGCCGCCGTCAGGTACGCTCCCGCATTCAGAACCGCGAACTTGACCTGCGCCTGACGCCCCGTCCCATCCGCATCGTAGAACAGCTCGCCCGTTCAACACGTCGTTGCCCGCACCGCCATTGAGCGTGTCGTTGCCGGCGTTGCCGATCAGGATGTTGGCGTTCTCGTCGCCGCTCAGACGGTCCACATAGGCCGATCCGCTCAGGCCCTCGATCGCGCTGTAGCTGTCGCCGGCCGCATCCCCCGTGTTGAGGTACGCCTCCGACAGGCTCGCCACGACGCCAGAGGACGCATCGCTATAATCGGCCAGGCCACAAACTGGAAAGGGCCGGTCTTTCGACCGGCCCTTTGCTTTTTCGTGTCGCGATGTCGCCCAGGATCAGATCAGGAAGAAGTTGGCCGCCGTCAGGGTGAGATGAGGCGCCAGCTGGGCGAACTTGATCTGCGCCGCAGCCCCCTTCCCGTCCGCATCGTACGACAACGCACCCGTCGTGCTGTCGTACACGATCTGTGCCGTCGCGGCATTGGCCGTGGCACCCGGACCCGCTACCAGCGACACCGAGGAGCCAAACCCGCCAAAAATGCTGCGGCTCAGCGCGATCCAATCCTCCGATGCGTTGAAGCCCACGATCTGATCGACATTGCTCGCCGCATTCAGCGCCGTGTCGAACACGAACGTGTCACGGCCAGCCTCGCCATGCAGCACATCGTTGCCGGACCCGCCGACCAGACGGTCGTCGCCGCTGCCACCCGCGATCAAATCGTTGCCGTTGCCACCTTCGAGCCAGTCGTTGCCGTTGCCGCCCCACAGCGTGTCGTTGCCGTCCGCGCCAGCCAGGATGTCGTTGCCGTCCTGACCGTTGAGCTCGTTGGCATCAGCGCTGCCGTAGACGGTGTCGTTGCCCGCGCCGCCGATCAGGTTTTCGAAGCCGCTGATCACGTCACCCGCTGCCTGGCCGGCGACATAACCGGTGCGCAGATCGACCAAAGCCCCCTCCACGCCGCCATAGACGAGCGTGTCGGTGCCATCGCCACCGCTCAGGGTGTCGGCACCCGCACCGCCTGCGATGACATCGTTACCCTCCTGGCCAGCTACGTAATCGTTGCCATCGTCGCCATAGAGGACATCGCTGCCATCGCCGCCCCAGATGGTGTCATTGCCGCCGGCGCCAGCCAGGATGTCGTTGCCGTCCTGACCCTTGAGCACATTCGCCTCATGGCTACCGTAGATCGTGTCGCTCCCTGAACCGCCAATCACGTTCTCGATGTTGCGGATGACGTCCCCTGCCGCCTGGCCACGCTGGCCGATCCCGACGCGGACATCCACGAGAACACCCTCCGTGTCGCTGGCGTAGTCGGCCGTGTCGACACCAGTTCCGCCATCCAACACGTCCGCACCCGCACCGCCAGACAGGGTGTCGGCGCCCGCACCGCCAGAGAGAGAGTCGTTACCTGCATTACCGGAAAGAACATTGTTGGCCACGTTGCCGGTGATCGTATCATTCCCTGAGCCGCCAACAGCATTCTCAATCAGAGAGCGTATATCTCCGTGATATTGCAGGGCATTATAGACATTGCCATTTGCACTGCCTGATCGCTGGGCAACGGATAGGACAGAGAAGCCGCCCGGTGACAGATCGATGTTGAGATTCGTGTTGTAGTTCTCGAAGCTATAAGTATCGATGCCTCCACCATCCCAGATGGTCAGGAAGATGTGGTTGTTATAGCCGGGACTGCCCTGGCCAACCCCGTTTATAAAGGTTTCGCCGGTCTGCTGGCTCCACTTATAGATCGTGTTGCCGCTGTTGGTCCCAAAGTCGGCACCATACATCTCCTGCAGAGCAGCGATGTCATACATCATGAACGTCTGCGGGTTTCCAGTGACGTTATACGACATGACCGTGTACTCGGTCGAATCGTGCTGAGCACTCATCTTCGGCAGGTTTCCACCGCTATCGTGCGAATGCTTCATTCCAAGCGTATGCCCGAGTTCATGCAGGAATAAATAATATTGATACGTGCCGAGGACACTAAAATTTGGCGTTTCGCTGGCATGGGTGATCCAAGTATCGCCACCATAGATAGGAACGCCAGGGTAATATCCGTGGCTGCGGTTGATGATGCTACCGGGTTGGAAGCCACTGAGCTTGATGTTGGCATCGTCCCTGCCCGCATAGACGAATGTCGCATTTGTGAACGATTCGAGCGAGGTCAAAGACATCAGTCCGGCCGCGCCTTTGAAGATGCCGTGAAAAGCTGTTTGCGTGGCTTGAGAGGCAGGCATGAAGCCGGAAGCGCTCGGATTGATCCACTCGTAATCCCACCGGGAATCCGGGAAGCTGTATGTGATGGTGTTATTCGCCCACTGAGACCCGGAGAAGAGCGCGAGCACATCCCAATCGATGTTGGTGGGCGCATAATACTTGGTATCTCCGATTGCAACATTCGGAAGACCGGCAGCCGCTGCAGAAAAGACTCCTAGAGGCAGGCCTGAAATATTACTGCTCACCCAATCGTAGGCATTAGAGAACCACGATCCCACGCTGCCGAAAAATGGTTCACCCGCCGCCAAGGATGCCCACTTTGCGGGCCCTTCGGAAGCGGCTGTCCCTGCATCGAATACGGAAGCACCGCCTCCGCTTATTGTAAGATACGTGTCATGCTCATCAGAAGGAACGAAGGAAAGTCCCCTCTCCAAATCATGTGAGAACGAGGCCCAGGAAACGCTCTTACGACCGGCAACACAAGCATAGCACATAGAAATCGCTCCCTAACACGTTGTGTAGTGTTATATTAATACAAATCCAAAGCTTGACAATAGGGCCCTCAGTATGCGCCCGTGATTGAGTGGAATAGTATTCACAACCTTTGCTAGAAGAATTGTCTTGATTCTCGATAGACGATGACAACGAGCGCGCCCCGTTCCGAATTCTGAATGCCCTCACCGAACGAGACTTCATTCACCAGACGCTCGATGCGAGGAGCGGATACAGCCGCTCCGCCAAATGTCTCGGCACGGCCGCAGGAGTAGTCTGAGCAGCCTCGCACTCTTCTGAACGCAGAAGGGCCGGTCTCTCGACCGGCCCTTTGCTTTTCGTGTCGCGATATCGCTCAGGATCAAATCAGGAAGAAGTTGGCCGCCGTCAGGGTGAGATGGGGCGCCAGCTGGGCGAACTTGATCTGCGCCGCAGCCCCCTTCCCGTCCGCATCGTACGACAACGCACCCGTCGCATCGTCGTACACGATCTGTGCCGTCGCGGCCGTGGCAGTCGGCCCTATGGCCAGCGACAACGGGGTGTTCCCCGTGAAGAAAATGCTGCGGCTCAGGGCGATCCAATCCTCGGAGGTGTTGAAGCCCACGATCTCATCCACATTGCTCGCCGCATTCAGCGCCGTGTCGAACACGAATGTGTCCCGGCCAGCCTCGCCATGCAGCACGTCGTTGCCGGACCCGCCGACCAGACGGTCGTCGCCGCTGCCACCCGCGATCAAATCGTTGCCGTTGCCGCCCTCGAGCCAGTCGTTGCCGGTGCCGCCCCAGAGCGTGTCGTTACCGTCCGCGCCAGCCAGGATGTCGTTGCCGTCCTGACCGTTCAGCTCGTTGGCATCGGCGCTGCCGTAGACGGTGTCGTTGCCCGCGCCGCCGATCATGTTTTCGAAGTTGCTGATCACATCCCCTGCGGCCTGGCCGGCGACAAAGCCGGTGCGCAGATCGACGAGAGCACCCTCCGAGCCATCATAAACGACCGTGTCGATGCCATCACCACCGTTGAGCGTGTCGGCGCCAGCGCCGCCGACAACAAGATCGTTACCAGTACCGCCCTCGAGCCAGTCGTTGCCGTTGCCGCCCCACAGCGTGTCGTTGCCGCCGGCACCGGCCAGAACGTCGTTGCCGCCCTGCCCGCTCAGCTCATTGGCAGCAGCGCTGCCGTAGAGCGTGTCATTACCCGAACCGCCAACCACATTGTCAAAGCCGCTGATCACATCGCCAGTGGCGAAGCCATACCGGGCGGTGTTGGTGTGTACGTCGACATAGACGCCGACCGTACCGTCGCCGTAGTCGAGCGTATTGATGCCGTCGTCGCCGCTCATCGTGTCGGCGCCCACGCCACCCTGGATGAGGTCGTTACCGCTGCCGCCGGAGATGACATCGTCACCGGTGCCGCCATAGAGTGTGTCGTGGCCGTTGCCGCCCCACAGCGTGTCATCCCCGCCGGCACCGGCCAAGATGTCGTTGCCGTCCTGCCCGCTCAGTTCGTTGGCGTAGAGGCTGCCGTAGATCGTATCGTGGCCCGATCCGCCGATCACGTTTTCGAAATTGCTGATGACATCGCCTGCGGCTTGGCCATGAAGCGCGGTGTTGGTGCGCACGTCGACGAGGACGCCGGCCGCATCGCCACTGTAGTCGAGCGTATCGATTCCAGCGCCGCCGTCCATGGTATCGGCGCCTGCACCGCCATTGACGTGATCGTTGCCGTTGTAGCCATAGAGGACGTCATTACCGTTGCCGCCGAACAGCCAGTCGGTACCGGAGCCACCATAAATTGTGTCATCGCTCGATGAACCGAGACTCATACGAACCGTGAAACTCGACACTTCACCTGTCGGGGCCGTGGAGTTTCCGCCGACTTGGTTGCCCGCCGTATCGGAAGCATCGCCGGCGCCGAGGAGAATCCAGCCGCCCCCCGATTTGTAATCAGGCCTACCGCTTTCACGGTCTTCGCCATAATACCATTTCAGGATAAGGTATTGTTCGAACAAAGGGTCGCCAGTAACCAAGCGGACCTGACCTGGACGCACTCCGACGTCAGCGGGGATATTGCTCCAGCTTCCCGATGGAGCATTCGTGATGTCATCCCAATAGAAACGGGAGAAGTCTCTCGCGAAAATCTCGGCCGCCTTTATGGGACTGAGGTCATCAAAACTAATCAGGGGGGGATACGTTTTCTTAACGTCGCTGTTAGACGATGCGCCTGTAAACGCCCCAGAGCCGGTCCCCGAACCGCCGGCTGGGCTGCCAGTTGAGCCGCTGGTGACATTTCCCGTGATCGGGCCACTGGTTAGCTCGGTTCCACCGTATCCGATGCTGCTACCGCTCCAAAACAGCTCAAATGCCCATTGGAGAGGGTTATAAGTAAAATTAGCCATAGAACTCTCCTACTTCCAGATCATGGCTTCAGCCGTTTCTAGCTTTGCCGCGATGAAACGTTATAAGATTATGAATTGCCCGCTACGGTATCGAAGTTGCGATTCAAAGAATTCGGGGCGCCTTACGATTGCATAGACTGCCCCAACGTAAGCCGGTTACAGCAGGCCGAGACGATCGTTCCTTCGAGTATCTGGGAATGACCGAATGAATAGTCTGAACAGCCCCACATTGATCCGAACGGAGAAGGGCTAGCCTTTCGACCGGCCCTTCCTTTTTGGTGTCGAAATGGTCTGACCCACTTCCGACTCGAGACTCGAAATTCGAGTGTCGGTCACGTTCGCAAACTCGGATTTCGTGAGATCGGACTCGGATTTTGTGAGATGGCAGAGCGAAAGGTCATACCCTGCAGCTCGAATAGCACGGCAAAAATTTGCGCCTTGCCTCTTTACGGTGTTGATCCCCACGCCGACAACATCCATGGCCGGATCCTGGACGCGCCGCTATTCGGGAACCACCATATCCTATCAATCACTGAAGCAATCAGGATAACGGCCTTGACCTTGTCACCGTTGGAAAGATCATCCTCTTGTCACGATGCGGTTTGGCGGGATGCGATTTTGCCGAACCGTGACCCGATATGACTGCGGTTACGTCTGGCGATAAGGATATGCCGGTCCCCACCAAATCGTCTGAGCCAAACGCGGATCACCGAGCCGGCACGTCCTCACGACGTCGCCCGGTCCTAAACTCAAACGGCAACCGCTTCTCCATATCCAGAGCGTGACGAAGCTCGGCGGCCACGGCAATCACTGACCACACAAACATAAGGAGCATCCAACGCATGAAACACAACCGTTCCATCCTGGGAGGGCTGGCCGCTCTTCTTTTCACCACCGGTCTCGCCGTTGCCGGACCGGGTTCGGCAGGTCACGCTCACGATGCGGACGCCGCTTACGGCAAACCCGGTGATCCGAAGAAAGCCGCGCGGATCGTCCCGATCAGCATGCGGGAAACCGATGAGGGTAAAATGGCCTACTTCCCCGACAAGGTGGAAGTTCGCAAAGGCGAGCAGGTGAAGTTTGTCCTGAAGAACGGCGGCAAGGTCGATCACGAGTTTGTTCTCGACACGGTCGAAAACAACGCCAAGCACAAAATCGCCATGCAGAAGAACCCTGACATGGAGCACGACGACCCGAATGCGAAGCGTCTGGCTGTCAGCCAGAGCGGTGAGATTTTGTGGCAATTCACCAAGGCCGGCGAGTTCGAATTCGCGTGCCTCATCCCCGGTCACTACGAGTCAGGCATGAAGGGCACCATCGTCGTCAAGTGACGCGAAGGGCATCGGTCATTATTGAAAGGAACATCCAATGAAGCGCATCAACTTTGCCACAGCCGGTTTCTTCGCGGGCCTCGTCCTATCCGGTCAGGCCTTCGCCCAGGCTCTTCCGGTGGTCGCCGCGACCGTCACCAAGATCGATGAATCCGCCGGCAAGATCACCCTCAATCACGGCCCGATCAAGAACCTGGATATGGCTGGCATGACGATGGTCTTCCGCGCCCGAGACCCCGCCATGCTCAAGGAGGTGAAGGTTGGCGATAAGGTCCAGTTCACCGCTGATCGCGTGAACGGCCAGCTCACCGTCACGTCCATCATGGAATCGAAGTAAATCTTCTCTTCAGCCGCTGCTGCGAGACAAGCAACCGAGATCTGCCCAGCGACAACCCGCGGAGCGAAAAAAGATGCTTGACCTTGCCATGTAGAAACGCGGCACGGTCGCATCACTGACCTTGAAAAGGAGCATCCCATGTGCGGCATTCACCAGCATTCCCACGATCAGGCATCAACCACCGTCAGCGGTGCGGGCCTTTCCGTTCGCGTCGACGACATGACTTGCGGTCATTGCGCCAGCACGATCAGGAGCGCCATCGAAAGCACGATCCCGGGCGCCAAAGTGACGGCAAATCCCGAAGCCAGACTCGTGTCGGTTGAGGGGGCTTCCGATCTCGCTCAGATCAGCCGCATCATCACGCTCGCCGGCTATACGCCGACCCCTGCCCTCACCTGATGGCGGCTTTCTCCTCGCTCCGGAAATTTTCGAAGTCCGCAGCGACGCATCGCCTTTGAGCCTCGGCTGCAGATCTCCCGTCTGCAGCTTTTTTATTTCTACCGTCAGGAGCGGGCTTTGCCGCGCCCGCTTCCGTGGCTGCAGGCGCTGTGGTCCGCCAGCATTTCGATGACCCGGCAATCGGCAATTTTCTCTCCATTGCAGCTCGCTACGATGCGCTCCAGTTCGCCTGCGAGTTCAGTGAGGCGGGCGATCTTCTCTCGGACAGACTGAAGCTGCCGACGGGCGATTTCATCCGCCTGTTCGCAGGAGGCCTGAGGATTTTCGCTCAAGGTAATGAGCTGACGGATCGCCTCGACGGCAAGGCCCAGCTCGCGCGCATGCAGGATGAAGCGTAGCCGTTCCACATGCCGGGCGAGGTAGCGGCGCTGATTACCTTCCGTGCGCTCAGGTTCGGGCAGAAGGCCTATTCCCTCGTAGAAGCGGATCGTCTCGACCTTGCATCCGGTCTCCTCCGAGACATGGCCGATCGAAAAAGTTCGCTCCAGCATGAAATTTCCCCTTGAACCTAGAGTCCCTAGAGGAATTAGATTGAGCATCCGATGTCAACTTACAACCTGCCGAACCCTTGAGAAATCGGATGAACGCCCCTCACGACCACGCCTCCGCGCACAAGCACGACCATTCTCACGGCGCTTGCTGTGGCCATGATCACCACAATCATGACCACGGTCACAAGCATGACCATAAGGGGCACGATCACCACGACTCCCACGCACACGTTCAAGATGAAACTCCATCCGCGGATGCGCAGGTTTGGAAAGTCGAAGGAATGGATTGCGGCAGTTGCGCGGCGACGATCCTCACCGCTCTCGAGCGTTTGCCCGGCGTTTCGGGGCTCAAGGTGTCTATCACGAATGAGACTCTGTCGCTTGTCCTCGATGAGGCCAAAACGCCAAGCACGACGATAGAAAGCCAGCTGAAGAATCTCGGCTATCAGACGAGCCTCATGCACGGCGCGTCGACTACTGCGAATGCCGTTCCGGTGAAGGCGATTGAAAAGCCGGCTCCCCGCTGGTGGGCAACCCATAAGGGCAAGATCGCCGTGACGTCGGGCCTGCTCGTCGTCGCGGCTTATGCTGCGAGCATTGTCGTGCCACAAGGCTCCTACGGGGTGTTCATCCTGGCGACAATTATCGCGTCGGCTCCTGTCGCACGACGCGCCTTTGTGGCCGCCTTTGCGGGAGCGCCCTTCACTATCCAGATGCTACTCACCATCGCGGCGGTCGGCGCTCTGTTCATTGGCGCGGCGGAGGAAGCCGCCATCGTCGTGTTCCTCTTCTCTGTCGGCGAAGTGCTCGAAGGCGTCGCCGCCAACAAGGCGAGAGCTGGCATCAAGGCGCTGGGAGCCCTCGTGCCCAAGACGGCCATCGTGGATGACGCGGGCCAATTGCGCGAGGTTTCGGCCGAGACTCTGCGGATCGGCCAGATCGCCCTTGTGCGCCCCGGAGACCGCGTGCCCGCCGACGGCAAGGTGATCGACGGCATGTCGAGCGTGGATGAATCGCCCATCACAGGCGAATCCGTGCCCAAGCTGAAAGAGCCTGGCGCTGAAATCTTCTCCGGCTCGATCAATCATGACGCCGCAATCCGTGTGCGGGTCGAACGCACGGCGCAGAACAATATGATCGCGCGCATCATCGCGCTGGTCGAGGAAGCTCAGGAAGCGAAAGCGCCAACCGAGCGCTTCATTGACAAGTTTTCGCGGATCTACATGCCCTTCATCGTCGGGCTCTCCGCTCTCGTGGCTGCGGCTCCTCCTCTACTGCTTGATGGAGACTGGTCGACCTGGATCTATCGCGGATTGACCTTGCTGCTGATCGGCTGCCCTTGCGCCCTTGTCATCTCGGTGCCGGCGGCCATCGCATCGAGTCTTTCGACAGCGGCCCGCCACGGGCTGCTCGTCAAGGGCGGAGCGGTCGTCGAAAATCTCGCCAAGACCCAGGTGGTTGCCTTCGATAAGACAGGCACTCTGACAGTGGGACGGCCTTTCGTCACGGACGTCATCCCGGTCGCGGCGACCGAGATGGAGGTTCTCGCCCTCGCCGGAGCCATCGAACGGGAATCCAGCCATCCACTCGCCCAAGCGGTGGCCGCACGCGTGGAAAAGGATGGGGTTTCGCTCGCGAACGCGACCAATGTCCGCGCCCTGCCCGGTCGCGGCATGGAAGGCACCATCGGATCGCAGACCGTCTTCATCGGCGCTCCGCGGTTCGCCGCCGAACAGACCGCTCTCGATACCGACCTCATTCGTCGGTTCGAAGCACTCGAAGGAGACGGGAAAACGGTTGCACTCGTTGTGGCCGGCAGCTCGGTTGCCGGGATCCTAGCCTTCCGCGACGAGCCTCGCGCCGATGCCCAGAAAGGCCTCGCCGAACTTAAGGCCCTCGGCGTCGAAACCGTCATGCTGACAGGCGACAATGCCCGCACCGGTCAGGCCATCGGCCGCGCGCTGGGCATCGACGTTCGCGCCGAGATGATGCCCAGCGACAAATCGGATGTCGTCCGCCAGATGGCGGGAATCCGCCACACTTTGATGGTCGGCGACGGCATCAACGACGCTCCGGCTTTGGCCGCCGCGCATGTGGGCGTAGCGATGGGGTCCGGCACGGATGTGGCGCTGGAGGCGGCAGATGCGGCATTGCTGGGCAATCGCGTCGCCGATGTTGCCTCACTGATCCGCCTATCGCGAGCAACCATGGGCAATATCCGTCAGAACATCGGTATCGCCTTGGGCCTGAAGGCACTCTTCCTCGTGACGACCATCACAGGTGCTACAGGACTCTGGATGGCGATCATCGCGGATACCGGGGGCACGGTTCTCGTGACGTTGAACGCTTTGCGTCTTCTCGGCTTCTTCGGCACGTGGCGCCAAAAGATCTCGGCGACACCTTCGCAAGTTGACATGACAGTCAAGGCGGCTTGATCAACGCGGCCAGGATACCAAGGCCTCACTGGGGGAAAAATACTTTCGAACGTGGCCACTCACCTATGCAACTGCGACGGCTAGGCCGCTCGACATGGACCTCATGACGCGGTTCGCGATTAACCCTACCAAACGACTTCGGTCGGGTTCCAGGCACGCTTCGATGCTCGGTGGAACATAAACAGTGGTCGTAGCATGTGGTCGTGGCTGACTATCATCTGCCTGATCGCGGTGGGGCTTAGCTCTCTTCATACAGGAGCGGCAGCGATCCTCGTCGGGCGCTTTGCACGGCGGAAGACGCCGGTGCGGATTGAAAGCCCTTCGGTCACAATCCTGAAGCCGCTCTGTGGGGATGAGTCTGAGCTTGAGAAGAACCTGACCTCCTTTTGCGCGCAGGACTATTCGGGATCGGTCCAAATCATCTTCGGCGTTCAGGCCTCAGACGACCCAGCAATCGCCATCGTGAACGCGCTCTCGAAGAAATTTCCGGGCCAGAATCTCGATCTTGTCGTCGACTCCCGTCTGCACGGGCTGAACCGCAAAGTCTCAAACCTCGTCAACATGGCCGCTCGGATACGGCATCAGGTCGTAATCCTGGCTGACAGCGATATACGGGTCGGACCTGACTACATCGTGAACATCATTGCGGAATTGGAACGCCCCGGCGTGAATGGTGTGACTTGCCTTTACCACGCTCTCGCTTCGCGGAGCCTCTGGTCCCGTCTCTCGGCGCTTGGCATCGATACGCATTTTCTCCCTAATGTCGTTGTCGGCCTTTCTCTTGGCCTCGCACAGCCCTGTTTCGGTTCAACAATTGCACTCAGGCGCACGATGCTGGCCAGGATCGGAGGGATGGAAGCATTCGCCAACGACATGGCGGACGATTATGCGCTGGGAGCAGCGCTTCGCTCACAGGGTGGCGAAGTTGCAGTACCCTCCTTCACAATAGGCCACATGTGTGGCGAGCGTTCCTGGAGCGAACTTTGGCGGCATGAGCTGCGGTGGGCGCGGACCATCAGGAGCATCGACCCCGCCGGATATGCTGCCTCAGTCGTCACACACGGATTGCCGTGGGCGCTGCTGGCAGCCCTCTTCGGCGGGGGCGCAGTCGCCATGGTGGCTATGCTTCTGGTGGTCGTCTCCCGGATCTTGCTTTGTAGGCGGATCGAGCGGGCTTTCGGCCTTCGGCCGCACCCGTACTGGCTCCTGCCGATACGCGACCTACTTTCCTTCACAGTGTTTATCGCGAGCTTTATCGGGCGGAGCGTGACTTGGAAGGGGTCCAGCTATCGCATGGAAGCCTCCCTCGCCCTTAAACGGAGGTCAGCCTCGTCATGATGCGGACGCTTTTTCTGCAAGCACCATCCTTCGACGGCTTCGACGGCGGCGCCGGGGCGCGCTACCAGATGACGCGCGAGGTCCGCTCGTTTTGGTATCCGACATGGCTCGCCCAACCGGCCGCGATGGTCGAGGAGAGCAAGCTGATCGATGCGCCGCCGCACCGCCTGACATTCGCGGACATCGCCCCTTATGCGCGCGCATACGAGCTTCTTGTCCTGCATACCTCAACACCGTCCTTCAACTCCGATGTGCGGACCGCACAGGCAATGAAGGAACTCAATCCGGCCCTGAAAATCGGACTGATCGGTGCCAAGGTAGCGGTTGAACCGGAGGAGAGCCTGAAGGCGTGCCAGGCCATCGACTTCGTCGCGCGCAACGAATTCGACTTCACGATCAAGGAAGTGGCTGAGGGCCGCGCTTGGAGCCGCATCGATGGGCTCTCCTATCGCAATGACGAAGGGGTGATCGTTCACAACTCCGACCGCGCGATCCTCGAGAACATGGACGCCCTGCCCTTCGTGACGCCCGTCTACAAACGCGATCTCATTATCGAGAACTATTTCGGCGGATATCTCAAGCACCCCTACATTTCGTTCTATACGGGGCGCGGCTGTAAATCCCGCTGCACCTTCTGCCTCTGGCCCCAGACCGTCGGAGGGCACCGTTACCGCACACGCAGCATCGGGCATGTGATGGAGGAGCTCACTTGGGCGAAGGCGGCCTTCCCCCAGGTCAAAGAATTCTTCTTCGACGACGACACATTGACCGACAACATTCCGCGCGTCGAAGCGCTAGCCCGCGAGATCGGTAAACTTGGACTCACATGGTCATGCAACGCCAAGGCTAATGTGCCGCGTAGTACATTGAAGATCATGAAAGACAACGGCCTGCGCCTTCTGCTGGTCGGCTATGAATCCGGTAACCAGCAGATCCTGCACAACATCAAGAAAGGAATGAGGGTCGATGTGGCCCGTCGTTTCACCAAGGACTGTCATGAACTCGGCATCGTCATCCACGGCACCTTCATCCTCGGCTTACCCGGCGAGTCAAAGGAAACAATCGAAGAGACGATCCGCTTCGCCAATGAGATCAACCCGCATACGATACAGGTCTCATTGGCAGCGCCCTACCCCGGTACCTTCCTTTATCGGCAGGCCCAGGAGAACGACTGGCTTCACGATACCGATGCCGAACTTCTGACCGATCACGGAACGCAGATTGCGGTCTTGAATTACCCGCATCTCAGTCACACCGAGATTTTCGAGTCGGTGGAGCAATTCTACAGACGGTTCTATTTCCGGGCACCCAAGATTGCTTCGATCGTCGGAGAAATGGTCCGAAGCCCTGAGATGATGAAACGCCGGTTGCGTGAAGGAGTCGAGTTCTTCCGGTTTCTTAAGGATCGGAACGAAGTATCGCACTGACCTACACTTTTCCTTCATCGGATTTATGCGGTGGGCCGAGGAAGGCCGGCACCACGATGAAGGCTGAAAGGAGCGTGAAGAACAGAGACAGGGCCAAAAGCAGCCCCATGCTTGCCGTTCCCGGGTGGCTCGAGAAGCAGAGGCTGCCAAAGGCGATGCCGGTGGTGAGCGCACTGAAGAAGATTGCCCGCGTCAAACTGGAGGCCAGCATGTCGGACACGCCCGCCCGCCAGGCTATGATGTAGTAGATATGAAAGGCGACACCGACGGCGAGCATGAGCGGCAAGGCGATGATGTTCGCGAAATTAAGGGAAAGCCCTAGCAGAGAGGCCGTCTCCAGCGTCAGGATCGTGGCCAGCACGAGTGGACCAAGAGCATGGGAGACATCGCGCAAGCTGCGAAGCGTGACCCATAGGATCAGGAAAATCGCGACGAGGGAAAACAGCGCCGCCTCGATAAATGCACGGACCACCGTGCGTCCGGATTCCACGATCACGATCGGGGTTCCCGTGGCGTGAGGCGCGACCGCGTGGACTGCGTTCGCAAATGTTGCGAGGACTTCATCGTTGTGGGCCCCTCCTCTGGGAAAGACCTCAACCCTCGCTCGCCCATCCGGCGCAATCCAGTCCGCCACAAGATCGCGCGGGAGATTTTCGCGCGTGATCGGTTCCGTGCTCAAAAGCAAGCGAAGCCGATTCAAGAAGCGCGGCAAATCCAATATCACGGCGGCCTCAGCGGCTTTTCGCTTTGAGGGCGAGGTCTCGACAACCTGATTGAGAACAGCGGCAAGCCGTCGGGCTTGATCTTCTGCCGAACCGGGCTTTGTCCCTGCAGCTTCGCGCAACAGCGTCGCGGTCTCGCTCAGGGCCGCGATATTTTGGGCATCCGTCGGAGGCGGCATCACCTTTGCTGGATGGAGTGCCGGGGCGAGCGTCAGAGCCGCCTCGCCGACATAGCGGAGCTTCTCATCCTGATCATCCGGAATGAAGCTCGCTAAAGTCATGGTGCGCGAGACCTCCGGTAGAGCCCCAAGCTTGGCGGCAAGCGTCTCAGCCTCCTCCAGCGATGGCGCCAACACATCGATCGTATTCGGTGTGGTCTCAGGGTTCTTTGCCAAGTCCAGGAATGTCGCGACCGATTCCACACGCTTGTCGCGCAGGTTCATGGGGTTCGAGTCGAACGGAACGCTGATGAGAAGCGGCAATCCGACCGTGACTGCCAGCAACGTCGTCATGATCACGAGACGGCGGTGATCATGGATCCAGTGGTCGAGCCTGGCCAGAGACGCCGTCTCAATGGACTTTTGTTCGGCAAGCGGTCGAAGGACGGTGATGAGCGCCGGGAGCAACGTCAAGTTTGCCACATAGGCTATCACCATGCCGAGGCCGGCGATCAGCCCGAGTTCGGAAACCCCTCGGAACTCCGTCGGCAAGAAGGAAAAGAAGCCGGCAAGGAGCGAGATGGCCGCTAAGGTGAGCGACCTACCTACCCCTCGCGCTGCGGTGACAAGAGCGGTTGGGAGATCATCCTGCGCATAGCGTTCGGCGCGATAACGCATGGCGAACTGAATGCCGAAATCGATGCCGAGCCCCACGAACAGCGCCGCGAAGGCGACTGAGATGAGGTTGAATTCACCGACCACCAGAAGGCCGACACCTGTTGTCACGACAATGCCCACAAGAAGCGTCACCAGAACGGGAGCGATGATCCGTCCATAACGGAGGGCGAAATAGAGGATGAGGCCGATGGCCGCGAGGGTCAGCGTCGTGTTGAGCACGACGTTCTCCGCCAATGTCCCGAACTCGTCGTCCGAGATCGGAACAGGGCCTGTCAGGCGCACGCGCACGCCACGATTAGGCGTCAACCTGAGCTCGCCGATCGTTCGTCGCACGAGCTCGGTTGCCTCTACGCCGGGCTGCAGCGTGTTGTGATTGAGAATGGGGTCGATCAGGATAAAGCGCTTCAACTCACCGGCCCCGGTCTTTCCGCCCGACACCAGATTCCGCCATGAGAGCCGGGCCGGCTCGCCTGCGAGAGCGTGCTCAAGCACGTTCGACAACGCTGTCATCGGCCCGGCGAGCTCGTCCAGCTTCATCTGGCCTGCGCGAACGCCCTGCAATCCGAACGAGAGGGTCTGCAAAAAGCCGCGCAAGCTCGGATCGGCGGCGAGGTGCTCAAGAAGCCCCTGTTGCGCAATCAGCTCCTCGGTCGTGCGAGCGAGTTCCTCTTTTGACAGGAACAAGAGGCCGTTCTTCGCAAAGAAAGAAGCGCTATCCGGCTGCCGAACCCTTCGGAAAATTTCGCTATGCCGCATGAGCGCGTCTGTGAGCTTTTCGGCCGCCTCATCGGCAAGTTCAGGCGTTTCCCCGTCGACGACGGCGACAATGGAAGCTGTGCGATGCGGGAATGCCGTGTCGATCGCAATCTCGTCCTGGCGCCAGGTCACGTTCGGGGAAATCAATCGTGCCGTGTCGGTGTTGATTGTGAAGCGCTTGAGCGCAACGAAAAGGCTGAGCAAGGCGAGCACGCTGGCGACAGCGATGACCAGCCATGGGCCACGGATGCACAGTGTTACGACGCGCTCGATCAAGGATTTTGGCATCAGGATCTGGATATGCCCTCCCGATGAGATGTGAAGCGCCTTCCCTCAGTACTATAGCGCCCTATAGTGGCTAGAGTAGTAACGCGAACGCTGAGATAACACTCGCTATCGCCTCCGCAATAATCCCTACGATATGTTGCGTGACGACTGATAGCCTGCCTACAAATTAAAATAGATTAAAGTAAAAGGATTGAAAGGTCGGGGGCCGAACGTAGATACCTTTGGATATCTTGGCGGCGATCACAGCTCAAACTTGAGCATAAAGAGTATAGGATATGAAAATCATCCTCGCTCAACCCCGTGGCTTTTGTGCCGGCGTCGTTCGCGCGATCGAGATCGTGGAACGCGCACTCATTAAATATGGCGCTCCGGTCTATGTTCGTCACGAGATCGTTCATAATCGCTACGTTGTCGAAAGCTTGGAGCGAAAGGGTGCCCGTTTCGTCGAGGACCTCAGCGAAGTTCCGGATGGCRCTGTCGTGATTTTCAGTGCCCATGGCGTGCCCCGCGCCGTCGTGGCGGCGGCGCAAGCCAGGCAATTGCCGGCTCTGGATGCGACATGCCCACTCGTGACCAAGGTCCACAATCAAGGCCGGCGCTATGTCGAGCAAGGGCGGACGCTGGTGCTTATCGGCCATGCGGGGCACCCCGAAGTGGAAGGAACACTCGGGCAGGTGGAAGGCATCGTTCATCTTGTGCAAAATCTGGCCGATGTAGAGGCGTTGGGTCTCCCATTTGACACGCCCATCGCGTACGTGACCCAGACGACACTCAGCGTCGACGACACTCGCTCGATCATCACGGCGCTCAGAGATCGGTTCGCCGATGTGGTCGGCCCCGAAACAAAGGACATCTGCTACGCTACGCAAAACCGCCAAGTTGCTCTCCGGCAGCTCTGCCGTATCGCCGATCTCGTTCTTGTTGTCGGTGCACGTAATAGCTCGAATTCCAACCGTTTGCTCGAGATTGGCATTGAAGCCGGAATCCCGAGTTACCTTGTGGCCGATGGTGCGGATGTCGATCCAAACTGGCTTCATCGCGTTGAGGTAGTCGGAGTAACTGCTGGAGCTTCGGCACCCGAAGTGCTCGTGGAGAATGTCATCGAAGCACTCCGCTGCGCTGCTGGACCTGTGGACGTTTCTATCCTCCCGGGGGTCCAGGAGACCATCAATTTCCGTCTGCCGGCCGAACTCCTAGCTGTTTGAGCCACGCTTGCGGCATCAGGACCGCTCAACAAGGAGTCGCCCGTGGGGATCCCCATCCGACAAGTTGTCTCGATCGGAAGCTATATCCTTCGCCAGCACCTCGCAGGCCGAAAACGTTACCCTCTCGTGCTCATGCTGGAGCCGCTTTTCCGATGCAATCTTGCCTGCGCCGGATGCGGCAAAATCGACTATCCCGATGCAATCCTCAACAAGCGGCTGTCCGTTGAGGATTGTCTTGCGGCGATGGACGAGTGCGGCGCCCCGGTCGTGGTGCTTGCGGGCGGTGAGCCACTCTTACACAAAGATCTGCCTCAGATCGTGGCAGGCGCCATCGATCGCCGGAAATTCGTCGTCGTCTGCACGAATGCGTTACTGCTCGAGAAAAAGATCGACCAGTATCGGCCGAGCCCATATTTCACCTGGTCCATTCACCTCGATGGCGATGAAGAGATGCATGATCGCTCGGTGTGCCAGGAAGGTGTCTATAATCGCGCTGTCGCGGCCCTCCGGTTGGCGCAGGCCAAAGGCTTTCGTGTCACCGTCAACAGCACCTTTTTCACAGGGGCCGACCCGGAGCGGGTTGCAGCCTTCTTCGATAGTGTCACGGCACTCGGAGTTGATGGAATTACCGTCTCACCGGGATATGCCTACGAGCGGGCACCCGACCAACAGCATTTCCTCAATCGACGGGTCACCAAGGAGCTATTCCGCGATATCTTCCGCCTCGGACGGGGTGGCAAAAAATGGGCTTTCAACCAGTCCGCGCTCTTCCTCGACTTTCTGGCCGGCAACCAGACCTATCACTGCACGCCATGGGGCAACCCCACCCGGACTGTCTTCGGATGGCAACGCCCCTGCTACCTCCTGGGTGAAGGCTACGCCGCGACCTTCCGCGAACTGATGGAAGAAACCGATTGGGACGCCTACGGTACCGGCCACTACGAAAAGTGTGCCGATTGCATGGTCCATTCGGGTTATGAGGCATCCGCCGTGCTGGACACAGTCCAACGGCCCTGGAAAGCGGCTTGGACGGCTTTGCGGGGGGTTGGCACCGAAGGACCGATGGCACCCGAGATTCCGCTCGATGGGCAGCGTCCGGCACAATTCGTCTTTTCACGCAATGTCGCGGAAAGACTCATCGAGGCCGGCAACGCCAAGACCCGGACCCAGAAGCATTAGGCAGTGTCTTAAACTCGAGAAGGCGGCAGAGGCATGCCATGCCAAACGCGGCAGCGCGGTAAGCTGCATCGGACTTCTGGCGATCTCGTGCAGCGCGCCCTTTAGATTGATGCTCCCACTCGGGTGCAGTGCCTTTCCCACGAGAGATGGAAGTCCGCACTCGGCCGGGTCGCAGATCACCCGAATGGCGGCAAATGGAATTCCGTGCTCCGCCGCAAAAGCGGCCGCAATGTGGGATTCCATATCGACCGCAGCGGCTCCGGTTGCGGAACGCAAGACAGCCTTGTCTGGGGGTGTCAGCACCGGGGCATCGGCGCCGGCGATTTCAGCAAGGATCACGCGTCGGCGACCCGTCGACAAAAGCCGCGCCCAGTCGCGAACTATTCCGGAATGCGTACCCCACCGTGCGTTCGCAGCGACAATGCCGCTGGCGATGATCGCATCGCCCGGACCGAGAGCCGGATCAAGGCCGCCAGCAATCCCAAAACTGATGATCGCGCGATAGGCGGGCTTAAGCTCGCCGAGCGCCGTCTTCAGTCGCGCCGGAGAGCCCCCTGAGCAAATGATAGCGATGTCAGATCCGGCGACGAGCCGTGCTTCTTGGCGAAATCCGGTCACGACGAGAATGGGCAGCGAGAGTTCGGAGGTCACATTCCAAACCTCGCATTGTGGTCGATCCCCCGCCTCAAATTGCGGTAGCGCGCGAGAGCCCAAAGCGGAAAGAACTTCGGGTATCCGTGGTAACGCAGGTAGAAGACGCGCGGGAATCCCGTCGCCGTGAAACGCTCCTCGCGCCAAAACCCATCGGAGCCTTGCGTGCGTCTCAGATACGCGATGCCCCGCGCGACGGCTGGATGCTCGACTTCGCCTGCAGCCATGAGAGCCAAGAGTGCCCACGCGCTCTGCGAGGCCGTACTCGGTGCGGGTTCATACCCACGGTAATCGAGACGATAACTCTCACCGCCCTCGCCCCACCCTCCATCGGAATGCTGGATCGCGACAAGCCATTTCACCGCGCGACGCATCGCCACTGACTGCGTGTCGATCTTTGCCGCGCGAAGGGCGCAGAGAGCCGACCAGGTCCCATAGATGTAATTCACGCCCCAGCGACCGAACCAACTCCCATCTTTTTCCTGCGCCGCGAGGAGGTAGGCGATGCCGCGTGCGAGCGTCGGACTGGCTTCCGGTGTCTCGCCGAGTTGAGCGAGCATCGATACGCAACGCGCCGTCACGTCGGCGGTCGGCGGATCGAGAAGCGCTCCATGATCGGCGAAGGGGATATAGTTGAGATACTCGTAGGTGTTGTCGACATCGAAGGCACCCCAACCGCCGTTGCGGCTCTGCAGGCCCGAGACCCACTCGCGACCGCGGGCGATCGCCTCATCGAATGTCGTTGGATCTCCCCGGTGCATGGTCATAACAACAACCGCCGTGTCATCGACATCGGGATAGTGCGGATTGGCGTATTGAAAGGCCCAACCACCCGGCCGCAATCCCGGATGTTCCGCCGCCCAATCTCCCGCCACGTCGAGAATTTGTCGCTCGCTCAACCAGCCAAGACCTTGAAGCGCTGCCGCCTTCGCTTCATTGCCACCGACCTCGAGCAGAGCCTGGCATGCGAGTGCCGTATCCCAGACCGGTGACAGGCAAGGCTGGCAAAAGGCTTCCTGTTCCCTCACGACGACCAAACCTTCGAGCGCTTCGCGCGCTGTCACGACATGCGGATGGTCCGCCGGATAGCTGAGGGCATCGAACATCATCACGGCATTGGCCATGGCCGGGAAAATGGCCCCGAGCCCGTCGCGGCCATTGAGCCGCTGCTCGACAAAGGCGACGGCTGCTTTAACGGCTCTCTGGCGAAGGCCTTTCGGAAAGAACCGCTCTGCGGGACGAAGAATGGTATCGATCCCTTGGAAGAACGGAGTCCAGGGCGATGTCTGATGCGCACCCCTCGGCCAGTCACGCACCTCGCCTGGCGGAACGATGAAAAGTTCACCGATTCCGATACCGCGCGGATTTCGCGCTTTCGGCTTCAGCGCCTGCAAGACCATAAGCGGAACGAGAACGGTGCGAGCCCAGTATGAGATTTTTGAGAGATGGAAGGGAAACCAGCACGGGAGAAGCATGATTTCGACAGGCATGGCCGGAACGGCCCGCCAGGGGATCTCGCCATAGAGCGCCAGAAAGGCCCGCGTAAAGACATTGCTCTTCGCAGCTCCGCCAAGAGCGAGAATCGCCTCGCGGGCCCGAAGCATATGCGCACTATTCGGCGCATCGCCGATCATCTTGAGCGCGAAATACGCTTTCACGCTGGCACTCATGTCGAATGCACCATCGTGGAAGAGAGGCCAGCCCCCTTCCCGCTTCTGAATGCGCCGAAGGTAGGAACCCATCTTGGCTTCGAGCGCGGAATCCACCGCTTCGCCAAGGTAATGCTTCAGAAGAATGTACTCCGCCGGGATGGTCGCATCCGCCTCGAGCTCGAAACACCAATGGCCGTCCGCTCGCGCACAATCGATGAGGGCTTGGGTCGCCGCGGCAATCTGCGGTTCGATTTTATCTGCCGGCCATTCGAGGGGGTAAAAGATGGCTTCGGTCATGCGGCATGCTGCTGCGCTGGTATGGTTGCAAGAGGACTTCTGGCAGCGGATGCACTCGCGACGACCGAGGCCGCCTTATAGCCCGATCTGATCGCACCTTCGATTGTCGCCGGCAGCTCCGTCGCGGTCCAATCTCCGGCAAGGATCAGGCCCGGAATGTGCGTTCGCGCGGGTGGACGGCGAGCGACCTCGTCTGGAGTTGCCGCGAATGTCGCGCGGCGCTCTTTCACGATTTGCCAGGGCGGAAGATCGCGAGGAAGCCCGGTCAGGGTCGAGACATCGTTCCAGATCGCTTCCGCGAGAGCCTCGCGCGGAAGATCCAACAGGCGATCCGCGCTGCTGATGGTGACAGAGAGGCGCCCAGGATAGGCAAAGAGCCATTCGGCCAACCCATTGATGATGCCGAGGATCGGCGGAAGGGTCGTAGGTGGTTCTATCCGGAAATGAGCATTGATGATTGCGCGAGAGTCGTTGGGCACTTGCAGTCCGGGAACGAGCCCTGCTGCCGTCCACGATGGGACTGCGAGAATAACGGTTTCGCGAGATCCAAGCTCGATTTGCACCTCTCCGAAATCAAGCCCCCCGGGACGTCCTCCAGTCAGGCCGATTTCGCGCAGGCGGCGCCCGAAATGGACGGATACTTGGTTTTTTGCCAAACGTCGAAGCGCGGGTTCGATGAAGGTCGCGGAAAGGCCAGCCCTTGCGATCAGCGGCCGGCAGGCTTGTCCGCCAGCAGCCAGCGTTTCGCGCAGGATCTGCGCTGCCAGCCCTGCGTCGGCTTCTCTCGGCCCGGTGTTGAGAGCAGCCAAAAGCACCGGTCGCCACAGACGCTCGTACAACGGTCCCGAGCACACCATGACATCGCTGACAGATGCCAAAGCTGGCGCATGCAGGATCTTCGCGGCGGCCAGATAATCTCTGGCGCGGCTGGCAGGCACGCGGCGCTTCGCGTCGAAAATCCACCAGGGCAACCGGCCCCTGTTCGGCCGCAGAGTCCAACGTTCATGACTCGCAAGATCGGCGAACGCGAAAGCCGCTTCGGGTGGACCACTCAGTTCATGCTTCGCCTCGATCCGGGAAAGGAAATCAAGTGTCGCCCCGTTGCCGGATAGGACAAGGTGGTTTCCGTTGTCGATCGTGCACCCGAGAGCCGGATCGAAATAGGAACGACACCGTCCACCTGCGATCTTTGCCGCCTCGTAAACTTCGACAGAGTATCCAGCCTCGACCAAGCGTATTGCAGCGCTCAGGCCCGCAAGACCGGCTCCGACAATGTGGACGACCCCATCCATCATATGAGGCCGTAGCGCAGGAGCGCCCCAACCAGGCGCACACGATCCGCGTGAACGGGCTCCCGCGGCAGACTCCATCCGCGCGCCAGGAGCTTGTCGAGAATGGACGAATACGCTGTGGCCATCAGGCGGGGCGCGCGTACGAAGGCCCGGGGGCAATCGGCCATGATCCGGTCCGCTTCGGAAAAATGGATGGTCGCGCGCGCGGCTACGCAGGCGCAGGCCTCACCGAGCCGTGGGTTGCTCAAAACGAATTTTGGTTCGAACTGCTCAATGTCCGCATCGACAAGCGCTTCTCGTGGCACGTAAAGGCGGCCGAGGGCTGCATCTTCGTCAAGGTCCCGCAAAATGTTGGTCAGTTGCAGGGCTCGTCCAAGATGGTGGGCGAGAGCATCCCCATGGGCGGTGTCGAGCCCGAATATCCTCACCGAAAGCCGCCCGACGGCACTCGCCACACGATCACAATAGAGATCGAGAAGTGCCCAATCGGGCGCTCGCAGATTGCCGCTCGCATCCATCATCATTCCGTCGAGAATGGCATCGAAATCGCGGCGCTGAAGCTCGAAGGTGCGAACCGGTACGACAAGAGCCGAGAGGCGCTCCGGCGCGTTGCCGTTGAACAGAGCATCCACCCCCGCTCGCCAGCTCTTGAGTTCACGAACGCGATCGACAAAAGGCTCGTCACTGTCCGCGACGTCGTCTACGGCGCGACAGAATGCGTACACCGCATACATGGCTTCACGACGGATCCGCGGCAGGATTCTCATGGCTGTACAGAACGAGCTGCCTGCGGCCGGACCGGCCCCATGGCCGCTTTCCATCACGGGGGTCATCGTCCGTCCCTCAAGAGCCGAGCCGGATTTCCACGGACCGCGCGGGTGAAGAGACCCTGCGCCGCCCCGACTGCGGCTGCAAGAACGAAACCGGCCTTGCCGAGATGCACAGGCTCGCTCAATGGGTCGCGTCGCTTCAACCGATCCAGAAGGGTAAGGGCGAGCCTCCGTATTGCGGCGACTTCGAGGCTGAGGCGCTCATCCGCGATGAGTGCGGGCAGATTTGCGCTATCCTTTACAAGCTGTGCGGTACGATCCCCGAGATCGATCAAGCAAGCGCGCAGTTCCGGGCTCGCGGATGGGGCGCCGAGTGCCTCTACGCCGACTCCATGGGCGCTAAGCGCGTCGATCGGCAAGTAGACGCGATCGAGAGTTTGGTAGTCCTTTGCACAATCCTGAAGGTGGTCGATGATCTGCAACGCGGCACAGAGCGTGTCGGATGCCGGCCACGTATCCTTCGCTTCGCCATGCACGTCGAGCACGAAACGGCCGACCGGCATTGCAGACAGCGTGCAATAGCCCATCAGCTCTGACCAGTCCCTGTAACGGGTCTTGCGAACGTCAATGCGAAAGGCTTCGAGCAAGTCGAGCGCGTGCCGAGGCTGAAGCCCGCGCTCCGCGAGCGAGATCCGCAACGGCTCCGCCTCAGGACCGGCAGGCGCGGAGCCAGTCAGCTCTCGCTCCAGCGTGTCCAAAAGGACAAGCTTCTTGTCGTTCGAGAGGTTCGGATCGTCCGCGATGTCGTCTGCCGCACGAACGAAGCGATAGAAGGCGAGGATCGGACCGCGATTTCTCGGATGAACGAGAAAAGACGCGACAGGAAAGTTATCTTCGAGGCGTGACTTGCCCGGACGAAGTTCCGATACCCTGTTCATCGTTCGGTCATGCCTCTCGACGCTGGGGCCTGAAAGCGCCCCTTCCACGCGCCACCCCGGCCCCGCCAGTGCTGGAGCGCCGAGTCCAAGGTGAAGAGAAGATACATGGAGGCGATCGCCGGGAGGGCCAGAGCCCAGATCGCTTTTACCTTGTAAAACCGGAGCGCAGGCGCAAACGCGAAAGCCATCATGCCCCAGGCGACGAGGCCTAAGCCGCATGCCACTCCGCTCGCGAGGACCGCAGTCAATGGCGGAGCGATGTAGACCACGCCCATGGCGAGCACTGTGCCAAAGAGAGCCAACGGTGAATAGCGAAGCTGGGCATAGGCTGAGCGAGCCACCGTGAGCCGTATGTCTTCAACCGTTGGAGATGCACGAAGGCTACGGGCGTTCTCGGTCAAACCAAGCCAGATGGCCCCCTGCCCTTTCAGCAAGCTCCCGAGCGCGCAATCGTCGATCAACGCGCTTCGGATCGCCCGGAATCCTCCGGCACGGCGAAGCGCATCCGGGCGCACGAGCATGCAGCCTCCGGCGGCTGCGGCTGTTCGACAAGCCGGACTATTAACCCACGCGAAGGGGTAGAGTTTGCGAAAGAAGAAGACGAAGGCCGGAATGAGCATGCGCTCGGCAAGGCTCTCGCAGCGCAGCTTCACCATCAGCGAGGTCAGAACGGTTTTCCGGGCGCAGGCCGCCTGCACCAATTGCCTCACGACATTCACATCATAGGCGATGTCAGCATCGCTGAAGAGCACGAAGTCGGGCGACTTGGATTGCCCTTCAACATAAGCGAAACCTTGCGCCATCGCCCAGAGTTTACCCGTCCAGGAAGACGGAGGGTCGATTCCCCGAATGATGGTCAAACGCTCTGTGGAACCCACCTGCATCGCCGCCTCTCGGGCGACAGCGGCCGTGCCGTCTGTACTTCTGTCATCAACAAGGACGACGACGAAGCGACGCGCCGGGTAATCCTGCTGCAACAGCGAGCCAACATTGGCGGCGATCAATCCCACCTCGTCGCGAGCCGGGACCACGGCAACCACGCTTGGCCAATCATCCATCTGCGGATCGCTCTGAGATGGGATCAGAGCATCATCTTCCTCGATAAAACGCCAGAAATGTCCTCGCCCAAGCAGAAGGTAGAACCACGCGGCAACCGACGTGGCACTCACAACGATTGCGACATTGTTCATCGCAAATAACCGGCTCTGCGGAACCACGCGATGGCGTCGGCGAGCCCTTCTCGATAAGGCCTCGACGCATATCCGAGTTCGTTTCGCGCTTTGGCATCCGTGAAGAACATGTGATGACGCGCCATGCGGAGGCCGTCGAGGGTGACGAAGGGTGTGCGGCCTGTGAGGAGCGCCATCGCTTCCGCACCGAGGGCCAAAGGATAGATCAAGCTGCGAGGCAGTTTGAGGACGGGTGGGGAGCGGTCGACCAAGGCCGCGATGTCCGCCAACATCGTGGACAGATGAACATTTTCGCCGCCGAGTATATAGCGCTGGCCGATCCGCCCTTTGCGCATGGCGGCGAGGTGCCCTGCCGCGACATCGTCCACGTGAGCGAGGTTGAGGCCCGTCTCAATGAACCCCGGCATTCGCCCCGAGGCTGCTTCGACAATGATACGACCGGTCGGAGTGGGCTTCACGTCGCGCGGCCCAATGGGAGTCGATGGATTGACGATGACAGCAGGCAATCCGCCTCGATCGATCATGTCCTGAACGAGGCGTTCGGCCATCACCTTGCTGCGCTTATAGGTGCCCACGGCGGCGGATTCTGACAAAGACCGGCTTTCGTCAGCGGGGGTGCCGTCGCTGTTGAGCGAGAGGGTGGCGACACTACTGGTGTACACGACACGCTCCACTCCGGCGCGCATCGCTTCCTCCATGACGATCCTCGTCCCCTCCACGTTGGTGCGGATCATGTCTTCCGGGCGGCGGACCCAGAGCCGATAGTCCGCAGCAGCATGAATGACGTAACTCACGCCGCGCAGCGCCGCCGCCATGGCAGCGCGGTCACAGATATCACCTTGAATGATGGCTATTTCATCTTGCTGCAGGTTTGTGCGCGGGCTCGATGCGCGTACGAGCGCACGAACCGGGAAGCCCGCCCCATGGAAGGCGGCGACCAGCGCCGAGCCGAGAAAACCGCTCGCCCCCGTGATCAGGACCGGCCCGACAGGCATGTGGACCTCCGTTTCAGCTCACGCCCTCAGCCTCTTGTACAATCTGCCTTTCCGACCGAGCACCTTGGCGACGATGCCGGCACTATCCAGTCTAGCCCGGGCGTACAGCGCGCTCCGCGCTTGCCATTCTCAGAAAGCCGCCGCAAATCCGCTGGGTGCACAGCATGTCAATGATGGAGTTCGCCACGCATTCGGCTTCTACTCACAACCGTCAAGACGAAGAACACTACACCTGATCGTCCTAGAGCGACACGGACCGGTTCACTCAGATATGGTTCTTAGGGTGGCAATTCAAAAATTTGGAGAAAATAGCGCCGCCTTCGACAGTGCATCCCAGTCGCCCCTGCCTTCGAAGAGAAAAATTCGGGACAGATCTCGAAATGCGTACGATTTGATATAATTCCTTTTATGCAGATATAATTCAATGATGGTCTGTGATAATTCATGACCAATTCTTGGGCTGCCGTGGGAGTCGACTATGCACTCTAAGGGGTACCTCATCGCTTTCTCGCTTGCGGCGTGCGTAGTATCGCCGGTTTTAGCTGCCGACATTAAGGCTCCCACGGCGGCCCCCAGCCCTTCCGGTTGGATCGTCACGCTCACCGGCCAAGGCGAAGTGGGGCCCAGCTACCCGGGTTCGAATAAATTCTCCGGGTTCGGATATCCGTCGATTGATTACCGCCGTGTTGGTGAGCCCCCCAGATGGATCGCCCCTGACGATGGCATCGATTTCACGATTCTGAACGTGTCGGGTTTTCGGGCCGGCCCAGTGGTGAGGTTCGAGAGCGGTCGTTACCTTAGTTCGGATCGACGGCTATTCGGCTTGCGAAAGGTCAACTGGTCTATTGAGCCGGGCCTGTTCGTCGAATATTGGCCCGCAAACTGGCTGCGGGCGCGTGCCGAGGTTCGCTACGGTGTCAACGGATTCGACGGATTCGTCGGAGATCTCGCGCTCGATCTCATAGGGCGGGAAGGCCCTTATACGTTCTCGGTCGGACCGCGTATGTCTTTCGGTGATTCCAACTTCACTGAAGCTTACTTCTCCGTGACTCCTTTTGAAGCGTCGCTGAACGGTCTGGTCACCCCGTTTAAGGCAAACGGCGGCGTCACGTCCGCCGGGGTTCTTGCTTCGGCATCTTACAAGTGGTCGGAGCAATGGACGACCACAGTCTATGCAGGCTACCGACGTCTCGTCGGGGATTCTGCCGATAGCCCAATCACCCGGCGCATCGGTTCTCCCGATCAATTCCTCGTCGGTGCAAGTCTGTCCTACTCATTCGTGTTCGATCCGTAGGAAGTCCTGGCGGTCGTTCTATTCCCCAGGTGGCAGGCCAGGTTCGCCGGTCTCGGTGGCAGGCGCACGTGCATGCCGCCACTCCAAAGCTCCCCATAAAAGGGCCGCCGGTCCTCCGAGAGCCAAGTCACGGACCCTGAAAATCAACGACATGGCAAGTGCGCTTGGCGCATCGATGCCCACGACCGCGCCAGCGAGAATGAATGCTCCCTCCTGGACGCCTGTGCCCCATGGGACAAGGTAAAATGCTCCTCGCGCCGCATGAACGAGGCTGTCGACAAGCAGCGCAGCCCCAAGGCCGAGCGGCCGGTCGAGTTCGTGCGCGATGACCCAGATCTGAAGAGCGCTTCCAACCCAGGCCATAAGATGGGTGGCAACGGAGGCACCCATTGACCAGCGCCGACCATGGAGCTCCCGAAACGCCGCCGTGAGGCCCGCCGGCACGGCCGCGCCGACACGACCAAATAAGCCTGCGAGACGAGCTCCGATCCAATTTACAAGTCGGCGCGTATTACGGTGGCGGGCAGCAAAATAGACGATCAGAATTGGAATGATGCCGACGGTCGCCACGCCAGCCCAACGCACCGCTTCACCCCACCCGACATAGTATGCCAGCAGAATCAAGCCGATAGTGATATACAGCGCCAGCGCCAGCATTTCCGCCACGATATCGAGAAGGATACTGGCGCCCGCTGCAAAGCCACTCATGCCAAACAACGTGAGAATGCGCACGCCGACAGTCTCTCCCAGGCCCGGCACGACGCTGGCAAGGCTCGTAGTGCCGTCCCGCGCGATCCGGGCGGCGAAGCACGCGCCATAGCTCACTCGGACGGTCAACAACCACCATGCAGTGGCGCAAAGACCCATCGCAAAAATCTGCAACAAGCATATCAAGACAAAGCCGGGCCAACCGATTTGCTCGAGCGCTCCCCAGACCTGACCAAGCCCCGCCCAAGCGATCAGCCCAAAAAAGGCAAGCATGCCCAGAAGAGGATATAAGATCGAGAGGCGAGGCTTGCGCATGGATCGTCTCCTCAGTCCAAATCCTGAAAGCGAATGAGGCGCGTGTCGATCCTGTCCTTGAAAGCCGCGACCACTTCGGAATCGATCAGAGCTGCAAGCTCATCGCACGGACGCCAAAATGCAGGCGGGCCGAACGGAGATACTGGCAATCCACCCACCGCCGGATGGGTTCCAATCTCGGTGACTCCAGGAGGCAGATTTGCGGCGATGCCCAAGAGGCATGATCGGTCCATCGCGCCTGCATCGTTGAGGCCAAAGAACCAATCGTTGAATGCGAGGTTGGATTTTCGCAGGTGCCGCTTCATGTGCCCTGTGAGCGCGCGGTGAGCGGTAGCATGCATAAATCTCTTGCCGAGGCCGCGCCGCCCGGCCGCGCGCCAGGATGGTAAGGCAGGCTCTTGGGGAACCCGGACGGGAGCCCGCGCCGACGCCACCGCCATTTCTTGGGTGAGGATGTCGAGAACCGACGGGTGTTGATGGAAGTGCCTGTGCCCATCGACATGATCGAGAACGAGCCCAGACTTGCGGAACAGTTCAAATTGCGCGCCAATCTCGGCGCGCACTTGCCCCTGTACACGCCGTGAGACAGCGATCCGGGTCCCGACCCGCCAGGGAGCACTATGTAGGACCTGCCGCGTGCGTGGGGCAAGGAGATCGGGGATAACGGAGCGATCAAGCGCGGCCGGCCCGCTGATCAATGTCAGATGCAATCCGACCCCGAGGCGCGGCATCCGTCGAGCCCGTTTGATAGCATCATCGGCGGCCTCCCCCGTCACCATAAGGCTTGCGCATGTGAGAATGCCTTCCCGATGCGCCAACTCGACGGCCTCGTTGACAGCCAACGACATCCCGAAATCATCCGCGGTGACGATGACTTGTCGCGCGCCCGACATCAAAGCGCACCAAAGCTAAGGCCGATCTCGGCTAGCATTTGTGCCTCATCTCCCCAGCAGGTGGATCTATCCTTCCGCTCATCATTGACTCTAGGTCGGCACGACTGGCCGTCCATACGAAACGTGCCGTTGCAGAGGGAAGGCATTGCAAACTGGTCGAATATACAGACTGGCTGCACGCTCAATTGACCAAGGAGTGACGCGGTCTCTGGGTGCTCAATCAACATTTCTCGATCGCCAGAAGCCAGTCTGTATCATGAGATAGCGGCCGCTGCCGCCCCTCAGGAACGAGGCGAAGTTTCCACCTCCCGAACTACCCGACAAGTTGGGGGACCGGAGCAGTCGCCAGCTTTTCAGACACGAAGCCCTGTGCCGGAGAGCCCCACCACTCGCTGCCCGCCGGAATGGATTCGCCCTTCATGACGAGCGTCAACGGGCCGAGCGTGGAGAAATTGCCGAGATGGGTGTCGTACAGCACTGTCGAACCCGATGCGACGGTGACTCCGGTCCCGACCTTGATCCTCCCGACCTTCATGAGCCGATCCTCGTAGAGGTGCGTCTGCAAAATGGCGTTGGAATTGATAACTGCAAAATCGCCGATGTCGACGCAATCGAATTCCGTGATGTCGGTCGTATCCATGTAGATCCCCTGCCCGGTCCTGGTGCCGAACAGTCGCAAGGCCCAGGGCAGGAATGGCGTTCCACGGAAATGGTCCAGGATCGCCTTGCCGGCCATGCCCCAATACATGACGGCGACCGCCTCCGTGCGCAGGGCCCACCACGACCACATCGGCCTCATGGTGGGTTTATAGACGCCCATCAACAGCCATTTGTAGACGGCGGTGACAAGCAATTGCACGACGGCAATGACCACGCTGGCGATCACACAGAGCCCGAGAGCCGTCCCCCACCGTCCTTCAAGGACAGACGAAGTCAACACCTCCATCGCCATCGTGGCGAAGGTGATGAAGAGCGCGGTCGGCAGGGTGATGTTGAAGGCTTCGAAAAGGGCGCGCGTCAGCTTGAGCCGTTTG
Organism: Microvirga sp. 2MCAF38; assembly: GCF_052115485.1. Taxonomy (NCBI): domain Bacteria; kingdom Pseudomonadati; phylum Pseudomonadota; class Alphaproteobacteria; order Hyphomicrobiales; family Methylobacteriaceae; genus Microvirga; species Microvirga sp. 2MCAF38. Next base: position 247,936 of record NZ_JBFRGU010000002.1, on the reverse strand, counting down.
AGGGGCTCGTACGTATCGGCGGCATTGGCGTTGAAACGTTGGCGCACGGGGAGCTGAATCGGCGGCGAGCCGAACCATGTCTCGTCTATCCCCACCTGCCCTCCTTCCGGCGGCTTCGACTTCACGCCGATTAGCGCACCTGTCGCAATGGCATAGCCCGGAGGCACGACAGCATCGTTGCCGATGAAGACGCGCGAACCCGTCGTCACTGTGCCGAGCGTCATCCAGCCCCGACGCATTTCCTCGTCGCCGAGAACCACATCATCGGCGATGAAGTTCTGATCACCGAGGTCGATGAGATCGAAACGACCGGATAGGTTCGTCGAAATCTCGGACCCCTTGCCGATCTTGGCCCCCATCAACCGATACCAGGCTCGCATGTAGACGGTGGCAAAAAGCGACGATAGCACCTCGAGCATGACTTCCGTGGCGAGGCCGACGATCCATTTTCGGGCGTAGAGACCGCTATAGACGGAATACACGCCCGGCCGCAGGCGCGGCAGCATGATCCAGCGGATCGCCGCGATGAGAAGAACCGTCGCGAAGATCATCAGCGCCGCAGCAGGCAGCGCCAGCAGCGGCATGTAATAGAGATAGTGGATGTGGATTAAGGGGTGAATCCAGCTGTCGACGACCTCCATCACATGGAACGCCGGCACGATGGGGATAAGCGCGATCGGCGGCGCGATAATCAGCATCACGATATAGAAAACGGCCAACAGGTTTCGTCGTAACCGGCTTGCCTCGGCGGGCGGCGGGAGATGTGTCGGATCGGCCATACCGATCTTGGTCGCAGGAGACCCGCGCCACTGTTCCCAGGCCCCGAGGGTAGTCCCTGCCCTGATGGCGGTCAGGTCGGCGAGCTCCGCCCCCTCACCGATGACCACATCGTTCTCGATCACGCACGACGAGCCGATGGAGACGTCACGCGCGATCTTCACAGACCCAATGATCAGCTCGTTACCGACCACGCGCGCGTTGGAGATCGTCACTTTGCCGCCGATGCTGGCGTGATCTCCGATTTCGACCAGATCGATGGCATTGGCATCGATCTCTGAGATCAACGCTTCCTTGCCGACCTTTGCGCCCAGGAGACGCAGATAGATGCGGATGGCGGGCGATCCCTGGAACCACTTCATGTGCACGAGGCTCAAGAGCCGCTGAACCAGCCAGAGCCGATAATAATAGAAACCCCAGAGAGGATAGCGTCCCGGTTTGATGCGCCCGATGATCAGCCACTTCGCTGCAATGGCGATGAATGTCGTCGCGACAGTGACGACCATATAGGCGAGGAAGATCCAACTCGTATCCCGGAAAACGGAGGCATCTTCACCGGTCAGCAACGTGTAGCTGATGAAGATGCTGAGCCATGGTGCCGACATGAGCGTCAGAATGATCGGCAGCGCAGCCGCCTGGGCGAGACCGCACAGCACGCGCCGCATCAAGGGCGGTGGCGCAAAACCCAGGTTTTCGGATGAATCGTCATTCTGCGATTTGCGCGCGTCCAGTCTGACAGCGATGTCCCGCAACGTACGGCCGGCATAGACGTCCTGCAAAGTGATGCCGGAAAGGTTCCGGGTCTCTCGAACATAGGAGACGAAACGCGCCGCCAGCAGCGAGTGGCCGCCGAGTTCGAGAAAGAAGTCGGCAGTCAACGGCACGACCTGATCGGGAAATACCCGTTTGGCCGCCGCCAGTAACGCCGCCTCGGTCGCTGTCTCCGGCTCGTCCTGTTCAAGAGCGGCATCAGCCAGCGTCAACGGGAGGGCCTTTAGCGCCTTGCGATCAACCTTCCCCGATGCGGACAATCGCGGGAACGTCGTCACAACCTCGAAATGCGCCGGGACCATGTAGGGCGGCAAGCGTTCGCGCAAAGCGAGCCGCAGTTGCGCCGCGTCCGCCACCGAGCCCGATTCCGCCGTCAGGAACGCGACCAGCCGGTCCAGTCCGTCGTCATTGCGGAGAACCACGGCCGCCTGCGCAATCCCCGGCAAGCTCGCCAGCACGCTTTCGATTTCGCCGGGCTCGACGCGAAAGCCGCGTATCTTGACCTGATCGTCAATGCGCCCTTGAAAGACAATCCGACCTGCAACATCGATCTCGACAGCATCGCCAGAACGATAGAGGATCGGATCCAGGCCGTCCGTTTCAAACGGATTGGCGATGAATTTTTCAGACGTGAGGTCGGGCTGTCCGAGATAGCCTAAGGCAATGCCCGGGCCTCCGATCAGCAGTTCACCCTGAACTCCCGGAGGGACGAGCGTCAGCGCCTCGTCGACGACGTAACACGAGTAGTTGGGGATCGGCGTGCCGATGGTAATCGGGTCGCCTGTTTTCAATTCGGCGGCGCTGGCCACGACCGTCGCCTCGGTCGGCCCGTAGCTGTTGAACACGCGGCATCCATTGCCGGTAAAGCGCGCCGCCAGAGCGGGAGGACATGCTTCGCCACCAAGAATGATGACCCGCAGACTCGGCACATTGCCACCGATCATCGAGAGCAGCGTCGGAACCGTATCGATAACCGTGACGCCGGCCTCTCGCATCCCATGTGCGAGAGCTTCAGTGTCGGCCAGTTGTTCCTGCCGGGCCACCCAAAGGGTCGCGCCGACGAGATACGGAACCCAGATTTCCTCCATCGACAGATCGAAGGCAGCGGAGCAAGCCTGAAGCACCACATCTTCGGCGTGGATGCCATAGAGCGCGTTCGAAGCGCGAAGATAATGGCAGATGTTGCGATGAGTGACGACGATGCCCTTGGGCTTCCCCGTGGAACCGGACGTATAGATCATATACGCCGGGTGATCGGGTGTAAGTCCTAGGTCACGCGCTGCAAGAACAGTGCCCTGCCCGGCTGCGGTGGCAGAAGCAGGTGTAAACACTTCGACGCCGACGATGCCGGCGCGCTCTTCCCAACCATCCGCGACAAGGATGCCCTTCGCGTCGGCGTCAGCTAGACACACCGCAATCCGGTCGAGCGGTGCATCCGCGTCGAAGGGGAGCCAAGCAGCGCCGGTTTTGGTCACGGCGATCTGCGCAATCAGCAGGTCTGATCCACGCGGCATCCAGAGGCCGATGACATGGCCGGGTTTTACGCCGGCGGCGACGAGCCCCTGGGCAATCGCAGTCGCAGCCCGGTCAAGCCCGTCATAAGTCAACCTCAGATCGCCGTCCGCGATAGCAGTCCTGAGCGGGCTTCGCCGGGCGGTCGCTTCAAAGATTTCCGACAGGACTTCATCCTGAAGAAACTCAGGATGAAAAGAACCACGGAGCGGATTGGTCATGGCAACAAATCTCGAAGCTCGGGCTGAAATGTTTTCAAGCCCACAAGCGAATGTGAGGATGTGGTTGGATCCGCAGAAAAAGCTCTACGAGGCATCTCGGGCGGGTTGGCGCTCCGAGCCACAACGTCGGAAGCGGATAGGATTTTGTACGTCGCCAGAAACGCCACACGATCCAGGCCAGTCTCGACACGTCGGACGAAAATCGGCGGGAAAGGAGCGCTGGCCGCGCGCGACGGTTCGACTTTGAACCCGCCACCGCGGAGCTGTCGGACTGCAAGATGTCGGGGGTCGATCATGACATCCCCGGTCAATTTCAGAGCGGCTTCTTTGATCGACCACAACATCGTCTCGGCACGGCCTTGTGACTCGGACAAGCGGGCCAGAAGGCCCTTTTCCTCATGGGCGACGGCACTTGAAAGAGAACCAGCCGGTAACTCCTCCGACGGCAAGGCCTCGATATCCAGGCCAAGCTCAACGGATGCCGATACGGCGATGGCAGTCACACCAGCAGAGTAACTCATGCTGAAATAAGGGCCGTCGAGGCAAATCGGTTTGCCAGATGACGTTCTTGTGAATTTGACGTCGCTCGGCGCTAGGCCTGTATCCTGCGCTATTGCCAACCGCAGACCGCCATGGCTCACACGGTATGATAGTCGATCCCGCTCGCGACGAAGCCGTGCGATATGCTGCCGCTCATCAGAACTCGCGGCTTCCAAAAACACGCCCAGGCAAGTCGATACCAAAGAGGTTCGACTGTGATCGATCTGGCGAAATGAGATCATGATCGGAAACGGCGCTCCGGCGAAGGTCGCGGTTTCGGCGATCTTCCAGCCCCTAGGAGATGTTCTGAGATAACGGCTGTGTCAAGCGGCTAAGGCTAACTGCCGCAGGCGAAAAATCCCTCTTTCAGCGGGCGTAAATTGCCGAATTCCCGCCATGTTCGCTGACTTCGGCGCTTTCCAGCCAAACCCTGCCGCCCGTCTGCTCATGGACATAGGTCGCGACGAAATCGAAAACGTATTTGGCTGTTGCCTCGCACCCGACCGCGGGAAGGACGCGGAGGTCGATCAGACCGTCCCGATTAAGCTGCTCGAATCGCTCTCTCTCGGGATCGTCTTCAGCAACGAGCATCGTGTGATCGAACATGGACTTGAGCCATGCCTTCACAGGCTTCAATCCGCCAAAATCAAAGCACCAATTGCGCTCATCGAGCTCATAGGTCGCGAAAACAAAGCGAAAGGCGAGCGCGTATCCATGGACGAGGCGGCAATGAGAGTGAGTCGCCCGCCATTGCCGGAAACAGCATGAAAGCCCTTCGACATGATCGTAGGTTTTCGTCGACCGATAGATCTCCCGCGCGCGCGGGACTTCCATGGGATCGAGTGCTGGAATTGAAACCGGCAAATTCATGAGACTTTTCTTTCAGTTCCGTCGCGCCATTGACGCATCGCGCCGCCTACTCCTGTCCGGCTCGGTCCAGTGAGATGCATTCATCCAGGAACTCCCGCTTGAGTTCCGCATTCTTCGCGAGCTCGCCCCAATAATAGGTGTTGACCATTCGCGATCGGCGGCTGGCGCGGACCCCACGTTGCGTCTTGCACATGTGGACGGCACTGATCCGCACCGCGACCCCGCGCGGCTTGGTCATATCCTCAATATATTGGCCAATCTGCTTGACGAGCTCTTCCTGGATCTGAAGCCGGGAAGCAAAATAGTCGACAATCCGGTCATACTTGGACAGTCCGATTATCTTGCCTTCCGCGGACGGAAGAATACCGACGTAGGCGCTACCGTAGATCGGCATAAGGTGATGCGCGCACATCGACCGAAGCTCGATGGGACCGGTCACGATAAGCTGATCATAAGCCAAAGCGTTCTCGAATTCTGTAATTCGAGGCGGCGCTGTGTACCGGCCTGCCAGAATTTCCTCGACGAACATCTTGGCAACACGCTTGGGCGTGTCGCGAGTATTATGATCATTGGCGTGATCAATCCGGAGCACGTCAAACAACTCGGTGAGTTTTTGCGCAGCCGCGTCCATCATCGAGGCGCGCTCGATCTCATCTATCGGTTCATCAAGCGCTTCGTTGCAGAGACGTGCGCCCATTGCCTCGCGGGCATGGAAATTCATATTAGACCTGCAGGTTGTTCTACTAAAATGCAAATTATTCCCTAGGGTCATATCAATATAGATGAGACGACCTTGCGGCAAGAAATAAGATAATTATGATTGTTTAGTTGCCAACGACCATGATCCTGAGTCTTACCTAAACTTAGGGTATCAAGCCCTTGTCGCCGCCATCGAAAGTGGAACGTCGTACCATGCCCACAACTAAAACTATGAGAACCGCAGTTACCACGCTTGTTGGTTTCATCGGTCTGGTCTGCGCAAGTTTCTCGCATGCGGAGCCTCTTCCCGCCCCTACGGAGAAGCCGATCCTGACTGTTTCAGGCAAGATTGACACGACGAACAAGGACGATAGCGCCCAGTTCGATCTATCCATGCTTTTGGGGCTTGGATTGGTGACGGTTGAAACGACCACTCCCTGGTATAATGGCCCGGTCAAATTCGAAGGTATTTCACTCGACAAACTGATGAAACGAGTCGGGGCCAAGGGCGAGCGCGTCGTCGCTGTTGCGTTGAATGACTACAGCAGCGAGATCCCAATCGAGGATTTCGCGAAATATAACGTCATTTTGGCGCTGAAGAGGAACGGCGAATACATGCCTATCCGAGATAAAGGCCCCCTCTTTATCATTTATCCTTTCGACAGCATCCCTGAACTAAAGAGTCAGACCTATTACGGGCGCTCCGTATGGCAGGTCGCAAAGCTGATCGTAAAGTAACCGTCATCGTTTGAACAAAGGGGGCAAGCCGTTGTCGCTGCGCACACTGAAAATAGTGCTGGCCGTGGTCATCGGATGCTTCATCTTGTCGGCATCGTATATCACGATACTGATCGTGGAACGTCAAGGCGCACTCCGGCAGGTCTCTCGATACAACACATCCTGGCTCGCGAGCCAGGCCGTATCCGAATTTACGCGACTTGAGCAGCGCATCAGCGCCATCGGTCTACCCGGCAGCACTGTCGACAAAGATGAAGTCATTCTTCGTTTTGACGTCCTGGCAAGCCGTGTGAAACTCCTGAACGACGGTGAATTTCAGGACTTTCTCCAACGGGATCCGGAGCGGGTGGCGACGATCAAATCCCTCGGCGAAGCGATAGTCACCCTCCAAGCGATAATCGACGAAATCGAGACTCCAGGCGCCCCGCAGAGGGCCTTGGTCGTTCTCACGCCTCTTGAGACAAAAATCACCGGGCTTGCATCGGCGGCCAACCACTATGGCGCTGCGCGGGTCGCGGAAGACCAGCATGAGCTCGTCCGGCTGCACTGGCTTTTCTCGAGCCTCGCGGTCGGCTTGATTCTCTGCGGCCTGGTTCTCATCGGCCTGATCGGACGGCACAACAGCCTTCTCGAAAGAGCGCATCGCGACCTGCGTTCGCTGGCTGAAAATCTCCAACTCACCTCGGCGGAATTGGCGGAAGCCAACAAGGCTGTGGGAAGCGCCTATGCCGAACTCCAGCTTCGCAACGAAGCTCTTCTAATGCAGGAAGTCGAACTGCGAACACAGAATGAACGGTTCGATGCCGCCCTCAACAACATGCTGCACGGCCTGTGCATGGTGAATACGGATGGGCGCATTATCGTATTCAATGCCCGGTTCGCCGAGCTTTTTGGGCTCGGCAACACCGCACGCCCCGGAGACACGCTCAACGACCTGATCGAACAGGCCGACCGGATGGGCGACGAGGTCAGCGCCCTTGCTCTTCGGCAGATTTCCATAGAGCAGCAGGAACTGATGCGCTTCCGGCGGGCCGGTTCCTTCATCCAAGGCCAACCGGATGGGCGGACATTTGCGGTCTCCCATCAGCCGATGGCCGGTGGAGGCTGGCTCGCGACTTACGAGGACATCACGGAGCGTCGGCAAGCGGAAACGCAGATCGCATACATGGCCCACCACGATGCTCTGACAGACTTGGCAAATCGTGTGCTGTTTCGCGATCAACTCGAGCAGGCGATTGCAATCGCGCATCGTCAGGAAGACCCTCTCGCCGTCCTTTGCCTCGACCTGGATCGTTTCAAGGACGTGAACGACTCCCTTGGTCATGAAACCGGAGACGCCCTGCTCAAAGCCGTCGCCTCGCGAATCCGGAACTGCATTGGCGGCAGCGACGTCGCAGCTCGCCTCGGCGGCGACGAATTTGTCGTGCTCCAGATCTCGCCGAGAGAGCCGCACGATTGTGCGGTCCTCGCGACAAGGCTGATCGATACCTTGGGAGCGCCATATGACATCGACGGGCAGGAAATCGTCATTGGCGCGAGCGTCGGCATAGCGCTCACCAGCCACGGAAGCGTCACTCCCGATGAACTCTTGAAGCACGCGGACCTTGCGCTCTATCGCGCCAAGTCGAACGGCCGAGGAACATTCCGGTTCTTTGAACCGGAAATGGATGAACAATTGCAAGCCCGCCGCCAGTTGGAGATCGACCTGCGAAAGGCGCTCCCGAACGGCGAATTCGAACTGTACTATCAACCGCAGATCGATATCCGGGCCGATGAGATTTGCGGTTTCGAAGCCTTGCTCCGTTGGCATCATCCTGATCGCGGCATGGTCCCGCCAGGTGAGTTCATACCGGTCGCGGAAGATATCGGTCTCATTTCGGCCCTGGGAGAATGGGTCATCCAGCAAGCCTGTGCGGAAGCCGCCACCTGGCCGGAGCGGGTCAAGGTCGCCGTCAATCTTTCGCCCGTCCAATTCAGAAACCGGACTCTCGTGCAAAGTGTTGTAAGCGCGTTGACGAGCTCGGGCGTTACTCCGGATCGCCTTGAACTCGAAATCACGGAGTCGGTCCTGCTTCAGGACAGCGAGGCCACCCTCGCGACATTGTACCAGTTGCGCGAATTCGGGGTGCGTATTGCGATGGACGATTTCGGAACGGGATACTCGTCTCTGAGCTATCTCCGCAGCTTCCCATTCGACAAGATCAAGATCGACCAATCCTTCGTCAGAGAATTGTCTTCGCGCGCGGATTGTCTCGCTATCGTGCAGTCGATCGCCAGCCTTGGAGCGAGCCTCGGCATGGCGGTGAGCGCCGAGGGCGTCGAAACCGAAGAGCAATTCAGGCAGCTCAAGGCGACCGGATGCACCGAGGTTCAGGGGTATTACTTCGGTCGACCGGGCCCCGCGCGAAACATCGTTCACTCCCTCGCCGATTTGAGGGTCGCGTAGATAGACGACGGCCATCCGCCTCCCAGGACAAGTAGGAACCGGTTGTTCGCCCGGATCATGCGGCATCAACAAAATCTAGAGTTCGATCATGTTTCAATCTGAGACGATCAAACTCTAGTGCTCGGCGAGCGGCGGTTGTAGTGAAGTCTCATGACAAAGAAAGTCGTTTGCGTCGGCGGGGCTGCTGTCGATCGAAAGTTTCATGCCAGCGCGCCTGTTGAACTGGGCACCTCCAACCCGGTCACATCCGAACGTTCCTTCGGTGGTGTCGCACGGAACGTTGCGGAAAACCTCGCACGTCTCAGAGTGGATTGTTCCGTCGTCTCTATCGTCGGGGACGACGACAATGGACGTGCCCTCCTGCGCAATCTGCAGGACCTCGGCATCGATACGCAGAGCATCAAGGTATCGCCAGGGCACGCCACCGCGGAATACGTCGCGGTTCTTCAACCGGGCGGAGATCTGGCAATCGGCCTTGCCGATATGGCGATCTTCGAAGCCCTCACGCCCGATTTTCTGCGAGAAGCGGCCCCTGTTCTGGCTTCCGCCGACTGGGTTATCGCGGATTGCAATCTCCCGTCGGCGACGTTGCACACTCTCATCGACGAGAAAAACCGCGGGTCCTTTTCCCTCGCAATCGACGCGGTTTCGACCTCGAAAGTGATGCGGTTGCCGCAGAATCTCGAGGGCGTCGACCTGCTTTTTCTCAATATCGACGAGGCTCGAGCTCTTGCCGGGAAGAATGATGCCTCACCGGCGGACATTGCCGCTATTCTGCTCAATCGTGGCACTGGACGGGTAATCCTGACGCTTGGTGCAGCCGGCCTGATCGCAGCAGATCGGTCGGGCTTACGACGATAGCCTCCGTCCCGGCGCGAACGGTCGATGCCACCGGAGCGGGCGATGCCCTAATTTCGGCGACTGTTTTTGGAATGATGAGTGGAAACTCTCTCGTCGAGGCCGTGAAACTCGGCACCCTGGCAGCTGCGTTGACGATAGAGGTCTCCGCCAGCGTCCGTCCGGATCTCTCGCCTGCACTCCTGAAATCTGCGATACCCCGCCTCGCGCCTTCGACATCCCTATGAGACCATTTATGACCCGCGATTTGTCAGCACGTTTTCTCGATATAGCTCCCGAAGTTCAAACCGCCTTGCGGCAGGGAGCAGCGGTCGTTGCGCTTGAATCCACGATCATCACCCACGGCATGCCATATCCGCAAAACGTGCAGACCGCGCGCGAAGTGGAACAGATCGTGCGGGACAATGGTGCCGTACCAGCAACCATTGCGATTATCGGCGGTCGCATCAAGATCGGCTTGTCGGACGAGGAATTGACCTGGCTCGGCACTGCGAAGGACGTGTTGAAGCTCAGCCGGGCAGACCTCCCCTATGCCGTCTCGGTAGGACGCCCAGGTGCGACCACGGTCGCCGCTACGATGATTTGCGCCGACCTCGCCGGCATTCGCGTTTTCGCGACCGGAGGCATTGGCGGCGTTCATCGTGGGGCTGAAACCACTTTGGATATCTCGGCGGATCTCGACGAACTGGCGCGCACGCCTGTCGCGGTGGTTTGCGCCGGCGCGAAAGCCATCCTCGATCTGCCCAAGACGCTAGAGTATCTCGAAACCCGAGGAGTCCCAGTCGTCGGATATCAGACAGACAGCTTCCCGGCGTTCTGGAGCCGGGCCAGCGGGATACCGGCTCCTATTCGGCTCGATAGCCCTTCGGCCATAGCTGATCTCATTGAAACGAAGAAAGCGTTGGGACTTGAAGGTGGAACTCTCATCGCGAACCCCGTCCCCGAAGCAGATGAGATTCCTGCGGAGGAAATGAATAACTTCATCGATGAGGCTATCGGTGAGGCTATGCAGCGCGGCGTCGTTGCCAAGGCCGTAACCCCATTCCTCTTGTCTCGTCTCTTCGAGCGAACGAGCGGCCGCAGCCTTACAACCAATATTGCCCTGGTGAAGAATAACGCAGCACTTGCGGGACGCCTCGCGGTCGCGCTTTCGGTGTCGTCGCGGTGACCTGTGCACCAAAGCTTGGAGTTTTCGAAGCGACCTATCTGGTGCGCAACCCTCAACGTGGCAATAATTGAGTTCAACCGGCCTTGGTGTATGCTCTTCTGACGGGGATGGAATGATATCCTAGCTCTTTGGGGGGCGTCATGGCGGAAGCAGCGGAGCTTGCAGAGGACACCGCAGCGGCCATCAGCCACCTGGAATCATTGGGCACGACTCTCGAGCAGAGCTTCCTCTCCCGCATTTCTCACCTGGAACAGCTACACCCGGATTATGTCGCTCTAAAGAGCGCGATCGAAGCCCAAGGCCTATCCCTACCGAGTGCATTTCTACTACTCGCCGGAATGGCGCTCATCGCTTATCTCGTCTTCAGGATCTGCCTGCACCTATCACGGCGCCAGACCGACGAGACACAGCCCCTGAGGCGTAGCCTCAAGACGATTGCAAGCGCGATATTCACACTGATCGTCATGTTTGGCGCCATGCGTCTGTTGGTGACCAGCGAGACGCTGAGAAGTCTCATCAGAATCTGGGTTGCCGCCAGCATTCTTTCGAGCCTGTCGCACATGGTATTAGGCGCCTTGCTGGTGGTGGATACAACCGGGCGCCATCGCCATACGAGCGCCCGTTCACAGCGCTTTTGCCGCGTCGTGAGTCTTGCCGTGACATGGGCGCTCTTCGGCATCGCGCTGGTCACCACCCTGCGAACCTGGAACGCCGGGCCGGGCCTGCGAGACTTGATCGGTACCGGTTTTATCCTTGTGCCGGTCACTCTCCTCCTTTGCTACGCCTATTGGCGCTATCATCTCACCATTGCGGCGATCGTCGCGGGCCCACGTCCTCGCAGTGTATGGAGGAGACGCTTCGCGCTCGCTTGGCCATCGCTCGCCATCTCGATTGTGCTGATTACGGTTTTGGCCTCGCAGGTCAGCGGAATGCTGGGACGTCCTCTGCCGCCCTTCCCCACCTTCATGAGCCTTCTATTGGTTCTGATCGCACCCCACCTGGATACGGTCGTTTCCCGATGGGCTGAGCGCGGCGTCGAGAATGCATCCGTCTCGATTCTGTCCGCCGCAATGAGGCGCACGCTACGCTTCGTGATCATGATCGCGATCGCGACATTGCTCGCCTATATGTGGATCGGTCCGATCCTTGTCGCCATGGGGCTCGACTATTCGACCGTCACGGCCGGTGCGTTGGAAGTCGCCCTGGTCGCACTGGCATCGGCGTTTCTGTGGAACGCGGTCGGGTCCCTGACGAGCCGGCTCGCGCAATCCGAAGGGCACAATGGAACGGCACATGAGGATGGCGGCCCCCGGACTCGTCTCGGGACTCTCCTGCCCCTGATCTCGGCGACCGCAAAGGTCTCCATTTTCGCCTTCAGCTTTTTGACGATGTTGATCGTGCTCGGTATCAATGTCTGGCCCATCATCACGGGATTGAGCGTTTTCGGACTCGCCATCGGTTTCGGCTCGCAGACCCTCGTCAAGGACATCGTGTCCGGCCTGTTCTTCCTGATCGACGATGCCTTCCGCCTCGGCGAATACATCGAAACCTCTGGTGCGAAGGGTGCTGTCGAGAAGATATCGGTCCGCTCGGTCAGCCTGCGGCATCCGAGGGGGGCGCTCGCCACCGTACCCTATGGCCAGATCGGCAAGGTCGTGAACTTCAGCCGCGACTGGGTCATCGAGAAGATGGCGTTCCGGGTCGCGTTCGACACCGACATCGATCTTGTGCGCAAACTCTTCAAAAAGGTCGGCCAGGACATCGCCGACAACCCGGAACTGAACCAGGATCTCCTGGAGCCCTTCAAGAGCCAGGGCATTGCTGCGGTAGAGGATGGAACGCTCGTCATTCGCGGCAAATTCAAAGCCCGCGCCGGCAAACAATTCGCCGTCCGCAAGGCCGTCCTCCTATCCGTGCAGAAAGTCTTCCGCGAAAACGGCATCCTTGTGGTGCCGAAGCCTCTCAGCATGTCCAACGGGGCTTCGTCCTAAAGCATGATCAGAACAGGTGGAAACCGGTTGTTCGCCCGGATCATGCGACACTAAAGAATCTAGAACTTGATCGTGTTTCAAGCAGACATGATCACGCGCTAGACACTGGCATGCCGCCCCGACCCGCGCTATTCGAGGTGAGATCAGGCATGGAGCTGTCACCGATGTCGCCCTCTTCCGACCTCGAACGCCTTCTCGAAATCATGGCGGCTCTCCGCGATCCCAAGACGGGTTGTCCCTGGGATCTCGAACAGGACTTCGCGTCCATCGCCCCCTATACGCTCGAAGAAGCCTACGAGGTCGTGGACGCCATCGAGCGTGGCGATTTCGTCGACTTGAAGGAAGAGCTTGGCGATCTTTTGCTGCAAGTCGTTTTCCATTCCCAGTTGGCGGAGGAAAAGGGTCTCTTTGCGTTCCCGGACGTCGTGGAAGCAATCACCAACAAGCTTCTCCGCCGACACCCGCATGTGTTCGGCGACGCGCGCGACATGTCCCCGGCTGAGGTCAAGGCTGTCTGGGATCGGATCAAGCAGCAGGAAAAGGCTGAGCGTCTCGCCGCTCGGGAAAAGGCCGGCCTGTCACGGGACATCAACGGCTTTCTCGGCGGAATCCCGACCCCGCTCCCTGCTCTCACCCGTGCCCAGAAACTGACCACTAAGGCCGCGAAGGTGGGATTCGATTGGCCTGAGACCAAACAGGTAGTCGATAAAATTCACGAGGAACTCGAAGAGGTCAGGGAGGCTGCGGAATCCGGCATTCGTGATCGCATCGAGGACGAGATCGGCGACCTTCTGTTCGCGGTCACCAATCTGGCGCGCCATCATGACATCGATCCGGAGGCCGCATTGCGCCGGACGAATGCCAAATTCGAGCGCCGGTTCTCAGCCATCGAAGCGGCACTTGCCAAGGCCAATCGCACGCTCGACGAGGCGAGCCTCGAGGAGATGGAGCGCCTGTGGGTCGAGGCGAAATTGCAGGATCGAAAGCAGAGTTAGGTTGCCAACGCCTTCGCATTCGGGAACCTCGCCAGGAAGCGCGGCTCCTTGCCCTGCGTGACGCGGACCTGAAGGATCGAATGCCCCTCCTCCGTCACCTCACGGCCGACGATTTCCGTATTCTCATGCAGCCAGGCAAAGCCCTGTCCGTCTTCTGGAGCGACATCCACCTCGTATCGTACGCGCTCAGCGGCAAGGTGACTGCTGATCGCGGCCGACAGATCCGCGATGCCTTCTCCCGTCAGTGCCGAGATCAGAACAGGCCGTCTCCCGGATTCCGTACGTTCGGAAGTCGTGGCAAGGCGCTCGCGCTCGTCGTCTGATAGTAAATCAGCCTTGTTCCAGACTTCGATGACGCGTTTGGTGTCCTCAGGGTCAATGCCGAGCTCCCGCAGGACGGTCTCGACGTCTCCCGCCTGAGCCTCCGTTTCGCCGTGGGAAACATCGCGAACGTGGAGCAGAATATCCGCCTCGACCACATCCTCCAGGGTCGCGCGGAAGGCCGCGACGAGCATGGTCGGTAGATCCGAAATGAACCCGACCGTATCGGAGAGGATGGCCTTGTCGCCGGACGGTAGCTCGATGGCGCGCGAGGTCGGATCGAGTGTTGCGAAAAGCATGTTCTCGGCCAGAACTTCGGCCTGGGTCATGCGATTGAAGAGCGTCGATTTCCCGGCGTTTGTGTATCCGACCAGCGCCACGATCGGATAAGGTACGCGGCGGCGGCTGGCGCGGTGCAGCGTGCGGGTTTGAACGACCGTTTCAAGCTCGCGCTCGATCCGCTTCATCCGCTCCTGAATCATACGCCTGTCGGCCTCGATCTGCGTCTCGCCGGGGCCGCCGAGAAAGCCGAAGCCGCCGCGTTGACGCTCAAGGTGGGTCCACGACCGGACAAGGCGGCCCTTCTGATAGGCCAGATGAGCCAACTCAACCTGGAGCGTCCCTTCCTTGGTCCGTGCACGTCGACCAAAGATCTCGAGGATCAGTCCGGTCCGGTCGATGACTTTCGCGCCCCAGGCCTTTTCCAGATTGCGTTGCTGGATCGGGCTCAGTGCACAATCCATGACGACGAGGCCGATCTCCTCCGCGCGCACGAGACCTGCCAACTCCTCGACCTTGCCGCTTCCGATGAAGGTCGCGGGTCTTGGCGACGAGAGCTGCGCGATCAACGCGTCGACGATGTGGAGATCGATGGCGCCCGCCAGGCCGACTGCTTCTTCGAGACGGGCTTCAACGGGGCGCGGATTTGCCGATTGCCCCTCGAAAGCCGCAGCGCTACGCGGGCGCTTTGTCAGATAGGGACCTACGACAAGCGTACGCGTGCCGGCGGCCACATCCTTCTCGGGCTCAGCCAGCTGAGCGAGTCGCTGTTCTCCGGGAGACCGGGGTTCGGTCAAATCAGGCCTTCTCGCCGGCGCTCGGATCGTCCTGATCGAAGAGTTGGACGGGTTGACCGGGCATGATCGTTGAGATGGCGTGCTTGTAGACAAGCTGCGAATGCCCGTCGCGACGGAGCAGGACGCAGAAATTATCGAACCAAGTGACAACGCCCTGAAGTTTTACCCCGTTCACGAGAAAGATCGTTAGGGGGATCTTGTTCTTCCGCACGTAGTTGAGAAACGTGTCTTGAAGGTTTTGAGCGCGTTCGCCCGCCATTGAAGTTGCCTCGCCAGCCCGTCGCCGCCGATCTTGGCTATAGGGCTGTCCATATTGCTTATCCGCTACAAGCGGTCGCTGACCGGCGTCCTTATTACAGGGCGAACCTTATCGTTACGCAAGAGGCATCCTGGATATTAAGCCTTTTTTCCGTGGATCACCGGTCCTCGCATCAACCACCGATACCCAAGGATTTGAGCTTGCGGTGCAGGGCGGACCTTTCCATGCCGATAAATTCGGCCGTTCGCGAAATATTACCACTGAACCGAGCAATCTGGGCCAGGAGGTACTCTCGCTCGAAGATTTCGCGCGCATCCCGCAAGGGCAGGCTCATCAGCTTCTCGCCTCCCGATCCCGCTGGGGTTGTGGGAACGAGCGCTCCGAGCTCGGAGGGGAGCATATCGGCAGTGACGGCCGCGTCTGGTTCTCCCGTCGTCAGGATCATCAGGCGTTCGACATTGTTGCGGAGTTGCCGAACATTCCCCGGCCAGTCATGAGACTGCAGAACGGCCATGGCGTCCTCGGCGATATCGCGCTTCGGCAAGCCGGTCGCGGCAGAGATCTGGTCCATGAAGAATTCGATCAGTTCTGGCACATCCTCCCTGTGCTCAGCCAGGGAGGGAACCCGGATCGGGATTACGCCGAGGCGGTGGAAGAGGTCTTCGCGGAACCGTCCGGCTGCGATCTCTGCGCCAAGATCACGGCTCGACGAGGAGATGATGCGAACGTCCACATGAACCCGTGTCGTGCCGCCGACTCTCTGGAAATTCTGGTCCACGAGAACGCGGAGGATCCGACTCTGGGTTTCACGCGGCATATCGGCGATCTCGTCGATATAAAGCGTCCCGCCATGAGCCTCTTCCAAAGCTCCCACGCGACGCGCGCGCCCATCGCCGGTTTCGACGCCGAAAAGCTCGGCCTCCATGTTCTCGGGCGTAATGGTTGCAGCCGGCAGAATCACGAAGGCACCATTCGCGCGGGTCGACAATGAGTGCACCGTCCTCGCCGCAAGTTCCTTGCCCGAACCGGGCGCCCCGGTGACCATAATGCGGGCATTCGTCGGCGCGGCGCGCTCGATGGCCTGTCGGAGCTGATTGATCGCAATCGACTTGCCCGCCATGCGGTCCGCCTGAATGGACCGGGCTCGAAGATCGCGCACCTCGCGCTTGAGACGGGACGCTTCGAGCGCTCTCTCAGCCACGAGCACGAGACGATCGGCCTTGAACGGCTTCTCGATGAAATCATAAGCACCGGCCTTGATCGCCGAAACGGCAGTTTCGATGTTGCCGTGCCCCGAGATCATGACCACCGGCAAATCGGGATGCTGCGCCTTGATCAGATCGAGCACTTGCAATCCATCGAGCCGGCTTCCTTGAAGCCAGATATCGAGAAAGACCAGATGCGGCCGCCGGGCTTCAATCGCGGTAAGTGCATCGTCGGACGAGCCGGCCGTGCGCGTCCGATGTCCCTCATCCTCCAGGATGCCTGCGACCAGTTCGCGAATATCGGTTTCATCGTCAACAATAAGGATATCGGCGCTCATGAGCTCGCTCTATTCGTTTCACGGTCTGCAGCGATGTCGGATTTGGCCGGGGCGGCCAATCCCGCCTTCGGAATCCACATCCGAACACGTCCCCCACGTCCCGCAGGGTTGTCGACGAGTTCCATACCACCGCCGTGGTCTTCCAAAATCTTGCTGACGATCGGCAGCCCAAGGCCCGTCCCGCCTTCGCGCGTCGTCATGTAAGGCTCCAACAACCGCTGCCGTCCCTCGACGGGGAAGCCCTTGCCGTTGTCGGTAATTTCGATGATCAGAAATTCGGGGTTCCGGTCGTCGAGCGACACGGCGATCTGGCCCTGCCCGCGCTCTTCCTCCGGCACGGCGGCAATGGCTTCCGTGGCGTTTTTCACGATATTCGTTATCGCCTGGGACAGAAGCCTGCGGTCGATGGGAACCACCACCGGGTGATGGGGCAGTTGATCGGCGAACTGGATATCGGTATGCGCGATACGCATCATGAAGACGACCTGACGGATCGTCTCGTTGAGATCCTCGTCGCCGATCTTGGGCTTCGGCATCCGCGCGAAGGATGAGAACTCATCGACCATGCGCTTGATGTCGTCGACCTGCCTGACAATGGTATCCGTGCATTGGTCGAAAACCTCCCGATCGGTCGTTATGACCTTTCCGTATTTCCGGCGGATGCGCTCTGCCGATAGTTGGATCGGGGTCAGCGGATTCTTGATTTCGTGAGCAATGCGGCGGGCGACATCCGCCCATGCGGAGGTTCGCTGCGCGGTCACGAGATCGGTGATGTCGTCAAGGGTAATGACCAGATCCCGCGCCTCACTGCGTGCTTGCTCGCTTGCCATGCGAACGTTCAAAGTCCGCTCTTTTCCTCTCCGCGAAATCAAAATCTGTTTTTGCAGAATACGTTGTCGAGAACTTCTCATCTCCTCGACGAGGTTGAGGACCTCCGGGAGAACCGCACCGATCGAACGCCCCAGCAGGTCGTCGCTAGTCGTCGCAAGCAGCGCTTCGGTCGATGGATTAACAATGGTGATATTGTTCTGAGCATCGATGCCGATCACGCCTGCGGAGACCCCGGCCAGCACGGCCTCTGTGAAGAGGCGGCGGCGGTCTATCAACTCGCTGGCGGCGGTAAGACCGTCATGCTGATGACGAAGCTCCGATGTCATCTTGTTGAAGGTTTCACCGAGATGGGCGAGATCGCCCTCGCCGCTCCTGACCGGAACCTGAACGTAAAAATTGCCGGTCGCAACTTGATCGGTCGCATAGATCAGGCGCCGGATCGGAGCCACGAGCTTGTTTGCGAAATTGAGGCCGAACCAGATCGCCGACAAGAGAACGATCAGCGCAATGAGCGTAAACATCGACGCGAAGGCAACCTGAATGCCGACCTTCTTCTGTTCCAGCGCTTCATAAATCGCGACACCCGCCTCCGCGACCTGAGGGAACTCGACCGCACGGGGATCGACCTCACGGGCAACATAGAGAATTTTGCCGTCGTGAGCCTGCAGCTTCAGCAGCGCGCGAAACACGTTCCCTGTTCTGGGGAACAGGCACAGCGCCTCGTTCTCGTTGGCATCTTCGAGATCGGCAGGAGCAGGCTGCGGCACGCCGCCCTCAATGGGACGCGGTTCGATCTTCTCGACGACCTTCCCGTCCGGCTCCAAAATCATCGTTAGCGGGAAGCCGAGAAAGAGCGCGCGCGAATTCAAGAAGTCGTGAAAGACCTTGCGGTCGGCATCGTAGAGTACCTTTGCACGATTGAGATCCGCCGCCATCAACTGCGTCTCACGCGCGAGGGATCGGCACTGGTTTTCCCGGTAGGCCCGGGCAATTTCAACTGTGTTGGTCATCAAGTCCTTGATCGAACCTGTGAACCAAGGGTCGAGGCCCCGTTCCAGGGTCACCGTCGCCACCACGGCAACCAAGATCGCCGGGAGAACCGCCACAAGGCTGAACAGGCCGACGATGCGCACGTGAAGGCCGGCAGCAGCAGTTCCCGCCCTGCGCTCCCGCATCAACTTCTTGGCTTGCCATGCGACGACCCCGAGCAGGACCAGAATCAGCGCGCCGTTGAGGATGAACACCCAGATGACGACGTCATGAGTCGGAAGAATGGGCGTAAGGCCTGCCAAAACGAGAAATGTCGTCAGTGCGGAGGTCAGAGCCGCCAGAACCGCAATCGGTCCAAGCCAACCGGGTCCCTGATGGCCGATCTCGGCGATATGGCGTTGCGCTTGTGTGTCAAGGCTGGTCAAAACGGGCGATCCCACGTTGTCAGGTGCAATCCTCGCCCCCAACTGCTGCGGTGATGCACCAACACAACACTGTGGTCAAATTATTACAGCTCGTTATCGACCACTCTTGATGACCTGCAATTCAAGATCGCGGACTTTTTTGCGCAAAGTGTTGCGGTTGACCCCCAACAATTCGGCTGCCCGGATCTGGTTTCCACGGGTCGCGGCCAGGGCCGCGCCGATCAAAGGACCTTCGATCTCCCGCAAGATTCGGTGGTATAGTCCGGGAGGTGGAAGTGTATCCTTGAAGTTGGAAAAATACTCGGAGAGATGCCGCTCCACGGCGTCGGCAAGCGGCTCGGCGTCGGTTTTGGATGCTACCTTGCCGGAACTGGGTTGTGACGGGAGAGGTGTCCTGGAATCAAGCTCGGCATCGATGATCGCCCCGGTAATCGTGTCCTGCGGATAGAGCGCAGCCAACCGACGGACCAGGTTTTCAAGTTCACGCACGTTGCCGGGCCAACGATATCGCTTCAGGCGATCCATGGCCTCGACATCGAGTTGCTTGCGAGACAAGCCCTCCTTTTCAACAAGACCGAAAAAGTGCCGGGCTAGGTCCGGCAAATCCTCGACGCGCTCCCGTAACGGCGGAAGCCGCAGCGGCACGACGTTGAGGCGGAAGAAAAGATCTTCGCGGAAAAGCCCCTGCTGGATCAGAACGCGCAGGTCCTTGTTGGTCGCGGCGACGATCCGGACATTGGTCTTGATCGGCACGCGGCCACCGACTGTCGTGTACTCGCCCTGTTGGAGGACACGCAAAAGCCGGGTCTGCGCCTCCATCGGCATGTCGCCGATCTCATCGAGAAAGAGCGTCCCGCCCTCGGCCTGTTCGAAGCGGCCCGTATTGCGGGAGGTCGCGCCAGTGAATGCACCCTTCTCATGCCCAAAGAGTTCGGATTCGATCAGTTCCCGCGGGATCGCGGCCATGTTGACGGCCACGAAGGGGCCTTGTCGACGCTTGCCGTAATCGTGCAGGGCGCGAGCGACAAGTTCCTTGCCGGTTCCGGATTCGCCCGTGATCATCACGGTCAGATCCGTCGGCATGAGGCGCGCGAGCGCGCGATAGATCTCCTGCATGGCGGCTGAGCGGCCGACAAGCGGGATATCCTCGTTGTCGGCAGCTGGCTTTGCGCTGGAGAGCGCGCGCGGGCGCGAAAGCGCGCGCCCGACGACAGCGACAAGCTCCTTCAGATCGAAGGGCTTCGGCAGATACTCGTAAGCGCCTCGCTCCGAAGCCTTGATCGCCGTCATGAAGGTATTCTGCGCGCTCATGACGATGATCGGCAGGTCCGGGCGCAACTTCTTGATGCGAGGCAGCAGATCGAAAGCATTCTCGTCGGGCATCACCACATCGGTGATGACGAGATCGCCCTCGCCTTGCGTGACCCACCTCCAGAGCGTTGCCGCGTTGCTGGTCGAGCGAACCTCGTAGCCGGCCCGCGACAATGCTTGATTCAAGACCGTCCGGATGGCGGCGTCGTCGTCAGCGAGAAGAATGTGTCCGCTTGGCATGTTCGGTCCTCAATGATCCGATCCACGGCCATCGTCGGCGCGGTGCATCGGCAGTAGAATTCGAAAAGTAGTGCGGCGGGGCGCAGGATCGCACTCGATGATCCCGCCATGATCGCCGACGATTTTGGCGGCAAGGGCAAGCCCAAGTCCGCTCCCCTGCGCCTTCGTGGTCACAAACGGATCGAAGAGGTCGGCCACCAGATCCGATGGGATGCCCGGCCCATTGTCACGGATGCTCACCTCGATGGGCAGGCTGACGCGTTCACGCGACCCGGGCACTTGCAGCCGGACGCCGGTGCGAAAGGCGGTGCCGAGTATGATCTCACCATCCGGGCTGTCGACGCCGATGGCTTCAGCCGCGTTCTTGATGAGATTCAGAATCACCTGAACGAGCTGATCGCGATTACCCAACACCGGCGGTAACGACGGATCGTAACTCTCGGCGAAGCGGATGTGGCGCGCAAAGCCCGTCTGCGCGAGCCGCTTCACATGGTCGAGTACTCCGTGAACGTTGACGGGGCCGCGCTCGATAGGCCGCTCCTCCCCGAAAAGCTCCATGCGCTCCACGAGTTTTACGATCCGATCGGTTTCGTCGCAGATCAGGCGTGTCAGGAGGCGGTCATCCTCGTCCGCCGATTGTTCCAGCAACTGCGCCGCGCCGCGAATGCCCGAGAGCGGATTTTTGATCTCGTGAGCGAGCATGGCTCCGAGAGCCGTGATCGACCGGGCCGCTCCGCGATGGGTCAATTGCCGGTCCATTTTTTCGGCAATGGTGCGCTCCTGCAGCATGATCACGACGCTATCGCTCTGATCGCCAAGCGGCGTTGCGAAAACATCGACAATCCGCTCGGTGCCGATACGGGGAGAGCCTATGTCGATCCGATGTTCGTTGACGCCGGCCCCACGCTTCCGCACATCCTCTATCAAGGCGAGAATGGGCGAGCCGTAAGGGACGAAATCATTGAGCCGTTGTCGCTGCATCACGCGCAGGCTCATCTCGAAGAAGACCTCCGCCGCCGAATTGGCGTGAAGAACCGTGCCCTCGTTGCCGATGGTCAACACCGGGAGCGGAAGCGCGTTCATGATGAGGTCGTTGGCGTTTCCCATCACGCCGCCTTCCGGTTCGGGCGAGCGTAAACCTGACGCAACAGTGACGTGACCGTCTCAGGCGTTTCACTTGTCACGAGGGAAAGACGCAAGGCCGGATCGACATCGAATCCTGAATCGGCTGCGACCTCCGCATAACCGGCCAGATGCTTGCGCGCATGGCGGATGCCGACATCGCGTCCATAAAGCGTCAGCAAGCCCTCGTAATGCTCGATTGCGATATCGGCCATGATTTCGGGCTCAGGGTCAGGAATAAAGCGCCCCTGCAGCGCGGCACCGATTTGACCGACCAGCCAGGGGCGGCCGACAGCCGAGCGCCCTATCATCACCGCGGACGCATGCGAGGCAGAAAGACAGTGGCGCGCATCGTCGAGAGACCCGATATCCCCATTGGCAATGACCGGGATGCGGACGGCCTCGACCACACGAGCGATGGCCTGCCAATCCGCCTGACCCTTGTAGAATTGCTGCCGCGTCCGCCCGTGGACTGTCACCGCGCTGACGCCGAGAGTTTCGGCGCGCTTCGCAAGTTCAGGCGCGTTTAGGGTCTGATGATCCCATCCGAGGCGCATCTTGACGGTCACCGGGACATTCGCGGCAAGAACGCTCGCCTCGATCAATCGGCAGGCGTGATCGAGATCGCGCATGAGCGCCGAACCGGCATAGCCGCCGATCACGCGCTTGGCTGGGCAGCCCATGTTGATGTCGATGATACGGGCTCCCGCCCCTTCGGCGACGCGCACGGCCTCCGCCATCCAGCGAGGGTCGCATCCGGCAAGCTGGACGACATGAGGATCGATATCGGATCCCTCGGCGCGCAAAACGGCCTCCGAGGAGCCCTGAACCAACTCGTCTGAGGCGACCATCTCGGAAATCACCAGGCCGGCACCAAGGCGCTTGGCAATCCGTCTGAACGCGACATCTGTCACGCCGGAAAGCGGTGCGAGAACAGCGCTCACGCCGATCTCGACCGGTCCGATTCGGAAGCCGTCGCCTATTTTTTGATCAATTTTCATTGTGCCTAGTAAATAACCAAATCTATCGTCTGTGCAAGTCCTTCACCATGCGTTTTCACGCTGCGAGGATGTGAGGGTTTGCTTTAGCCGACAGTGCCGCGTAGGACATCGCCTCTCGCCTGGATCGCAATTTCATGACCATTGTCGCTCTCATCGTTGCTGCAGGACGTGGACTTCGGGCCGGAGACGGCCTTCCGAAGCAATACCGCCCTCTCGCCGGGCGCACCGTTCTGGAAAGAACACTCACCGCATTCTTAAGTCATCCTAAGATCGATCGTGTGGCGGTGGTGATAGATGGCCGCGATGAGCAACTCTACGATGACAGCCTGGGCCAAATCCCCGGCGATCTGAAAGCCAAGCTCATTCAAGCGGCGGAAGGCGGAGAGGCACGGCAGCAATCGGTCCTGAATGGCCTCGAAGCCTTATCGTCTCTCAAACCGACGATCGTGCTGGTTCACGATGCGGCCCGGCCCTTCGTCGATCAAGCACTGATCGACAGAGCGATCGAGGCGGCCGATAGAACCGGGGCGGCCGTTCCGGGTCTTGCAGTCACCGACACAATCAAGCTCGTGGGTAAGAGCGGCGAGGTCGTCGCGACGCCTGATCGGGCAAACCTTCGCGCCGTGCAGACGCCTCAGGCCTTTCAGTTCGCTCCCTTACTGGACTCCCATCGCAAGGCGCTCGCCGCCGAGTCGCTCACCTTCACCGATGATGGCGGCTTGATGGAATGGGCGGGCTTTCCCGTTCACGTGTTCGAAGGGGATCCGACCAATGTGAAGCTGACGCATTCCAATGATTTCGCGGAAGCGGAAAGACGGTTGAAAGGCACGCCCATGACCTATCTGACGAAACTCGGTACGGGCTTTGACGTTCATGTCTTCGGCGACGGGGACCATGTCTGGCTCGGCGGCATCAAGGTCCCGCATAGCCGTGGCGTCGTCGCCCACTCGGATGGTGATGTAATCCTGCACGCCCTGACCGACGCCATTCTCGGCGCCTTGGCGGATGGGGATATCGGCGTGCATTTCCCGCCGAGCGATCCACAATGGAAGGGAGCATCGTCGGATCGGTTCCTGGCCGATGCGGTGGCTCGGGTTCGCGGCCGGGGCGGCATTGTCGATCATCTCGACGTGACGCTGCTTTGCGAAGCGCCCCGCCTTGGGCCGCATCGCGAAGCCATGCGCCGGCGGATTGCGGAGATCGCCGGGATCGGGATCGGCGGCGTGTCGCTGAAGGCCACGACGACGGAGAAGCTCGGCTTCACCGGACGAGGAGAAGGCATTGCGGCGCAGGCCGCCGCGACGATCCGCCTGCCCGAGGAGAGCGCATCATGACCCCTGCCCTTCGAAACCGCGCTGCCGACCTGCTTCAGGCCTATGCGACGCGGGGATGGAAGATCGCCATGGCGGAATCGTGCACCGGCGGCCTCGTAATCGGCCTTCTCACCGACATCGCCGGATCATCAGCAGTCGTCGAACGCGGCTTCGTGACTTATTCCAACGAAGCAAAGAACGAGATGATCGGCGTTCCGATGGACCTGATCGCCGCTTATGGCGCGGTAAGTGAGCCGGTCGCCCAGGCCATGGCGGAAGGTGCGCTGTCTCATTCCCGTGCAGATGTGACGGTAGGGATTACCGGTGTTGCGGGCCCCGGCGGGGGCTCGGCGGAAAAGCCGGTCGGGCTCGTGCATTTCGGGCTGAGCGTAAAAGGCCGCTCGACGATCACGCTCGAGCGGCGCTATGGCGACCTCGGGCGGCAGATGGTGAGGCAATCGGCGGTCGAGGATGCTCTCGAACTGCTGGCTCAGGCGCTCGCGACGGACGGCTTGCCGTAGACAATATCCGCGCGCTTTTCGAAGGCGTCCGAGAATTTGTGGAACGCCTTGTCGAACATGGCGCCCATGAGCATGCCCAGCGCAAAGCTCTTGAACTCGTAGACGATGTAGAACTCGATATCGCAACCGGTCGGAGTTTCCTTGAAGCTCCAGCGGTTTTCGAGATACTTGAACGGCCCGTCCACATATTCGACCTGAATGCGCAGGCGTGGCTGGTCGAGGGTGACGCGGGTGGTGAAGGTTTCCTTGATTGCCTTGTAGCCGACGCCCATGGAGGCCACGAGGGTCTCGATACCCTCCCCACTCTGGCTTTTGCGGATGATGCGCAGCGACTCGCAAAGCGGCAGGAATTCCGGATAACGCTCCACGTCCGCCACGAGGTCGAACATCTGCATCGGCGTGTGCTTCACCGGTTGAATGCTGCGGAAGGACGGCATGGTCAAGCGGCCTTGAGAACAGCCGGAAGATCGGCCTCGAAAGCCTGAATCTCCGCCTGCGATTTGAGAATGAAACCGGTTTGATCCGGCCGCAAGGACCGCAAAACCGCAAGCATCTTCGGGCGGATCTTCTTCGGATAAGTCCAGATGAAGCGGACGAAGGTCACATAATCCCGATTGAAATATTCCGGGCAGCCCTCGCCGAGATCCGGGCGCTCTTTCCGGTAGTTGAGGACAACGCGCCAGATCGCCCGGAAAAGGCACAAGGCCCGCGGTCTGTCGAGCATCACGATGGAGGTCGCCCGCGCGACCTGAAGCCCGGCCTCGTCCAGATATTCGCCGTCCATGATCCAAGATGGCTCAGCCGCCAGCCTGGCGGCCTGCGCCTCCCATTCGTCGCTCAAAGGCTTGATCCAGCCGGGGCGCCAGTATTCCCGGTCGAGATGGGTCAGGGGCAAGCCGAGCCGTTCCGCCATGCGGAGAGCGAGGGTCGTCTTGCCGGCGCCCGGCGATCCTATGACGAGGATGCGGTGCATGCGGGATCAGGCCCCGAGCCTCGCAAGCCGTGCCGCTTTCAGCTTCGCGAAGTCGTCGCCCGCGTGGTGCGAGGAGCGCGTCAGCGGCGTCGAGGACACGAGCAGGAAGCCCTTGGCATAGGCCGTGGTCTCGAAGGCTTTGAACTCGTTCGGCTCCACGAAGCGGATCACCTGATGGTGCTTCTTCGTGGGCTGGAGATACTGGCCGATGGTCATGAAATCCACGTCCGCCGAGCGCAGATCGTCCATGAGCTGGAGCACTTCGTTCCGCTCCTCGCCGAGGCCGACCATGATGCCCGACTTGGTGAAGATGGTTGGATCCAGCTCCTTCACCTGCTGCAAAAGGCGGATGGAGTGGAAATACCGCGCGCCGGGACGAACCTTGAGATATTTCGAGGGCACGGTTTCGAGATTGTGGTTGAACACGTCGGGACGCGCCGCGACGACGACCTCCAACGCGCCGGGTTTGCGCAGGAAATCGGGTGTCAGGATTTCGACCGTGGTCTTCGGCGAACGGGCGCGAATGGCGTGGATCACATCCGCGAAATGCTGCGCGCCGCCGTCATCGAGATCGTCACGGTCGACGGAGGTGATGACCACGTGCTCCAGGCCGAGCTTTTCGACGGCCTTCGCCACGTTCTCGGGCTCATGCGGATCGAGCGCCTGCGGCATACCCGTCTTCACGTTGCAGAAGGCGCAAGCGCGGGTGCACGTGTCGCCCATGATCATGAAGGTGGCGTGCTTCTTCTCCCAACACTCGCCGATATTGGGGCAGCCGGCCTCTTCGCAGACCGTGACGAGCTTGTTCTCGCGCACGATCCGGTTCGTCTCGGCCCATTTGGGCGAGCCGGGAGCCTTCACGCGAATCCAGTCGGGCTTGCGCTGCTGGACAGGCTGGTCCGGCCGGTGCGCCTTCTCAGGATGGCGGGGGCGGTTGTCCCTGTTCAGAAGATCGAGAACGACGGCCATGGAATCGAAACCCTCTTGCACATCGGGCAGTGTCTTGATTTGCCGCATTTTTCCCCGCAAAACGGTGCCCGGTTCTGCGAAAATGCGCCACCCCAGTGACTTAAGGGTTTCGGGCCCCGCGTGCAAATGGCGAAATCGCATTGGCATGGCCGGCCCTCGTCCCGCGAATGGATCAGTAGGACGGGCGGCGTCCTGTGACCGCGCGATAGACCACGATCAGGATGGTAGCGCCGAAAATAGCGGCAATCAGAACGCTCCAGAATCCGCTGACCTCGATCCCGGCCAGATTGGCCAGAAACCCGCCGACGAACGCGCCCAGGATGCCGAGTAGCATGTTGGTGATCAGACCATGGCTCGATTTCGTGAATTTCTCCGCGATCCAACCGGCCAGAACGCCGATCAGAAGCATCATCAAAATGCCGACCCCACCCATTTTTCATCTCCTTCCCGGCATGATCCCGCGAAGCTGAAAGCCGCTTCACGAGAAAGATCATGCTCCTGCAATCCTTCCGGAAAACCGGCTTCGGCGGTCCAGGGGCTCGTAGCCAAAGAAAACGGAGCTTGATCTAACGGGATTCGGGTCCCGGTCATGCTCCAATGTCTGAAGGGTCAACGGACAGGCCGCCGGTTTTGTTGCGCCCACCCCACGAACCGTCGATCAAAGGCGGCCGACGTCCACCACAGCTTGGGCAAAAGCCTGTGGCGCCTCCTGGGGCAGGTTATGCCCGACACCGCCCTTGATGAGCCGGTGCTCATATTTCCCCGAGAATTTTTTGGCGTAGGAACTCGGGTCCGGGTGCGGTGCGCCGTTCGCATCGCCTTCAAGGGTAATGGTGGGGACGGTGATGACCGGGCCAGCGGCAAGCCGCTTTTCCAGATCGTCATATCTCTGCTCGCCGTCAGCCAGGGCGAGTCGCCAGCGGTAGTTATGGATCACGATGGCGACATGATCCGGGTTGTCGAAGGACGCTGCAGTGCGATCGAACGTGGCATCGTCGAAGTTCCATTTCGGCGAAGCAAGTCGCCAAATGAGCTTCGAGAAATCGTGCCGGTATTTGTCGTAGCCAGCCCGGCCGCGATCTGTGGCAAAATAGAATTGATACCACCATTCGAGTTCGGCTTTCGGCGGCAAGGGCAACTTCCCGGCCTCCTGGTTGCCGATCAGATAGCCGCTCACGGAGACGAGGCCATTGCAACGCTCCGGCCAGAGCGCCGCGATGATATTGGCCGTCCGCGCTCCCCAATCGAAACCGGCGAGCGTCGCCTTTTCGATTTTGAGAGCATCCATCAAGGCGACGATATCGACAGCGAGCGCCGATTGCTGGCCATTGCGGACCGTTTCACCCGAAAGAAAGCGTGTCGTGCCATAGCCGCGCAGATACGGGACGATCACCCTGTAGCCTGCTGAGGCCAGCAACGGAGCGACATCGACAAAGCTATGAATGTCATACGGCCAGCCGTGCAGAAGAATGACTACGGAGCCATCGGCGGGACCAGCTTCAGCATATCCGACATTCAGGAGGCCCGCGTCGGTCTGCTTCAGTGAGCCGAACGACGTGTGTGCTCCGCGCTTGATCGTCGGCAGTTGCATCGGCTTGAGCTTGCCGGCCTGTGCGTTCGCGGTTGGGATTACACCAAGCTCGGCGGCGGCAACGACCATGGCCGCAGCACCCAAGAAGCGGCGGCGGTCAGGATTGATCTTCTCCGACATCATCTCTCTCCCGTTGGATTCAAAATCGATGTTGTCGCGTTGAGGTGGGAGAACGATGCGCACGTTGCGCGCAGCGATCTCGCCGTAGGCCTGAGGGCAACGCGGGAGCGCTGCCCCAGATCCACGCCCTAGGGGCTCCGAAATCAAACCGGCCATGACGATGGCGGGTGAAACGAAAATGCCCGGCACGAAGCCGGGCATGATTGTTGAGCGTGGACGTGGGGGAGTCGCATCACATATGGATCACGCGACCATACGCATCGAGCACGCTCTCATGCATCGTCTCGGAGAGCGTCGGATGGGGGAAGACCGCGTGGATCAGGTCCTCTTCCGTCGTCTCCAGGTTCATGGCGATGACGAAACCCTGAATCAGTTCGGTGACTTCCGCGCCGATCAGGTGCGCGCCCAAAAGCTGGCCGGTCTTCTTGTCGAAGATCGTCTTCACGAGGCCTTCCGGCTCGCCAAGCGCAATCGCTTTGCCGTTGCCGACGAAGGGGAACCGGCCGACGCGGATGTCGTAGCCCGCTTCCTTGGCCTTGGCTTCCGTGAGGCCGACGGAAGCGACCTGCGGGTTGCAATAGGTGCAGCCGGGGATCTTGAGCTTGTCCATGGCGTGCGGGTGCAGGCCCTTGATGCCCTCCACACAGATCACGCCCTCATGCTCGGCCTTATGCGCCAGCATGGGCGGACCCGCCACGTCGCCGATGGCGAAGATGCCGGGAACGTTGGTGCGGCCGACGCCATCCGTGACGATGGTGCCGCGCTCCATCTTCAGCCCGAGCTTTTCAAGGCCGAGATTTTCCACGTTGCCGACGACGCCGACGGCAGAGATCATCCGCTCGGCGGTGATGTCCTGCGTGCCCTTGCCGTCATCGATGGTGGCGGTGATCGAGTTCGCACCCTTGGCGACCTTCGTCACCTTCGCGCCGGTCAAAATCTTGATGCCCTGCTTCTCGAAGCGCTTGCGGGCAAGGCCCGCGATCTCCGCATCTTCCACAGGCAGGATCTGCGGCAGCACTTCCACCACCGTCACGTCCGCGCCCATGGTGCGGTAAAACGAGGCGAATTCGATGCCGATGGCGCCGGAGCCCATCACCAGAACCGATTTCGGCATGGTGGGCGGCACCATCGCTTCAAAATAGGTCCAGATCAGCTTGCCGTCCGGCTCGATGCCCGGCAGCACGCGTGGACGCGCGCCGGTGGCAACGATGATGTTCTTAGCAGAGTAAGTACCCGCCGGAAGCGTGCCCTTCGGCGCGGGATGCTGCGGCTGCATGGCGGCCTTCTTCGGCGCGGCGACGACGACCTCACCAGGCTTAGAGATGGTCGCCTCGCCCCAGATCACATCGACCTTGTTCTTCTTCAACAACATGCCGACGCCGCCGTTGAGCTTGCCCGACACGCCGCGCGAACGTTGCACGATAGCGGCCGCATCGAAGCCGATCTTCTCGGCCACGAGCCCGTAATCCTTGGCGTTCTCCATGTAGTGATAGATTTCCGCCGAGCGCAGCAGCGCCTTGGTCGGAATGCAGCCCCAGTTCAAGCAGATGCCGCCGAGATGCTCGCGCTCCACGACCGCAGTCTTGAACCCAAGCTGCGCGGCGCGGATCGCGGCCACGTAGCCGCCTGGGCCGCCGCCGATGACGATGATGTCGTATTGTTCTGCCATTTAAGCCTCCGGCTCCCATCCCGCTTGCGAGGATGGGTCAGGGATGGTGCGGACAAGCGCCGCATGTATTGTGTCGAGCACGACATCCATGTCGCGCATGATTTCGGCATTGCTGAAGCGCAGGACGTGGAAGCCCTCGCGCTCCAGATCGTTCGTGCGGCGTTTGTCGTAAGCCTGCGCTTCGTCCGCCCCGTGTTGGTTACCGTCGACCTCGACGATGAGCCGAGCGCCGAGGCAGCAGAAATCCGTGATGTAGGAGCCGATAGGAACCTGACGCCTGAAATGCGTGCCGGTGACCGGGAGGCGATGGCGCAGATGCCACCACAACCGCTGTTCCGGCTCCGTCGGCGTTCGGCGCAAATCCTTCGCGTAGCGTGCTGCACGCGGCGAGACAGGTTTTGCGGCTGGTCGATTCCACGGCATCGCGACTTCTGCCTTCGTTTCCCCTCCCCCTTGCGGGGAGGGGTTGGGGGTGGGGGTCGCAAAGTCGGAACTCGCGTCTCCCGATAAGAAGGCACAGGGAGCCATACAGCCCGAGCCTCCTTACGCTCTCACCCCGTCGAACCACCCCCACCCTTGGTCCCTCCCCGCAAGGGGGAGGGAAAAGGCGTGGCGTTTCTCAAACAAGCATCCCCATCGGGTTTTCGATCAGCCCCTTGAACGCCGACAAGAGTTCCGCGCCCAATGCGCCGTCGACCACGCGGTGGTCGCAGGAGAGTGTGACGGTCATGGCTTGTACGATAGCGGGAGCGTTGTTCTTCACCACAACGCGCTGCTCGCCCGCGCCGACGGCCAAAATCGTGCCGTGCGGCGGGTTGATGACGGCCTGGAAGTCCTTGATGCCGAACATGCCGAGGTTGGAGACCGCCGTCGTGCCACCGGTATATTCCTCCGGCTTCAGGCGACGGTTGCGGGCGCGGCCCGCGAGGTCCTTCATCTCGGCGGAGATGGCGGTGAGCGTCTTCGTGTCCGCCTTGCGGATGATGGGTGTGAACAAGCCGCCTTCGATAGCGACCGCCACGCCCACATCCGAATGCTTGAAGCGAAGAATGCGGTCATCCGCCCACACGGCGTTGGCGTTCGGCACGCGCTGGAGCGCAATGGCGAGCGCCTTGATGACGAAATCGTTCACCGAGAGCTTGTAGGCGGGCTTGCCGTCCTTATCCTTCGGCGCAGCCGAATTGATCTGCTCGCGCATGGCCATCAGCGCGTCGAGTTCGCAATCGAGCGCCAGATAGAAATGCGGCACCGTCTGCTTGGACTCGACGAGGCGCTTGGCGATAGTCTTGCGCATGCCGTCGAGGGGGATCTCCTCGTAAGATCCCGGCTCGAACATCGCCTTGACCTGATCGGCGGAAGCGCTTGCAGCCAACGGCGCGGCGGCGGGAGCGCCTGCGGGAGCAGCGGCAGGAGCGCGCTTCGCGCCACCACCGGCAACGGCCGCGCGCACGTCCTTCTCGACGATGCGGCCATGGGGGCCGGAGCCCTGAACGGCGGCAAGATCGATGCCTGCGTCCTTTGCAATGCGCTTGGCAAGCGGCGAAGCGAACACGCGCGCGCCCTGCCCGGCAGCTTGACCGTTCGGCTTCGCGGCGGGAGCCGGAGCGCTCGGAGCGGCCTGGGGTGCAGGAGCAGGCGCGGCGGCAGGAGCTTCAGCCTTCGGCGCGGGAGCTGCAGCCGCTGGAGCGGCAGCGCCGCCGGAAGCCGCGACGGATTTCGGATCCTCGCCCTCGCCTGCGATGAGCGCGATGAGCTGGTTCACGGGCACGTCGGCGGAGCCTTCCGGCACCACGATCTTGGCGAGGACGCCTTCATCCACGGCCTCGACTTCCATGGTGGCCTTGTCGGTCTCGATCTCGGCGATGACGTCGCCGGACTTGATTGTGTCGCCTTCCTTCTTCAACCACTTGGCAAGGTTGCCCTTTTCCATGGTCGGCGAGAGGGCTGGCATCAGGATATTGATGGGCATGGCGTTTTAGATCCTGAGCAGAGATGGGTTAATTGAGCGATTGGGTCGAGCCGGGATCGGACGGATCCTCCAACTCGGCCTGAATTCCAGCGGTGATCTCCGCCATGGCCTCTTCCTCCGAGAGGTCGGTTTCCATGGCGTAGACGCGCGAGGCGTGACGGGCGAGGTCCACGAGGAGCACGCCCCAGGTAAACGGATCGTCGAAAGCGCGGCGCAGCGCGATGCTCACCGCCCCCTCGACCACCGAAGCCCGGAGAATCTCGACACCGCCTTTTTCAACGGCGTCGGGAGGAACGTTCAGCGCTTCGAATTTCCGTTCAGCCATTGGATCACCGATAGGTTACCGCTTTCACAGCCTGCACCACTTCGCCGACATTCGGCAAAGCGAGCTTTTCGAGGTTCGCGGCGTAGGGCATGGGCACGTCCTTGCCCGTGACGCGAAGGACCGGCGCATCGAGATAATCGAAGGCTTCCGCCATGATGCGCGCGACGATCTCAGCACCGACGCCGGATTGCGGATAACCCTCTTCCACCGTGATGCAGCGGCCCGTCTTCATGACCGAGGCGACGATGGTCTCCGTATCCATCGGGCGGATGGTGCGAAGGTCGACGATCTCTGCGTCGATGCCTTCCTTCTCCAATTCCAGCGCGGCCTTGATGGCGTAGGTCATGCCCATGCCGAAGGACACGATGGTCACATCCTTGCCCTGGCGATGGATGCGCGCCTTGCCGATAGGGATCGTGAAATCGTCCAGCACCGGCACCGGGAACGATTGACCGTAAAGGATCTCGTTCTCGAGGAAGACGATCGGGTTCGGATCGCGGATGGCGCTCTTGAGCAGACCCTTCGCGTCAGCGGCGGAATAAGGCGCCACGACCTTGAGGCCCGGAATGGCGGAATACCACGCCGCGAAATCCTGGCTGTGCTGTGCCGCCACGCGGGCCGCGGCACCGTTCGGACCACGGAACACGATGGGCGCGCCGAGCTGACCGCCGGACATGTAGAGGGTCTTGGCCGCCGAGTTGATGATCTGGTCGATCGCCTGCATGGCGAAGTTGAAGGTCATGAACTCGACAATGGGACGAAGGCCCGTGAACGCCGCGCCGACGCCGATACCGGCAAAGCCGTGCTCGGTGATCGGCGTATCGACGACACGCTTCGCGCCGAATTCCTGCAACAGGCCCTGCGTAACCTTATAGGCGCCCTGATATTCTGCGACCTCTTCGCCCATGACGAAGACATTGCCATCGCGGCGCATCTCTTCCGCCATGGCGTCGCGAAGCGCTTCGCGGACAGTCATGCTGGTCATTTCGGTGCCGGCCGGAACTTCCAGGCCCGCATCGTAGCCACGCGCGGGCTGCGCCGGTACGGCGGCCGGTACGGCGGCCGGTTTTGCCGCCATGCCTTCAGCCTGGGCATCGGGGGTCGGCGCTGGCTGCGCGGCGGGAGCGACCCCGAGATCCGGCATCTTCGCGTTGGCGACGGCGGAAGCAACGTCCTCGCCCTCGCCTGCCAGAACCGCGATGGGAGTGTTCACGGCCACATTGTCGGTGCCGTCACCGACGAGAATCTTGGCGAGAACGCCTTCATCCACGGCTTCGATTTCCATCGTCGCCTTGTCGGTCTCGATCTCGGCCAGCACGTCGCCGGACTTGACCTTGTCGCCTTCTTTTTTCAGCCATTTGGCCAATTTGCCCTGCTCCATCGTCGGGGAGAGCGCGGGCATGAGAATATCGATCGCCATGGAAAACTCGTTTCTCCAGTTATGCTTTCGGCGAATTCTTCAAAACGCGAACGCGCTTAGAGGAGAATGTCGGTGTAAAGCTCTGACGGATCCGGTTCCGGATCGTGCGTGGCGAATTCGGCCGCCTCGTTGACGATCTCGCGCACCTTGCCGTCCATGACCTTCAGCTCGTCTTCCGACAGCTTCCAGCTTTCCAGCAAACGGCGGCGCACCTGCTCGATGGGGTCGTGCTCCTCGCGCATGCGGGTCACCTCGTCCTTCGTGCGATACTTCGCCGGGTCGGACATGGAGTGGCCGCGATAGCGGTAGGTCTGCATTTCGAGAATGTACGGTCCCTTGCCGGAGCGTGCATGCTCGATGGCGCGCTGGCCGGCGGCGTAGACCGCGCGGACATCCATGCCGTCCACCTGCTCGCCGGGGATGTTGAACGACACGCCGCGCTTCGAGAAATCGGTCTGCGCCGAAGCGCGGCTCACCGCCGTGCCCATGGCGTAACGGTTGTTCTCGATCACGTAGACAACCGGCAGCTTCCAGAGCTGCGCCATGTTGAAGCTCTCATAGACCTGGCCCTGGTTGGCTGCGCCGTCGCCGAAATAGGTGAGGCACACATTGCCGTTTTCGCGATAATGGTTCGCAAACGCGATGCCGGTTCCCAGAGACACCTGCGCGCCCACGATACCGTGGCCGCCGTAGAAGTGCTTCTCTTTCGAGAACATGTGCATCGAGCCGCCCTTGCCTTTCGACAAGCCGCCGCGACGCCCGGTCAACTCCGCCATGACGCCCTTGGCGTCCATGCCGCAGGCCAGCATGTGGCCGTGATCGCGATAGCCGGTGATCACCTGATCGCCGGGCTTCGTCGCCATCTGCATGCCGACGACCACCGCTTCCTGCCCGATATAAAGGTGGCAGAAACCGCCGATGAGACCCATGCCGTACATCTGGCCGGATTTCTCTTCGAAACGGCGGATCAGGAGCATGTCGCCATAGGCGGCCAGATCCTCATCCTTGTTGAATTGCGGTGTATTGGGAGCGGCTTTTCGCGCCGCGCTCTTATTGGAAATGGACTTGTTAGCCGCGCTTGAACCAGCGCGGCCCGCCTTTCGGGCAGCAACAGCCATCGGGTCCTCCGAAGGGTTTCCTCAGACGAAAGTTCTATCGCAGGCCAAGGCGGAAAGCGAGAGGGTTAAAAAAGAGTTTATGCGACAAGGTAAAGATTGCAACCGGTTGAAATTGCAAATAAATTTATCAATCAACCGAATTTCAGTTAATCAGAAAATTTGGAGGTATATGCTCAAGGTCCGGTGATGATGACGAGATCATTGGGGTGCACACGTCCGAGCATGACCCGCGCCCGCTCCTCGAGCAGATCACGGTCGATCTGGTCGCTGCGGAGAAGCGCAATACGGCGTTCCCAGTTGCCGTGCTCGGTCTTCAAGCCATTGAGCTCTTTCGTGAGATCGGCGGCGAGAGCCTCGTATTGTTCGCGCGCCTGTGCGCCGCGTGCACCTGTCTGCGCGTGGTGCATGAAATACCCCACAACACCCGCGGAGATGCTGTAGAGCATCAGCGGAATCAGGATCTTTCGGGCGCGTCTACGAACAACCATGGGAGGATTCCTACAATCCCATGGTTAAGAAGCCGTTAGGTCATGTCCCCTTCGTCATTCCGGGGCCGCGCAAGCGGAGCCCGGAACCCATCACCGCGACGTGGTTCAAGAAGGCGCTCTAAGGTGGAGGAGCTTTATCCGGCGACACTAGCGGCTATGGGTTCCGGGTTCGCGCTATGCGCGCCCCGGAATGACGGGGAACTGCGTTTCAATCCCCGAATGGGCCGCTCGCACCGCCGGGGCCGTTGCCGGGTTGCACCTGGATACGGTGGGTTCGCTCCTCTTCCTTGCCTTTCGGAAGGGTCACGGTCAGTACGCCGTTCTGGAAATTCGCCTTCACCTCATCGACATTGATCGCGTACGGCAGCCGCAGCGCGCGCTGGAAAGTGCCGAAGGAGCGCTCCACGAAGTGGTAATCCTCCTTCTCTTCCTTCATCTCAGTCTTCTTCTCTGCACGGATGGTGAGCACGCCGTCGTCGAGCCGGACGTCGATATCATTCTCGGCCACGCCGGGAAGCTCGGCGCGAACCCGCACTTCCTTCTCTGTCTCGCTGACATCCATCTGCGGCATCAGCATCCCCGCGCTTTGTGGCGCCGTGGCGGGGAGCGCACTGCCACGCATCATGTCGTCGAACAGGCGGTTGATCTCCCGAT
This sequence comes from Microvirga sp. 2MCAF38, assembly GCF_052115485.1. Lineage (NCBI taxonomy): Bacteria > Pseudomonadati > Pseudomonadota > Alphaproteobacteria > Hyphomicrobiales > Methylobacteriaceae > Microvirga > Microvirga sp. 2MCAF38. The sequence goes on along the minus strand of NZ_JBFRGU010000002.1, from coordinate 212,101 downwards.
TCATGGACATGAAGGGATCACGCCCGAAACCCGACTCCGTCAAACCGCCGAAGCCATAGGGAGACAATGGATTGCGTGCCATGGATTCCTCCTTGATGGGTCCAACGCCAACAAAAGCGTTCAACGTCTCAACGCGTCATCCGCCCGCCGGGTTCTCGGAATCCCGCCGAAATCGTGGCCTCGGGCGAGCGTCAGCGAGAACCCGAAATCCACAACCTCAGCCGTCGCGAAAAAAGCACGGCATGACCGCGTGGAAGAGAAAGATCGGAGCGCTGCGGCGCCGGCCCTCGCAGCGCAACCTTACAGCACGAAAAAGTCGTTCGCCATCAGCGCGAGTTTCTTGGGCAGGATCGCGAATTGCACCGCCGCTTTCGCGCCGTTGCCGTCCTGATCGTAGAACAACGCACCGGTCTTCTTGTTGTAGATGATCCGATCCGACGCATCATGCGCGCTGTCGCCGATCCAGAATGCGGACTTCGCCAGAACGCCCTTCTTGGCAATCTTGGAGAACACCGATTTGGCGAGATGGATGGTGTCGTCGCGGTGGTTGAAATCAGCGAGCTTGTCCACGTTGTTCTTCTTGTTCAGCTTGGTGTCGAACACGAAGATGTCGCGGCCTTTGCCACCATTGAGAATGTCTTTGCCGTCGCGACCGGCGAATTTATCGCTGTTCGCGCCGCCGAAGAAAATATCGTTTCCGGCAGAGCCCTTGATGTCCTCAGACGCGATATCGCTGACCTTGATGGTGAGGCGCTGATCGACGAAGCGCCCCGTCTGGTCCGTGGCGCGCACCGTAACGCTGTGGCTCGTCGCCTGCTCGAAATCGAGCTTCAGACCGTCGGCCACAACAAGAGCATCGCTCTTGAGAGCAAACCGCCCGCCCGCATCGTCGAGAAGCTTGTAGGTGAAGGTGTCGCCGGAATTCGCGTCGATGGCTTTCAAGACGCTGACTGGCGTTCCCGCAACAGCGCCTTCGGCAACGCTGGAGCCAGTGGCCTCTATGGCGGTCGGAGCAACGGGGACCGGCGGCGGAACCGGCGCTCCGGGATCGACGGTCACGGTGATCGTCGCCTCCCGGGAAGTCTCGTCAGCCAAAGACAAGCTGATTTGCTTTGGCGCCGTGATGGCGCCGTTCGCATGAAAATATGTCAATGAGCGGAGAATTTCCTGCACTCCGGCGACGGGCGTGTCCGAAGCGGGGAATTGAATCCACATCTGCAAGCTATCGACCGCCTTGATAATACCAACTTGGGTTCCGGCAACGCTGATGATGCTATCGACCGCTAGGCCGTTCGACAATGTGACCGAGCCCGAAACATCGATGCCGAGCAAATCGTCCTGGTCACCTGCCACGACGCTGATTGAGAGAGAGGTAAGCTTTCCATTTGCGGTAACGACGGCATCTTGGTTCGCGTCGAGCCGCACAGGCGCCTGGCCCGTCAGCCTGACATGGTCGTCATGGAGAGCGCCGATCGCCGGAGGCAGATGACTCGTGGTGATGAGCGGTCCATTGGCCGTCTCTCTGGCGACGATGATATCGACACGGCCCGTCGTATGAAGCGCGTTGCGCTCTGCCGCGGTGAGTATGCCGTTGGTCAGGACGAGGGTTTCGTTGTCGGCCTCATTCCCACGGACAAGTTTTGCCGTCTGACTATCGTCGACGGTGATAACCGCATTGTCGTCAAGCACAGAGATCTTCGTGAAATTGCGGATCGTCTTTCCCACGAGATTGATGTCGGCTCCCGCCAACCGAAGTAAATTCCCGCCGCCCTTTCCATCGATCAGGTGCGTATCCGCCAGTTGGCCAGCCTTGAACCAGATGACATCGTCGCCATTGCTGCCGAAGATCGTGTCGATTCCGGAGAATGTCGCCAGGCGATTCAGTTCGTAATGAAGCGTGAAAGGGCTTTCACCGTAGAGCTGCAGCGTATCGTTACCCTCGCCGCCCGCGATCTTATCTCCGTTGGAGATGCCAAACATCGCCGCGGTGAAAACGTCATCGCCAGCGGTGCCGACGAGGTCGTCAATTCCCGCGGTAAGGATGTTGGGATCATCCGGCGCGGTCATGACGGTAACACTGGCGTTCACACTGGAATTGTCCGGACCGGCGATCTCGACCGTGATCAAGGAATGGCTGATTTTGTTCGCATCAGCCGACGAATTCACATACGTCAAGGCGTGGAGAAGCTGCGAGACCCGTTCGGGTGTCGCTTCGTCATTGAACTCGAAAGTGAGTTGCCATTGGTCGCTCCAATCGGCCACCTGGCCGATGACGTGCCCGTCCACCGATATGACGCTGAGGTTGTTGAGCCCGTCGGTCGCGGTCACGCGGGTGAACAGAGAATCGAGGCCGAAATGCTCGCCGCTCGAGAAGCCATAATTGACGATGTACATATAGGACACCAACCCGCTTGCCGAGCTGATGACCGCATTGGACCCGACATCGATATGAACGGCCTGCCCGGCAGCGCTCCTCGCCGCGTCTCCTTCGAGACCTGTCAGCGTCAAAGTCTGATCGAGACTCGGAGAGGTTTCCTGAACGGTCCCGTGCGAAACTTGCGGCAAATCAATCGGCAGCATGGCGACATCCCCGACGCTCGCGCTCCGCGACCGTCTTCTGCCGCGTATTTTAGATTCGAGGTAATTTTATATCAATACAATGTGCTGCTAGGTCGCGACTCAGTTTGAAGAGGATAAGGCACAGGCTTTCCCTCCCCCTTGCGGGGAGGGGCAGAGGTGGTGGTAGTCTGACCGGGTGAAACTTTCAGACGTCCGGCGCTGTAACAGCTTTCCTGCTTATCGGACCCAGGCAACGCTCTGACTTTTCAACCCCCCACCCCCCCTCCCCGCAAGGGGGAGGGAAGAGCGCGGACCAAACTGAGCACCACCCATTGCTATAACCTGAAACCGAGCGTGACGCCTGCCACCTGTGTCAGAACAGGAAGAAATCGGCTGCCGTGAGTTTCAGGTTCTTTTCGAGCTGGCCGATCTGGATGGCCGCCTTCGAACCCGTGCCGTCCGCATCGTACCAGAGTACGCCCTTCTTCTTATCGTAGATGATCCGGTCGCTGTCATCATGCGCCTTTGTTCCGGCATAGAAGGCGCTCTTGGCCAGAACGCCCTTCTTGGTGATGCCCTTGAACACACTCTTCTGCAGCCAGATCGTGTCGTTTGCCGAGTTGAAGTCGGTGATGGTGTCGAGTTCCGCCCGCTTGTGCGCCGCATTCGTCTTGGCGAGCCGGTCGAACACGAAGAGGTCCCGCCCTGCCCCACCGGTGAGCACGTCCCGGCCTGCAGAACCGGTCAACTTGTCGTTGCCGTTCTCGCCCACCAGCCGATCCGCGCCGGCCGTTCCGATGAGGACCAGCGGATTGGTCTCGACCACATTCGTCAAATCGAGCGTGAAGCTCTTGGTGGTCTTCTCGCCGAACTGGTCCTTGGCCTCGACGTTGATCGTGTATTCGTGCGGGCCGGTGTCGTAGTCGAGCGCGCGGTTGAGGATCAGGTTGTTGCCGTCGACGCGGAAGACGCCCCCCAGCATCGTTGATCAGCGTATAGCCCACCGTGTCTCCATCCGCATCGAAGGACGAGAGGGTGGCCACGACGCTGTGAACGGGCGCCGTCTCGGACACGGAGGTCTTGGAAAGAGCGATATTGTTTGGTCTCGTGTTCCAAAGAACTTTGAACGCATCAGTAAACTGCAAGAAGCGAATCTCTTGCATTTTCAGCGAGTCGTGAGCTGGGTCAGCAACAGAATCAACTCTGAAATCAGCTGTCGAAACGGATGTAATATTGAACTGAGCTATAGACTTATTGACAATGATAGTATCGTTTCCACCGCCGCCTATAATAGTGTCGAGACCACGAATATTCGACATGCGAACTATATCGTTGCCGCCTCCAGTATCGATAAAGTCACTGCCCGTTCCGATAGAGATGTCTTCGTTTTGGACTCCACCATAGAAAATACTATTGTAACTATCCGATAATAAAATATTACCTGAGACACTACCATGCCTATTATCAAATATAATGCGCGAAGCTGAATGCCAGTCGAAATCTCCTCTGATAATGCCGGAGTTTATCACCTCTCCGCTTAATCCAATTGAGCCTGATACATTACCGATAATTTCGCCAGAATTCGACAAACTRAGCGATTTAAATGCAAGCAGGGCATTTTCCGCTTCGATCGTGCCGGCGTTAACAACAACCAAGCTTTCCGCTGAGGCGATCCCGGCAACACCTTTGATATAGCCTGTTTTCGAAATGTGAACCGTCGTTGTGATTCCGCTCGTAACTCCAATATAAGCAATTGCATAGCTCAATGTGCTTTCAACTCTGCCTTGGACAGTCAGAATTGTATTACCGCTCGTTGCCAAACCATAAGCATTGTTGCCTTTTACTTTGATTATTCCGCCAGCGGCGAGTTCGAGGCTTTCAAGGTTGTTGATGACATAGCCGTGGTCACCGGCGGCTGTCTTCATGATGTTCGTAGTCGCATCCAAATCATAGGTAGGCAAAGCCAATCTCCACAATATGAGTGAGTCTCACATTATGTTATAAAATATCATAAAATAAGGCAATTATGCGCTGACAGTGCCGTCAACTTAAGCCTCAACTTTCCTCGAATGATAGTCTCAACAAAAAAGGGCCGCACAAGGCGGCCCTCCCTCAACCGAAAGGTAGTTGTCTTACACCAAAGCCTTCAGCGCTCCGCGTCCAGCGTAAACCGCCTGCGAGCCGAGCTCTTCCTCGATGCGGATGAGCTGGTTGTACTTGGCTAACCGGTCGGAACGGGCGAGTGAGCCAGTCTTGATCTGTCCGCAATTGGTCGCGACTGCGAGATCTGCGATGGTCGAATCCTCGGTTTCGCCCGAGCGGTGGGACATGACGGCGGTGTACCCCGCGCGTTGGGCCATATCGACGGCGGCGAGCGTCTCGGTGAGCGTGCCGATCTGGTTCACCTTCACGAGCAGCGAATTGGCGACGCCCTTCTTGATTCCCTGCGACAGGCGGGTGACGTTGGTCACGAACAGATCGTCGCCCACCAGCTGGCACTTGGAGCCGATGAGATCGGTGACGGCTTTCCAGCCCTCCCAATCGTCTTCCGACATGCCGTCCTCGATGGTGGCGATGGGATAGGCGGCAGCGAGCTTGGCGAGGTATTCGGCCTGCTGCATGGGCGAGAGCTTTTTGCCTTCACCTTCATAGACATAGGCACCGTTCTTGAAGAATTCGGTTGCGGCGCAATCAAGGCCGATCACCATGTCCTGGCCGGGCTTGTAACCGGCTTGCTCGATGGACTTCATGATGAAGTCGAGAGCGGCTTCAGCGCTCGGCAGGTTCGGGGCGAAGCCGCCCTCGTCGCCCACATTGGTGTTGTGGCCGGCGTCCTTCAACGCCTTCTTCAGGGTGTGGAACACCTCGGCGCCCATGCGCACGGCTTCGGAGAGCGTTGGCGCGCCCACCGGCATGATCATGAATTCCTGGAAGTCGATGGGGTTGTCCGCATGCGCGCCGCCATTGATGATGTTCATCATCGGCACCGGCAGCACGCGGGCCTGTGTTCCACCCACATAGCGATAGAGCGGCAGCGTGGAGGCCTCGGCGGCAGCCTTGGCGACGGCAAGCGACACGCCGAGAATGGCGTTCGCACCGAGGCGGCTCTTGTTCGGGGTGCCGTCCAGTTCGATCATCGTCTCATCGATGAAGATCTGCTCCTCGGCGTCGAGGCCGCCGATGGCATCGAGGATCTCGTTGTTGACCGCGTCGATGGCCTTGAGCACGCCCTTGCCGAGATATTTCGACTTGTCGCCGTCGCGAAGCTCAACCGCCTCATGCGCGCCGGTGGATGCTCCGGAGGGAACGGCGGCGCGGCCCATGGAGCCGTCTTCCAGCGTCACGTCCACTTCGACGGTGGGATTGCCACGGCTGTCGAGAATCTGACGGGCATGGACGTCGATGATCGCTGTCATGAAAGAGGCTCCTGAAGACGAATTGAGGCCATTGCGGCCAAAAGCACCATGCGAGGCTTATTGACCGAAACGACTAATCGGGCAAGGACGCTACAGAATTCGCGCACGGAAAATCCAACGCACGATTGCCAAAGGCTTAAAGCCCATGACGAATACCTCGCTCCAACTCGGCCACGCAGCGGCCCAGCCCCAATCCCCCGAAGAAGCGATTCTCGACCGGGTGCCAAACCCGCATCAGGATACGGATTACGTGGCGCGCTTCACGTGCCCGGAATTCACCTCGCTCTGCCCCGTCACCGGCCAGCCGGATTTCGCGCTCATCGTGATCGATTACGTGCCGGGGCCGTGGCTCGTGGAATCGAAATCGCTGAAGCTGTATCTCCATAGTTTCCGCAACCACGGGGCCTTCCATGAAGACTGCACCGTCGCCATCGGAAAGCGCCTCGCGGAACTTCTTGAACCACGTTACCTTCGCATCGGCGGCTACTGGTATCCGCGCGGCGGCATTCCCATCGACGTGTTCTGGCAGACCGGCGAAATGCCGAAGAACCTCTGGCTGCCCGATCAGGGCGTCGCACCTTATCGTGCGCGAGGCTGAACGGGGCGCGACAGCACGAAGGCGGCGGTTAAGCCGACGCTCGCGATGACGAGCGCGGCCACCATCGTCGAGGCCGTGAGCCCCACCGACCGCAGGCCCACGCCCATGATCACGACGCCGAGCGCCTGACCGCAGAAGAACGAAAACGCGTGCAGGGCCACGGCGGAAGCGCGGGCATGCGGAGCAACCTCCGTCACCTGCGCCTGGAACGTGTTGTGCAGCATGTAGAAGCCGAGGCCCATGAGCAGCATGGCCAGCGCATCAACCTTCCAGTCGCTGCCGAAGCCCATAACGATGAGCGCGGCGGCGGCGAAAAGCCCACCGGCTGCCAGAATGCGGACAATGCCGAGGCGTCGGAGCATCCACGATACCAGAACCGAATAGACGAGCCCGCCAATGGCGAAACCGCCAATCGCAAAGCCGGCCTGCGCCGCCCCGCCCCCACCGCGCTCTTCAAGCAACGGCGCGATATAGGGAAAAATGCCGAAGATCGCGATGGCTTCAACGAAGACGAAGCCAAACAATGCAAGAGCCCGGGGATTGGAGAGAATGTCGCCGTAGCGCCGGCCAGCCGCCCGCAGATCGAATTTCCCGCCGGGAGCCGCTCCGCGAAAGCCGACGACCGTGCAAATCAGGGCGACCGCCATCATCCCCGTGGAGAGAACAAACACGCCGCGCCAGCCGACGAACTCGGCGAGCAATCCGGCAAAGGAAGACCCGGCGAGTTGGCCGATGATGATCGCGACGAGATAGCGGCTCAAGGCCACCTGGCGCTGCGCCATCTCCACCCGGTCGCCGATAAGGGCAAGGGAGACCGGTACCGCGCCGCCTGCGGCAGCGCCCGCCAGGATGCGCAAGCCAAAGAGGGTCTGTGCATCCGGTGCGAAGATCGAGCAGGTCAACGCAAGAAATAGCAGCGTCAGCGCAACCTTCATGACCCGCTCTTTACCGAGCGCATCGCCGATGGGGCCAAGGATCGGCTGGATGAAGGCGTAAGGCAGGGTAAAGGCTGCGGAAAGAAGCGCGATAGTTTGAGGGCTGGTGTGCAGATCCCGCGCGATAATCCCCACCATCGGCTCCACGGCGCGGGAGGAAAACGTACCCGCGAAGCCGCTGGTGCCGAGGATCAGGATCAGATTGCGTGGAGACATGACGCCCTGGTGGTCGCGATGGGAAGCAAGATGCTCCTTAGCACGGGCAGGCAGGAGCACGAGCGGCGGCTCGAACATACCGGGCCTGCGTCAGGATGCGATCAACACAGCCTCACCCTGAGGAGGCCAAAGGCCGTCTCGAAGGGCGAGGCGTCTCCAGTGCCCACTGGACCCTCCTTCGAGACGCCGCTGTGCGGCTCCTCAAGATGAGGTGTAGGGCAGATCGCGCGCGTCTCCACCGTCAGACGGGGCGACTTACGCCTTGGCGAGCGCGTCGAACGCCTTCAATTGCGCCAGCAATGCTTCCATCTCCTTGAGCGGCACCATGTTGGGGCCGTCGGAGGGAGCCTTGTCCGGGTCCTGATGGGTCTCGATGAAGACACCCGCGACGCCCACGGCGACAGCCGCGCGCGACAGAACCGGCACGAATTCGCGCTGCCCGCCCGTGGTGGTGCCCTTCCCTCCCGGCTGTTGCACGGAATGGGTGGCATCGAAAATCACAGGCGCTCCGGTCTCGGCCATGATCGGGAGCGAGCGCATATCGGAGACGAGGGTGTTGTAGCCGAAGGACGCGCCGCGCTCGGTCAGCATCACGTTCGGGTTGCCCGCGCCCGTGACCTTGGCCGCAACGTTGGCCATGTCCCACGGAGCGAGGAACTGGCCCTTCTTTACGTTCACAACCTTGCCGGTTTTCGCGGCGGCCACGAGAAGATCCGTCTGACGGCAGAGGAAGGCAGGAATTTGCAAAACGTCCACGACCTTGGCGACGATGGCGCATTGATCGTTCTCGTGCACGTCGGTGAGGACGGGAAGCCCGAGCTTTTCCTTTACTTCCGCAAACACATCGAGCGCCTTGTCGATGCCGATCCCGCGTCCGCTGGACAACGAAGTGCGGTTTGCCTTGTCGAAGGAGGATTTATAGACGAGCCCGATGCCGAGCTTGGTCGTGATCTCCTTCAGCGCCGTTGCCATTTCCAGCGCGTGGTAGCGGCTTTCCATGGCACAGGGCCCGGCAATGATGCTGAGCGGCAGGTGGTTGCCGAAGCGAACGGAGCCGACTTCGACGACGGAGGGTGCTGTCTGTTTCGTCATGGCCCGTGACCTACCCTTGTTTGAGCGCAAAGGCAAAGGGGACAACGCAACACGATCGTTCTCCCGACATCATTCCCAAACCTCGCCCTCGTCATTCCGGGGCCGCAAAGCGGAACCCGGAACCCATAACCGCGACGTATTTCGAGAAATCATCCCGCGATGGAGATTTATTGAAGAACGCGGCGGCTATGGGTTCCGGGTTCACGCTGCGCGCGCCCCGGAATGACGGAGCGGTGCTTCTTAAAACGTCATCGCCGCGGCGTTGATGATGCCGGCCGAGAGCGAGGCCGCGCCGAGGAACAATGCTGCCGCCATTTCGCCCGAGGCGATGCGTTGCGACAGGTTCGGCATGACGATGCGCACGAGCCAGTAGACGAGGATCTGCACCGCAAGCGCCACCAGACCCCAGATGAGGCAATCGACGATGGTTTGCGCGTGGACGATGGCGCTGGCGAGCGGTAGGGCGAAACCGACGAGGCTGAAGCCGAGCGCGGTCGCCGCCGAGATCACATTCTGACGGATGAGAGCGAACTCATTGTGCATGGTCGCCAGCGTGTAGATCGTCAGGTAAAGCGCCACGAGCACGATGGCGATGACGAAAAAGATCAGAAAGTCGGGCAGGCCCGCCAAGGATGAAGCCACGATGTTATCCCCCAGAAAACGTTTTTGATTCGCGACCGATCTTACGTTGCCTCGAAGGCAATCGCGACGCCGAAAGCGGCGCTGGCGGGAATGATGAGGCGGGAGCCGATCCGCTGGTAAGGGATCTGCGCTGAATCGAGTCGATGTGCCTGAGCGGCAACGTCAGCGATCCGCACACCGAAAGCCACGAAACCCGGCTCGTTAGGCTCGATCTCGACAGAGCCATAGATCTCGCCCGCATCGTCCGGGGTCATGAGATCGAGATGGCCACGCGCCAACGGATAGGAGAAATCATGCCGGTCCGGCTCGGTCGGTGCGAGGCCTGTAAAAGCTTTGAGAAACGCGAGATGGCGCTCCGGCTCCGGCGCAGCGAGCGCCACCGCCGACAGCGCGCTTGCTCCGTTCTGATGTACCTGAAACACCGGGTTCCAGAAATTCTCGGGATAGTGCTGCTGGCACACAAAGAAGCCCGCATGCGCCGCCGCCTCGTCGCGGGCGAAAACGAGCGTGAAGGCCACCTGCACTTCGCTGCCATCCGGGCGACGGCCCTTGCGCTCGAAGAAGAACGGCTCGAAAGCGCCGATCCCGTTCGCCGCGAAGGAAGCCGCATCGCCCTTGGCGTCCTCGCTGTCGAGAACGAGCATGGCGAGCCCTTCGCGACGTTCGAGATAATCGCGCACGAAAGCGCCGAAGCTGAAGGTTGTCGGCGTATGCGGCGGGATGGCCGCCCCCTCGCCCACCGCGATCAGTTCGATGAACGAGCCGGGAAACTGCACCAGCCGGTTTTCAGTGCCCCAGGAATGGCGATTGCGCGCGCCAACCTTGAACCCGAGACGCTCATAGAACGCCCCCGCCCCGTCCAGATCGCGGACGGCGACGACAAGATGATCGATGCCACGGGTCATGGACGTGTCTCCTGCGTCGAGTGTTCAGCGTCATCCCAGGGCCGCGCAGCGGAACCCGGGATCGGCGGCCGGATGTGGCGCTTTTCTCGTCGTGCGATCCCGGATCGCCTTCGGCGTCCGGGATGATGCGTTCTTCGTCACACCAACCGGCTCTGTTCGATCGCCGCGTGGATGAAGCTCTTGAAGAGCGGGTGCGGTTCGAACGGGCGGGACTTCAGTTCCGGGTGGTACTGCACGCCGATAAACCAGGGATGGTCATCGTATTCCACGATCTCGGGCAGGATGCCGTCCGGCGAGACGCCGGAGAAACGCAGGCCGTGGGCCTCCAGCCGCTCGCGATAGCCCATGTTGACCTCGTAGCGGTGGCGATGGCGCTCGGAGATTTCGGTCGAGCCGTAAATCTCCGCGACCTTGCTGCCGGGAGCGAGCGAGGCCTGATAAGCGCCGAGGCGCATGGTGCCGCCGAGATCGCCACCCGAAGTGCGGCGCTCGAGTTCGTTGCCGCGCAGCCATTCGGTCAGAAGGCCGACCACCGGCTCCGGTGTCGGGCCGAATTCGGTGGAGCTGGCTTCCTTGACCCCCGCGAGCGAACGGGTCGCCTCGATCACCGCCATCTGCATACCGAAGCAGATACCAAAATACGGCACCTTGCGCTCGCGGGCGAATTGCGCCGCGCGGATCTTACCTTCCGCGCCACGCTGGCCGAAGCCGCCGGGAACGAGGATGCCGTGAATGCCCTCCAGAAACGGAGCCGGATCTTCGCGTTCGAAGATCTCGCTCTCGATCCATTGCAGGTTCACCTTCACCTGATTGGCGATACCGCCATGGTGAAGGGATTCGATGAGCGATTTATAGGCATCCTTCAGGCCGGTATACTTGCCGACGACGGCGATGTTCACTTCGCCTTCCGGATTGTGGATGCGGCCGGAAATCGTCGTCCAGCGATCAAGCTTCGGGGATTTCTCGCCCTCGATGCCGAAGGCGGCGAGCACTTCGTTGTCGAGACCCGCCTCGTGATAGGCCAACGGCACATCGTAGATGGACGCCGCGTCCCGCGCCTCGATCACCGCCGTCTCGCGCACGTTGCAGAACAGCGCCAGCTTGCGGCGCTCGTCCTTCGGGATCTCGCGATCCGTGCGGCACAGGAGAATGTCGGGCTGGATGCCGATGGAGCGAAGCTCCGCCACCGAGTGCTGTGTCGGCTTGGTCTTCAATTCGCCTGCGGACGGAATGAACGGCAGCAGGGTCAGGTGAACATAGATCGCCTGACCGCGCTCAAGATCGTTGCCGAGCTGGCGGATGGCCTCGAAGAACGGCAGACCTTCGATATCGCCCACCGTGCCGCCGATTTCGACGAGCACGAAATCGAAGCCGTCGTTGCCGCTGAGCACGAAATCCTTGATGGCGTTCGTGACGTGCGGAATCACCTGGATCGTCGCGCCGAGATAATCGCCCCGTCGCTCCTTGGTGATGATGTCCTGATAGATCCGGCCGGTCGTGATGTTGTCGGCCTTGGTCGCGGGCACGCCCGTGAACCGCTCGTAATGGCCGAGGTCGAGATCGGTCTCAGCGCCATCATCAGTCACGAACACTTCGCCGTGCTGATACGGGCTCATGGTGCCCGGATCGACGTTGAGATAAGGATCCAGCTTCCGAAGCCGGACCTTGTAACCACGAGCCTGGAGAAGCGCTCCCAGAGCCGCCGAAGCAAGCCCCTTGCCGAGCGAAGACACCACGCCGCCGGTGATGAATACGTACCGCGTCATGGACCCCAATCCAAAAAGATGACGTGCCGATTCGCAAACGCTAATCGGGCGCGTCTATCGCTATCCACAAAAAGAGAGGGCCGGAAGGTCCGGCCCTGGTTCGTTACTTACTGAGACTGCGGCACTTGTGGCGCAGCCGGGGCCGCTGGAGCGGCGGGGGCCGGAGCCGGAGCTGCCGGTTGTGCGGGCTGCTCGCCCTGCATGCGCTGAAGCTGCTCGAGAACATTGCCGCCCGGCGTGCCCGCAGGAGCCTGCTGGCCCGCCGGAGCGGCACCATCGAGAATCGAGCGCGGACCACGGCTGTAGCTCGCCATGATCGTCAGCGCCAGGCTGGTCACGAAAAACAATGCAGCCAGAATCGCCGTGGCGCGGGTCAGAGCGTTGGCCTGGCCGCGACCGGTCATGAACCCGGAAACGCCACCGCCGCCGCCGAGACCGAGGCCACCCTCGGAGCGTTGCAGAAGAACCACGCCGATCAGCGCGAGCACGATGATCAGGTGAACAATGATAAGAACTGTTTGCATCGTTTCCAAAACCTCAAGCGGCCGGGCGAAAACACGGCCGCTCGCTTCGAACGTTGGGCGGGCTGTAGCATAGGTGTGCGCGGGATCAAAGACCCGCAAGGAGGGTTTTCACTCCGTCATGGCCGGGCTTGTCCCGGCCATCTACGCCTTCGTCTGCTGCTTCTCACCCCGTCCAAGACGTGGATGGCCGGATCAAGTCCGGCCATGACGGAAAAGGCCTTTTACTTCGAGTAAGCTCTTGCGATTCCCAGGAAATCCACCGCGACGAGACTCGCGCCGCCCACAAGCGCACCGTCGACATTCGCGACCGACATCAGCTCCCCGGCATTCGAAGGCTTCACCGAACCGCCATAGAGAATTCTGACCTTGTTCTGCTCCGCCTTACCCACAAGGCGTTTCAGATCGTCGCGGATGGCGGCGTGAACCTCGGCCACGTCAGCCGTAGTCGGAGTGAGGCCCGTGCCAATGGCCCAGACGGGCTCATAGGCGATCACGAGGTTTTCAGCGATCGAGCCGACTGGGACCGAGCCGCGCAATTGCTTGCGAATGACGCTGAGTGTCTTGCCGGCCTCACGCTCCTCGCGCGTTTCGCCGATGCAGACGATGGCGACGAGCCCCGCGCGGTGCGCCGCCTCAGTCTTGGCGCGCACATCGGGGTCCTTCTCGCCGTGGTATTGGCGGCGCTCGGAATGGCCGAGGATCACATGGGTCGCGCCGGCATCCACAAGCATTTCAGCGGAAACGTTGCCGGTGAAGGCGCCTGATTCTTTTCCGTGGCAATCCTGCCCGCCAATGCCGATCCGAGTGCCGATGGCGGCGACCGCGAAGGAAGCGGTCAGGGTCGCGGGCGGGCAGACCACGAGATCCACATGGCGCCAGAGGCCGGGGCCGTAATCGGCCTGGATCTCGGCCAGGACTTTGGCGGAGGCCCTCAATCCGTTCATTTTCCAGTTTCCCGCTACCAGCGGGCGCGGCCGATCGACGCTCATGAAGCACTCCTGTCACGCTCGAATATTCGCCACTAGCAGAGGGAGGATGTATCTTTCAACCGGCCATGCCCTTTTCGCCGGGCCTTTGATCGGCTATCCGCGTGGCTAACGAGTTTTGAGAAAAACGGGTTCACTATGCTTCGCGGAATGCGCAACGCCGGACAAAGCCTGGTCGGCAAGATTATCGCCACCCTCCTGTTCTGCGTCCTGATCGGCAGCTTCGCGATCTGGGGCATCGGCGATATTTTCCGCGCCACCCCGCCGACCACGGTCGCCCATATCGGCCAGACCAACATCTCGCGGGAGGAATTCCGCACCGCCTACAACAACGAACTGCAACGCCTCGGGCGGCAGTTCCGCACGGTGCTCACCCCGGAACAGGCCCGCATGTTCGGTGTGGATCAGCGCGTTCTCAACTCGCTTGTTACGCAGGCAGTCCTGGCTGAACAGGCCAAGAAGCTGGGCTTGAGCGTCTCCGACCAGCTCGTGGCCCGCTCGATTCTGGACGAGCCTGCCTTCAAGGGCACGGACGGCCAGTTCAACCGCGCCATGTTCGACCAGGTCCTGCGCAATGTCGGCCTGACCGAGACCGGCTTTGTCCAGGAGCAGCGCACCACCATGACGCGATCGCAGCTCGTGGATGCGATTACCGGCGATTTGAACGTGCCTGCTGCCGCCCTCAATGCGGCGCACCGCTACGGCGCCGAGCGCCGCGCGGCTTCCTATTTCGTGCTGCAACCGACCATGGCCGGTGATATCCCGGCCCCGACCACCGAGCAGCTTCAGACTTTCTACAACGAGCGCAAGGACGCTTTCCGCGCTCCCGAATACCGCGCTCTCAGCGTGCTGAGCCTCGATGCGACCGCCGTCTCCAAGCCTGAGAAGGTTTCCGATGCGGATGCCCGCCAGCGCTACGAGCGGGAAAAGGCCAAGTTCGGCGCGCCTGAAAAGCGCACGATCCAGCAGATCGTCTTCCCCTCGCAAGAGGAGACTGAGGCCGCCTTCAAGAAGATCAAGGACGGCGCGACCTTCGATGCCATCGCCCAAGAGCGCAACATTCCGGCGCAGGATCTGGAACTTGGTACCTTCACCAAGCCGCAGATGCTCGATCCCATCGTCGCCGACGCCGCTTTCGCGCTCGAAGAGGGCGCAACCAGCGGGCCGCTGGCGGGACGCTTCGGTCCTGTCATCGTCCGGGTGAGCAAGGTCGAGCCGGAGGCCGTGAGCCCCTTCGAGACAGTCGCGGGACAGGTCCGCGCCGAAATCGCCACCGAGCGCTCGCGTTCCGAACTCGAGGCGGCGCACGATGCCATCGAGGACCAGCGCGCCAGCGCCCGCCCGCTCGCCGACATCGCCAAGGAGAAGGGTCTGACCCTCATCCAGATTCCCGCAATCGACGCCAGCGGCCTCGATAAGGACGGCAAGCCAGTCGAAATCCCGAACAAGGATGCTCTGTTGAAGAGCGCTTTCGCCTCCGATGTGGGCGTCGACAACGAAGCCCTGCGGACCCCAGGCGGCTACGTCTGGTTCGATGTGACCGGCATCACGCCCTCTCGCGAGAAGACCCTCGACGAGGTTCGCGACGAGGTCGCGCGCCTGTGGAAGGCGGACGAGACCGCGCAGCGCCTGACGGAGAAGGCGCGCCTTCTCACCGAGCGTCTGGAGAAAGGCGAAGCCATTGAAGCCGTGGCGAAGGATGTCGATGCCGAGGTCAAGAACGGGACCGATCTCGTCCGCGCCACCGCCAAGGACGACCTGAGCGCCGATGTGGTGAACAGGATCTTCTCGGTGCCTGTGGCCAAGGCGGGCAACGCGTCCAACGGCGCGGACAGCCGTGCCGTGTTCAAGGTCACCGGCGCCACCGTCCCGCCGCTCGTGGCGACCTCGCCGGAAATCCAGCGGATCGACGAGCAATTGCGCAATAGCATGAACGACGACCTGATCTCGCAGTTCGTGGCCCAGATTCGTCAGGATCTCGGCGTCACCATCAACCAGACGGCCATGCGTCAGGCGATCGGCGGCGAGTTCTAGAGCATGATCAGAACAAGTGGAAACCGGTTGTTCGCCCGGATCATGAGGAATCAAAGAATCGAGAGCTTGATCATGTTTCAAAGAGACATGATCAAGCTCTAGAGCATCGGCGGATGCTTCGATGTATTTTCCGCCGCAAAACCGGTACCCACTTTTGCTGAAAATGCTCTAGCCATGACCATCACGCCGGATTTCGAAACCTTCGCCAAGGGCTTTGCTGCCGGTGCGCCTTGCGTGGTTCGCGCGACACTTGTCGGCGATCTCCTGACCCCGGTCGCGGCCTTCATGCTGCTGCGGCAAGGCCGTGAAGGCGCGGCGTTTCTTCTCGAATCCGTCGAAGGTGGCGCAGTGCGCGGCCGCTATTCGATGATCGGGCTCGATCCCGATCTGGTCTGGCGCTGCCAGGATGGCATCGCTTCCATCAAGCGCGATGGGGCCTTCGTCACCGAAGCGCAAAAGCCGCTGGAGAGCCTGCGCGCGCTCATCGCGGAAAGCGCCATGCCCCTCGGCAGCGACCTGCCGCCCATGTCGGCGGGGCTTTTCGGGTATCTCGGCTACGACATGGTGCGCCAGATGGAGCGCCTGCCCGAGCCGAACCCGGATGTGCTGAAGGTGCCCGACGCGATCCTCGTGCGGCCGACGGTGATGGTCGTGTTCGACGCGGTGAAGGACGAGATCTCGCTCATCACTCCCGTGCGCCCGCAGGACGGCTTGACGGCGAAGACCGCATACGAGACGGCTCTCGCTCGGCTCGATCAGGTCACCTGGGCGCTGGAGCGCCCGCTGCCGCTTGAAGACCGCACCGATCCGACCGCCATCCATTTCGAACCGCCGGTCTCGAACACGAGCTCCGAAGAGTTCGAGCAGATGGTGGCGAAGGCGAAGGAATACATCAGCGCGGGCGACATCTTCCAGGTGGTGCTCTCGCAGCGTTTCGAATCCCCCTTCCCGCTCCCGGCTTTCGCGCTCTATCGGGCGCTACGCCGCGTAAATCCCGCGCCGTTTCTCTGCTATCTCGATTTCGAGGATTTCCAGATCGTCTGTTCTTCGCCGGAAATTCTGGTCCGGCTGCGCGAGGGCAAGGTTTCGATCCGCCCCATCGCCGGAACGCGCCCGCGCGGCAAGACGGCGCAAGAGGATCGTGCTCACGCGGAGAGCCTGCTCGCCGACCAGAAGGAACGCGCGGAGCACCTGATGCTGCTCGATCTCGGCCGCAACGATGCGGGCCGCGTCTCGGCCATGGGCAGCGTGAAGGTCACGGATTCATTCTTCCTCGAATATTACAGCCAGGTGATGCACATCGTCTCGAACGTGGAAGGCACGCTCGATCCGAAATTCGATGCGCTGGACGCTCTTGTCGCGGGTTTCCCCGCCGGCACCGTCTCCGGTGCGCCGAAGGTGCGCGCCATGGAGATCATCGACGAATTGGAGAAGGACAAGCGCGGGCCTTATGCAGGGTGCATCGGCTATTTCGGCGCCGACGGTGAAATGGATACCTGCATCGTGCTGCGCACCGCCATCGTGAAGGATGGCCGCATGGCCGTACAGGCGGGCGCGGGCATCGTCTATGATTCAAACCCGACCTCCGAGCAGCAGGAATGCGTGAACAAGGCGAAAGCCCTGTTCCGGGCGGCGGAAGAAGCGGTGAATTTCGCAAGCCGGGCGCGGTTCGGGCAGTAAGGCCTCGGCGTCATTCACGGTGGAAGCACGCACAACGCAGCCTCACCCTGAGGAGGCCGCCAGGCCGTCTCGAAGGGCGAGGCGTCTCCAGAGCACGCTGGACCCTCCTTCGAGACGCAGCCTGACGGCTGCTCCTCAGGATGAGGCGGGAGCGAGGTCGTCAGGCATCCACGACAATGAATCGCTTGACCTTGTGCCGCCGGTCGGCAAACGTGCCCGTGTCATGACCCGCGTTCTCGTTATCGATAATTACGACAGTTTCACCTGGAATCTGGTCCATCTGATCGCGCCTCTCGCCACGTCCATGGACGTGGTGCGAAACGACGCCATTACGGTGGACGAGGTGATCGCGTCCAATCCCGACGCGATCGTGCTGTCGCCCGGCCCCTGCACCCCGAACGAGGCGGGCATCTGCCTTGAACTCGTGCGGCGGGTGAGCCACGAGATTCCGACCTTCGGCGTATGCCTTGGCCTGCAGACCATCGGACAGGTTTTCGGCGGGCATGTCACCCGCGCGCCGCTGCCGATGCACGGCAAGGTCTCGGAAATCTCCCATCGCGGTGAGACGGTCTTTCGCGGCATCAACCGCCCGTTCCACGCCACGCGCTATCACTCACTCATCGTCGAGCGCGACAGCAGCCAGAGCGATCTCACTATTACGGCGGAATCGGATGATGGTCTCGTCATGGCCATGTCGCACCGCTCGCTGCCGATCCATGGCGTCCAATTCCACCCCGAAAGCATCCTCTCGGAGCATGGGGACACCATCATGCGCAATTTCTTCGACCTCGCGGCCGCCTGGAACGCGAAGCGCGGCAACAAGCACTGAGCACAATGGAATCCTTCAAGCCTTATCTCGCCAAGGTCGCTACCGGCGCGTCATTATCGCGTGACGAATCCCGCGCGGCTTTCGACGATCTTCTCTCCGGCGAAGTCACCCTCGCCCAGGCTGGCGCATTCCTCATGGCCTTGCGCGTGCGTGGCGAAGCGCTGGATGAAATCGTCGGCGCGGTTGCGGCCATGCGCGCGCGGATGCTCAAGGTCGAGGCGCCCGCGAACGCGATGGATATCGTCGGTACGGGCGGCGACCATTCCGGCAGCTACAACATCTCGACGCTGGCCTCCATTATCGTGGCCGGGTGCGGCGTACCGGTGGCCAAGCACGGCAACCGCGCGGCTTCGTCCAAATCCGGCACGGCGGACGTGCTCAACGCCCTCGGCGTCAAGCTCGGCCTCGATCCAGCTGGCCTCAAGCGCTGCCTCGACGAGGCGGGCCTGTGCTTCATGTTTGCGCAGACGCACCATGCGGCGATGCGCCATGTGGCCCCTGTGCGCGTCGAACTCGGCACCCGCACCTTGTTCAACTTCCTCGGCCCGCTGGCCAATCCGGCAGGCGTGAAGAAGCAGCTTCTCGGTGTGTTTTCAGAGGTTTGGCTGGAGCCGTTGACTCAAGTTCTGAAGGAACTTGGCGCAACGAATGTCTGGGCTGTCCACGGCTCGGACGGCCTCGACGAAATGACCACCACCGGCCCGACCTATGTGGCCGCGCTTGAAGGCGGCATCATCCGCCGCTTCACGGTCACGCCCGAGGAAGTCGGTTTGCCGGTGGCCAAGCTCGAAGACCTGAAGGGGGGAGATCCGGAGCACAACGCCGCGCATCTTCGCGGCGTTCTGGAAGGCGCGCGCAACGCTTACCGCGATGTGAGCGTTCTCAATGCAGCCGCCTCGCTCGTTGTCGCGGGTGAAGCGGCGAACCTGCGCGATGGCATCGATCGCGCCTCGCGCGCTCTTGACAGCGGCGCGGCGAAGGTGGCCCTTGACCGTCTCGTCCGCGCGTCGAATGCTTGAGAGCGGATCCCGCTCCAAACCAAACGAGTCCTTGAGATGAGCGACGTTCTCGCCCGCATCGAAGCCTATAAGCGCCAGGAAATCGCGGCGGCGAAAGCGGCCGTGCCGCAGTCCGAGATCGAACGACGCGCGAAGGCCGCTTCCGCGCCGCGCGGCTTCGCGAAGGCCATCGAGCGGCATCTTTCTCAAGGCCGCCCCGCCCTCATCGCGGAAGTGAAAAAGGCGAGCCCGTCGAAGGGCCTCATCCGTGCGGATTTCGATCCGGCGCTTCTCGGCAAGGCTTACGCCGATGGCGGCGCGACCTGTCTTTCGGTTCTCACCGACGAACCCTCATTCCAGGGCAAGCCGGAATATCTCGGCCTTGCGCGCGAAGCCTCGGGCCTTCCCGCTTTGCGCAAGGACTTCCTGTTCGAGCCCTATCAGGTCTATGAGGCCCGCGCCTGGGGCGCGGATTGCATTCTCGTAATCATGGCGAGCGTGAGCGACGAGGAAGCGCGCGAATTGATCGACACAGCCCACTCCCTCGGCATGGACGTACTGGTAGAAGTGCACGACCGCGCTGAGCTTGAGCGCGCCCTGCCGCTGAACACGAAACTCGTCGGCATCAACAACCGCAACCTGCGCACCTTCGACGTGACGCTGGCGACCAGCGAGGCGCTTGCGCCGCTGATCCCATCGGATCGCATCGTCGTGGGCGAAAGCGGCATCTTCACCCTCGACGACATCAAGCGCCTTTCGAAGGTCGGTATCGGCACCTTCCTTGTGGGCGAGAGCCTGATGCGCCAATCCGATGTGAGCGCGGCGACACACCGTCTGCTCTTCGGCGAAGCCGCATGAGCACGCTCACGCATCTCGATCCCACCGGCGCGGCCAACATGGTCGACGTCTCGGAGAAGAGCATGACCACGCGCACCGCCATCGCGGAAGGCCGCGTGGTGATGCTGCCGGAAACGGTCGCTCTCATCCGCCAGGGCGATGCCAAGAAGGGCGACGTGCTCGGCACCGCCCGCCTTGCGGGCATCATGGCGTCGAAGCGCACGCACGAGCTGATCCCGCTCTGCCATCCGCTTCTCATTTCCAAGGTCTCGGTCGATTGCAGCATCGACGAGGCGCTTCCCGGCATTCGCGTGACCGCGGAAGTGAAAGTATCGGGCCAGACGGGCGTCGAGATGGAAGCGCTCACCGCTGTCTCCGTCGCCTGCCTCACGATCTATGACATGGTGAAAGCCGCCGACCGCGACATGAGAATCGAGGGCATTCGCCTGCGCATGAAGAGCGGCGGACGCTCCGGGCTCTACGAGGCACCGTAACGAAGAACACATGAGGGCGAGAGTATGAGTCTCATTTCCGTCGAGGATGCCCTGAAACGTGTTTTGGCCGGGATCGCGAAACCGGTGGAGATAGAGCGCGTCGCGCTTGGGGACTGCGCCGGGCGTACCCTTGGCGAGGATGTGGGAGCCACGCGCGACCAACCGCCCTTCCCCGCCTCCGCCATGGACGGCTATGCCGTTCGAAGCACTGACACCGCGACTATCCCTGCCACCTTGCACGTCATCGGCGCCAGCGTCGCCGGAGCGCGGTTCGGGGGGAAAGTCGGCCCCGGCAAAGCGGTCCGTATCTTCACCGGCGCTCCTTTGCCGGAAGGCGCGGACGCTGTCGTCCTGCAAGAGGACACAACGCGGGACTGCGATCAGGTGACCGTCAAGGAGGCCGCAAAGGCGTCCCGTCATATCAGGCCCGCCGGTCTCGATTTTCGCAGCGGCGATGTGTTGCTGAAAGCCGGACAGCGCCTCGACGCGCGCCACATCTCGCTCGCGGCAGCCATGGGGCATGGCTCGCTTCTCGTGTATGAGAGGCCACGCGTCGCCATTCTCGCGACGGGTGACGAATTGGTGCGGCCGGGCGATCCCATGGGGCCGGATCAGATCGCAGCCTCAAGCCTGCCCGCGATAGCCGCCATGGTCGCCAAGGCAGGCGGTGAGCCTATCGATCTCGGCATTGCCCGCGACAATCTCGACGATCTCAATGAGCGCCTGCGCGCCGCACGCGACGCCGAGGCCGATATCCTCGTGACGCTCGGCGGCGCATCGGTCGGCGATCATGATCTCGTGCAAAAGGCGCTGACCGCGCACGGTATGGAACTCGATTTCTGGCAGGTGGCCCTGCGGCCGGGCAAACCGCTGATGCATGGCTCGTTTCAGGGCACGACGGTGCTGGGATTGCCGGGGAACCCCGTCTCGTCTTTCGTCTGCGCCATTCTTTTCCTTGTTCCCGCCATCCGCGCGCTCAGCGGAGACCCTGCGGCGGGCGACGATCCGACCGAGCCCGCGATCCTCGGCGAGGACCTGCCGCCGAATGCGATGCGCCAGGATTACATGCGCGCGAGCCTCGCCACCGAGCGTGTCAGTTGGGAGGCGCATCGTCCTGTGGTGCGCCCTCACCCGGTTCAGGATTCCTCGATGCTCCGCCTGCTCGCCACATCGGAGGCGCTTTTGATCCGTCCGCCTCACGCCGAGGCCGCCAAGGCCGGGGACGAATGTCGGATCATCAAACTTTCGCGGTACTGCTGACGGCAGACCTCTCGGCTCTGATGCAGCTCAAATTTTGCAAAGGTCGCTTCTTCGAGCCGTCTTTTAGCGAGATCAGATCACAAAGAAGTCGCCATGGCCCATCGCCTTTACAGCCGCCTTGGTGACCGTGGCGATGTGGATCTTCGCCTGTAAGCCGATGCCGTCGGCATCGTAATAGATCTTGCCGGTCTTCTTACTGACGATGATGCGATCGGACGCATCGTGGGCAGCTTCGCCCTTGAAGAATGCGCCCTCCGACAACTTGACGGGCTTCTTGATCGAGCCTTTGTTGCCCAGCCCCTTATAGACCGCGTTGTCGAGCCAGAAGGCATCGTCCTTGGCATTGAAGTCGACGATCGTATCGACATTGATGTTGTTCTTCCTGGAGACCGCCCTGTCGAAGACGAAAACATCCTTGCCGGTTCCACCGATCAGAGTGTCCTTACCCAATCCACCCGACAGTCGGTCGTTTCCTGCGCCACCCGAGAGTGCGTCGTTGCCGGCGCCACCCGCCAAAGTATCGTTCTTCGATCCACCCACGAAACGGTCATCGCCCGCAGTGCCGGAGGCCAATTCGGGTTCCACGTTCCGGATATTGATCGTGAGGCTCTTGTCGAAATTCAAGCCGCCCTTGTCTGTGACTCGCACTTTTACATTGTGGGAAACTGCCTGCTCGAAATCGAGCTTGGCGCCATCGGCGACCACGAGCTGTTCGCCGCGAAGCGCAAAACGGCCACCTGCATCGTCCAGCAGCCGATATGTGAAGCTGTCGCCTGGATTGGCATCCGTTGCCTGGAATGAGCCTACCACCGTTCCTGCCATCGCCATCTCGGCGACGCTGTTCTGGGACAAATCGAGCTGCGACGGTGCTAGGTTTTCGCTGACATGAACCGTCGAACTGGTCGCCTTGCCGGCCGTATCCCAGAGAAGCAACGAGATCTCTCGCTGGCCCAGGGGCGTTCCGGGAGGCCCGTCATGGGTGAACGTGAGGGCACGAACGAGCTCCTGCACATGAGGGACCGTCGTCGCGACACTGAAATTGATCCTGAGGTAACTCCCGGAGGAGAAAGAAATTGCGCCAATTTCTCTCTGGCCGATGAGAATGATGCTGCCTTCATTCATTCCGTCAGAGAGCGAAATCGATCCCGATGTGTCGATCCCGAGTCGATCTCCGAGAACTTGCTCACTTGAGGCCTCGTCCCGGACGCTGATTTCAAGTGCGGTAAGGGCTTCGTAATCGTCCGAGAGCGTCGTGTTCCGGCCTGCATCGACGAAGACCTTCATCCCTACGGTAGCCAGGATTCTGTCTCCGTCGAGACCGCTCACCCGAGGGGCCTCGTTGGTGTAGGTGCCCGATGCATCGGTAACAGTCTTGATGTTGTTTTCGAAGAGGAGCTTGCGCTCGGCTCTCGTAAAGGTGCCACCCGCAAGCGTCAGGCTAGCGGTGCCGTAAGGATCGGCATCGACGAGAGCCGCCACCTCCTTGCTGTCGACCGTGATCGAGGCGGCTCGGTCGGCCAGCTCGATCTTCTCGATGCCAGTGATGGTTTTCCCTGTCAGGTCGAACGACGATCCTACGAGCTTCAGCCGATCGTCACTGCCCGCCCCGCCATCGATGGTCATCACCCCATTCAGGCGCTGGGCGTTCGTGCGCAGCACCTCACCTGACGAATCGCTCAGCCGGATGATTTCGACGCCGCTGAATGCGGCAAGCTTGGTAAGGTCAAAAAGAGCACCGGGAACGAAATTGTCCAATGCTATGAGAGTGTCCGTCCCGTCGCCGCCATGGATCACGTCCCCATCGCTCAAAGTAATCCCAGTCCCAGCGAAAATATCATCCCCGGCGGTACCCGCCGGGTGATCGACACCTGAGGTCAGCACCTTCACGCCGTCGGGAGCGATGGCTATGGAAATGGACGGCATGGAGGTCCGGCCGCCTTTGTCGCCGAGATAAATATGGATATTGCGCTGAATCATCAGCAACGGATCGTTCGATGCATTGCTGTATTCCAAGGCGTGGAGCAGTTCTTCCACCCTTGCGTGGGTAGCGTTCCCGTTGAAGGCGATATTGAAACCGTATTCGTTATGCGGGGTAATGCTGCCGATCTCGACGCGGTCATCTTCTGGTCCCACAAAGATCTTGCTGCCGACATTCATGCCGTCCGACAAAAAAACCTGCGCGGTCTGGGCAATATAGACGGCCTCTCCGTTCGTCAGCGTGCCATGGACAATGTATAAGTTGGTCATGGTCGCATCGTCGCCATCCGTCACGATCGCGTCGGCGCCGACATCAAGCCGGACAGGCTGGCCGATCTGACCGACGGTAAGGATGATCTCTTCATCGAGATTCGACACCACCGGGGGAGCAGCATAATAAGTGAGGCCGCTCGCATCCGTGACCGTGTCGATGCCCTTGTCGAACAAGGCTTTCCGCTCGGCCTCATCGAAGGTCCCACCCTCGAAGATCAGATGATCAGAGCCGCTCCAATAGCCCGTAAGCTGGAACGCCAAATCCCTGTCATCAAGCGCGATCTCGATACCCCCTAAACCCGCCAGCTCGATCTCCGCGAATCCCGTGATGGTCTTGCCCCGGAAATCGATATCCAATCCCTGCAAGGAAAGAGTGTCGTTACCGCCGCCGCCCTCGATGGTGCGGATGCTGTCCAATGGGTTGGTGTACCAATAATCGTCGGTGATCGAGATGTGGTCGTCGGCGGCAGACCCCCTGACGATCTCGATCGACGAGAAGGTGGGAGGGATGCTCAGATCAAAGTAGCCTCCCCCGTTCAGCTGGAGCGTATCCGTGCCCTCGCCGCCATCCAGTGTGAGTCTGAAATCAAGCTCGCTGGCCGTGATGACGATGGTGTCGTTACCCGGGCTCGTGACAGCGGAGTGGGTTGTGCCAGCTTTGGAGGTCATGACAACGGCCTGTCTATTGTAGTTAATCTGAATTTACTCTTGTTGCCGAGGGTCGTTCATATGCACAGCATTCGGCTCGACGTCCTACGATAGCGAGAAGACACCGGATGTAGAGGCGACACGCAACAGAAGGGCGGTCCGAGAGAACCGCCCCTTTTTCGCTCATATGAAGAAGAAGTCTTTGGAGGTGATGGCCGTGCCCTCGCCCTTCTGCAGCTTCACGGTGCCGATCTCGAGCATCGCCTTCGCGCCAGAACCGTCCACGTCCCAGTACAGCTTGTACTCGTTCGGCTTAATCTTCTTGACGATGACGAAGTCGTCCTTATCGAGCGCCATGTCGCCGATGCGGACGTACCCGCTCTTCAGTTTGTAAGGCGTATCGAGCCCCGCACCTTTCCCCTTGAGGTACTTGGCGATCGTCTTGTTGGTGAACGCCGCATCGTCGAGGAAGATCGAATCGTATTTCGGCCCGAAATCGTAGATCGTGTCCTTGTTCTTGTTGGCTACGCTCTTGCTGGTGAGCTTCGTGTCGAACACGAAGGCGTCCCTGCTTGCTGAGCCCTTGGCGCCGTAGAGCTTGTCGAGACCCGCGCCGCCTCCGATCGTGTCGTTGCCCGCCTCGCCCTTGAGTATATCCTTGCCCCCTCCGCCGAATAGACGGTCGTTGCCGGCATTGCCCGACAGCGCATCGTTGAGCGCGCCGCCATGGAACACATCATTGGCAGTCGTGCCGGAAGTGACCTCGGGGTTCAAATCGAGGACGCCGAAGGCGAGCTCCTTCACATAGGTGGCACCACCCGCATCCTTCACCCGCACATTGAACTTGTGCGAGAGGGACTGTTCGGCATCGAACAGGAAACCGTTATCGACCACAATTTGGTTGCCGTTGACGAGCTTGATCCGGCCGCCGGCATTGTCGAGCAGGGTGTATTCCAGCATGCCCCCGCCAACACCGTCGTCCACGGCACTGAGCGTACCGATCAGCTTTCCCGGTTCCGCATATTCCACGGCAGAACCCGTGAAGGCGATGTCCGTCGGGGCGTGGTTCGGGTTGCTGATCGGCCCATCCGTCACGATGACCGTGACGTCTCGGGTCGCCACATCGTCGCTGCTGCCGTCCGAGACCCGAACGCTTAACTGGTACGTCGTGTTCGTTTCAACCGGTAGCTGGCTCGCATCCGCGATCTTGATGTGGCCTGCGGCATCGATGCCGAACAGGCCATCGTATGTGTTGGCGAGCGAGTAGGACAGAGGCCGCCCGTCCGAAGCGGCATCGGGATCGGACGCCTGCACGATCCCGATATCGACAGCTCCTGCGGTGTCGCTGACGAGGATCGTTCCATTCTCGCCGGCGTGACCACCGCCAGCTATAGCGATAGAGGTGATCGACGGACCGACATTGTTGTTCACCGTGATGGTGACATTGCCGGTGACCGCATTCACACCGTCGGACGCCACGATCCGGTACGTATTCGTGTAGTCGCTTGAGATCGGAACCCAGGCGGCACCACGGACTCTCACCTCGTTGTCGACGATCTCATAGCGACCGTCGAAGCTGATCTTCTCGTCGTCCGCGAGGTGGTTCTCAAACTTGTAGGCGATGTTGACGCCTCCATCCTGGAGCGGAAGAGTCTTTACCACGAAGCCGTTGGTCTTGCTCTCATGCACCGTGTGGGTGCCGGAGGGAACGGGCGGCGGGGGGTTCGAGGCGTCGAAACTCACCACCGAGATCGCGTTCGCGAAGACCCGCGCGTTTGTTCCGTCGGTGACGGTGAACGAGAAGTCGGTCTGCCCGACGCTGGTTGGCGTGAAGCTGACGGTGTCGAGAAGGGTATTGATGTTCGCCGCCGCTCCCTGGAGCGTAATTCGAGCGACGTTATTGTTCACACTGACAGTCCAGGTCACTCCGCTGTCATCAAAATCGTATTGGAGATCGCCGTGCCCGACGTCAAACGAGATCGTCACGGTGAGCGGATCATCGTCGAAATCCTCGATCTGGACCGCCTTAAGAGCTTCGGAAATAGTACTGCCGACCACCCCACTCTTCGATTCCTGCCCGACCGTGACCGTCAGCGTCGGTGCGTGATCGTCATTCATGATGACGCCGGTCGCGCTGCCGTTCGTGGTGCTGATCGTACCGTGGGTCGGGTCCGAGAGGGTAACCGTGAAGGCCTCATTCGCCTCGGCGAGCTTGTCGCCTCTCACGCGCACCTTGAAGGTCGTGCTGGTCTCGTTAGCAGCGAAACCGAAGGTCCCGCTGAGAGATGCGAAGTCGTTCGCATCGATGCCGGCTCCCGTCGCGATCGACCAGTTCACGGTCGCGGCGGCGCCCGAGAGGGTTCGCGTCGCCGTGAAGGTGTAGTCAACGAAGCTGCCTGAGCCGCCCTCGGACACGGAGGCCGTCGTGGTCGAGACCGAGATGACCGGGGTCTTGATGTCGACCGTGTAATCCTCCTCGTACGTGACCTCGTTCGTTTCCGCGTAGGTCACCACATGGAGAATCCGCGGACCGGGCCCTTCATCGCCGAAGTCGTTATTGGTGCTGATCTGCCCCGTTTCCGCGTCGATGGTGAAGCCGCCGTCAACCGTCGCATATGAGCCATCGTCCAGGTGGAAACTATACTTGTTCACCTGGAATTCGGGTTTGGTATCGGGATCGTTAAGCCATTGGGCCTTCACTACATTGGCGCCGGTCTGGCCGATGACGACGGTCTGTGGATTTTGGAAGTCCAAATCCCGCGCGGCTTCGTCCACGTCCGTGATCTTGACCGTCAAGGCTCGCGTGTCGCTCAGGGCTCCCAATCCGTCCTTCACCTTGACGTAGACCGTGTAGAACCCCTCTCCCTGAGCGTTCTTCGGTGCGCTCTCGTAGTCGAGCGGGTTCTTGAGCTTGAGATAGCTCTGAGTGCCAGCCTTGACGATCTCGAAGCGCCCCCCGGCATCGCCCCCACCGTCTCCTGTCGTGTCGAACAGGAACTCCAGGCCGGACAAAGGCGTGTCGTCGTCGGTGGCGAGAAGCTTGAAGGAGCCATTGAGGTTCTCCTCAATCGTCACCGTAGAAGAATCGATCTCGTCGAAGCCGGGAACGGACGGACGGGCGTTCACGTTTTTCACCCTGATCTCGATATCTTGCGTGGCGACGCCCCCGTGGCCGTCCGAGACGGATACCTGCAGCGTGTAGTCTTTGTCGATGGTGATGGGCGGCAGCTTGGACTTGTCTATCCGGATCGTCCCGTTCGTATCGATCGCAAAGAGACCGCCGTATGTATTCATGAGAGAATAGGCGATAGTGTCGAGGTCATCGTCGCTGGCGTCCACGTCGGCCACCTCGACGAGGATGTTCGTGCCGGCGTTCTCACCGATCACGATCTTGCCCGCGTCGGGGCCGGTGCCCATCGCGCCATCTCCGGACGGCGATACGTCTGTGATCACCGGCAGCCGGTTCAACGTGTTTTGGATGATTTCGATGTTGTGAAGCCGCGAGAGGTCGTAGCCTCTCACCCGGATGATGACCGTGTCGTTGCCCTCGCCTGCGGCCTCTACCACCACGTCGTTCAGATCGTCGATGTAGTAGACGTCGTTGCCGGTTCCGCCGACCATCCGGTCGGCGCCTGCTCCGCCGTCGAGGGTGTCGTTGTCCGCCCCTCCGTAGAGCAGGTCACTATTGTCTCCGCCATAGAGCTTGTCGTTGCCGCCCCCACCGTCGATGGTGTCGTCGCCCGCCCGTCCGTCGAAGACGTTGCCGCCCGCGAGATCGTCCCCGTAGAACTGGTCGCCGAAGCCGGTCCCGTAGGCGTCGGCGATGTGGGAGATCAAATCGGTCCCGTTACCCGAATCGCTCTGGTTATCCGACTTGAAGACCTTGCTCAGCCGAAGATCAACGATAACCTTGCTGCCGAATCCCTGATAATCCACCGCAGCGTAGTCATTGCCGCCGTCGAGGGTGTCGTTGCCGGTCGAGCCGTAGAATATGTCGAAACCGCCGCCGGCCTCGACCGAGTCGTTGCCGTCGCTCCCGACGATGGTGTCCCTCTCGTCGCCGCCCGTGATCGACCGGACATTCCGGAGAACGTCCGTCTCGACCACCGCGCCCTGAGCGTTGGTGACGGTCGCGATGTTGGTCTTGAGATTGATCGTCCGGCCCGGCCCCTCGAACACCACATGCCCACCGTCGAGCGTGTCATCACCCTCACCGCCGTAGAGCACGTCCTCGGCGCCGCCGACGAGGGAATCGTTGCCCTTTTCGCCGTGTAGCTCATCGACGCTTACATCGGCGCCGCCGATCAGCTTGTCGCTGCCGTCCCCGCCCCAGAGAGTATCGTTGCCGCCTCCGCCATCGATGGTGTCGTTCCCGTCGATGCCGAACAGGATGTTGCCGTGATTGTCGTCGCCGGTGATGACGTCGTCGGCCCGCGACCCCCATGCGTGCCAGATGTTGATGAGCGTATCGTGCTGGCCGGTGTACTTGGTCACCTGACCGCTCTTCAGGTTCAGATTGACCCCGTAGACCCCATTGCCAACGTAGAAATAGGTGATCTCACCGCCATCCGCTCCGCCATCGATCACGTCGTCACCGTAGCTGGCGATAAAGTGATCGGAGCCCGCGCCGCCTTCGAGCGTGTCGTTGATGAAATGATCGGCATCGCCCGCGCCGGTGATGGTGTCGTTGCCGTCGCCGCCCGTGACGTAGACGACGTTCTCCAGCGTATCGGTCTCCTCGGCGTTCGTGGCCTTGCCCGCGGCCAAATCGATATTGCGCCCCAAGGAACCTTCGAAGATCACATGGCCGTTGGCGAGCCTGTCATCGCCCGCTCCGCCCCATAGAGAATCCTCCCGGCCGCCCACCAGGATGTCATTGCCGGCGCCGCCGTAGAGATGGTTTTCGCCGTCGCCACCGGTCAGGCTGTCGTCGTAAGCCGAGCCGACGAGATTTTCGATCGATATCAGCCGGTCGCCCTGGGCAGCGCCTCCAACCGATCCATTCGACAAGTCGACCAGCACCGCGCGCGACGAAGAGGTGTAATCCGCCGTATCCCGGCCCGCTCCACCGTCGAGAATGTCGTTACCCTCTCCACCGTCGAGGATGTCATTGCCTTCGTAGCCGAACAAGGCGTCGTCGCCGCCGCGGCCATACAAATGGTCGTTGTCGTTCGGCCCGCTGGCGACGGCGTCGGCTCCATAGATGACGTTGCTGTTGTTGTCGCCGGCCAGAATGTCGCCATTTCGCGTCCCGATCAGCCACTCGATCCTGGTGAGCACGTCGACATCCACCATGCCGCCGATGCCCGTGACGATCCCCGTGCCGCGCACGAGGTCGACATCCACGGCATTGCCGAAATATTGAGCGATGTCGGTTCCGTCTCCGCCATCGAGTTCGTCAGCGCCGTCCCCACCTTCGAGACGATCGTCGCCCTCGCCTCCTTTGAGCACATCGGCCCCGTTACCGCCTTTCAGGTAGTCGTTTCCAGCTCCGCCGAAAAGGCTGTCGTTGCCGACTCCGCCGGTCAGATCGTCGTTGTAGTTTGTCCCGCCATATTGCTTGGCATCGCCCGTGTTCACCCAGCTCACGGCCTCGTGACGGGGATCGAAAATTTGGGCCTTCAGGATATATGGAGTATTCGGCCCATTTGCCTTTTCAAGCCAGCGCACGAGGTAACGGCCGTCATCCAGCTGGACCGGTGCGACATAGCCAGTGAAGACGCTAGTCTCGTTTGATAGTGCGATCACCTCGCTCGTTTTCGTGCTGATATCGAATGACCCGAAATACCTCACATAGAGATTGGAAGAAGTCGCGGTTGCGTACGAAAAGATGAACCCGCCAGGCTTCCTGGTAATCTCCGGATCGGCACGCATCTCACCTGAAGCAAGTGTAATCGTGGTGCCAATAGGCGTGCCTGTTTCGGTAAATAGCTTTAGGTTGATGTCGTAGTTTCCAGATGACCGTGATTGGCGCCAAATGACGCCAAACCCGCCATTGTCGAGTGCGATGATTTGGGGTAGCGGGTCGGCGCTGTTATTAGCTGCCGGGACGCCGTCAATGGCCCGCGTAATGGGCGTTTGATAAGGATTGTTAGGGTTTCGAATCTCGAACAGGACCTTGTCAGTGGTACTGGTGTACTTATCGAAGAGAGAGACGATATTTCCATTGTTGAGAACGTCTAAACCGAGTGGAGATAGTAGGTCTCCATTGTGAACTTGGTATTTAGTGACTTGACCATTGCGGACAAGCAGATACATGAGACCTTCGGAAGTATTGGCGGACCCGTCCATCGTCGGAATGATGACCGCATACCCCCCGCCTGCAAGAGCTGTCAGATCATATCTTAGAGCGAAATCTCTCTCGTCCCTCATCGTGTGAATGGGACCGCTTTGCACCCCTGACGGGCTGTAGATTGCAACACTGATCCCATCGACTTGGTCTGTTGGATTGTAGGTCCGATAGGAGATGGCGAA
Organism: Microvirga sp. 2MCAF38; assembly: GCF_052115485.1. Classification (NCBI taxonomy): domain Bacteria; kingdom Pseudomonadati; phylum Pseudomonadota; class Alphaproteobacteria; order Hyphomicrobiales; family Methylobacteriaceae; genus Microvirga; species Microvirga sp. 2MCAF38. The sequence continues at coordinate 180,958 of NZ_JBFRGU010000002.1, read as the reverse complement.
GTTCCCATCCGCGAGCGTGACGATTTTTGGACTACTGACCGTGATGTCCGCACTTGCGAAAACCGTGATAGCCTGTCCGCTAAGCGTTCCATCTGCGTTCAGGATCTGCGCCTTGATGGAACGAACGTCGGTATAGTCCTTCCAGGTCATGACGATACGACCGTCTTGCAAAACGGTTTCGTCCAAGCCTTCGTAATATTGCGACAATCCAAAATAGAGCTGCCCGCCCCAAACCTCAGGTGCCGTCACGATAGACCTCCGCCTTCAATGCTGCTGTAACGGCAGGCATATCTCAGCCGCCCGATTCATGATGTGCGCAACATTACATTGTTTCGCTTGATATTGAAAGCATTTGGCTCTTGTTCCGGATCCCGGCGAACACCTCGTCTGCGCGTTGTATCTCGACAGGAGATCCTGCGGACCGCGGTTGGGCTTTCTCATTGCATCCTGACCCATCCTCAAGTTACATCCGGTTGCGGCGTAAGGCTTACAACAGACAGCCCGCTCCCGAAGATGCATAAATCCCTCGATAGGCTTGCAGAACACAGCAAGAACAGCTACCTTGTTCGCGATTTGTTTCAGAATCGCTCTCTTAACTGAGCTGCAAGGACCGGCCATGCTGACGCGTAAACAGCACGAACTGCTTCGCTTCATCCACGAGCGCCTCCGGGAATCCGGGGTTCCGCCCTCTTTCGACGAGATGAAGGACGCGTTGGATCTCAAGTCCAAGTCGGGCATCCATCGCCTCATCACGGCGCTGGAAGAGCGTGGCTTCATTCGCCGCCTGCCCAACCGGGCGCGCGCTCTTGAAGTGATCCGCCTGCCGGAAACCGTGGGCGGCACGGCGGGACGCCGTCAGTTCACGCCGAGCATCGTCGAAGGCGGGCTCGCGACGCGAGCCAAGCCCGCGGCAGCGCCCGTCGCGGAAGAAAAGACCCGCGACATTTCCATTCCGGTCATGGGCCGGATCGCAGCCGGTGTGCCGATCTCGGCGATCCAGAACAAGAGCCATTCCATCACGCTCTCCGCCGACTTCCTGGCGCAGGGCGAGCATTACGCACTCGAAGTGCGCGGTGACTCAATGGTGGAGGCAGGCATCCTCGACGGCGATCTCGTGGTCGTCCGCAAGCAGGATTCCGCGAACACGGGAGACATCATCGTCGCGTTGATCGATGACGAGGAGGCGACGTTGAAGCGCTTCCGCCGCCGTGGCTCATCCATCGCGTTGGAGGCGGCCAATCCCAGTTACGAGACGCGCGTGCTCGGCCCTGATCGGGTCAAGATTCAGGGCAAGCTCGTCAGTCTGGTTCGGCGCTACTGACATCCTCGGGAATATCGAGTTCAGGAACCGCCTGCGCGGGACGCGGCGGCTCCTGAACTGACGGCTTTGCCTCCGTCGCGACACGCGGCTTGTCCTCCCAGGCGCGGGCTTCGCCCTCGCCTCTCGCCGATTTCAGTACAATCGCGCCATCGTTGAAGCGGATCGTCGTCGCGCCACGACCGGCGAGAGCCGCCTTGTCGAGAACGACAGATGCACCGCACGTCGCAGGCGCCTTCAGGCGGGTGATGATGAGGCCTGCACGCCGGCAATCCTCATCGAAGGCGGCCGCGTCTTGCACGAAGGCGACGGTTCTACCGGAACGCGTTTCGACGATGCACCCGATACGGTCGCAGCGCGCTCCGTCACGTAACGTCTTGTCATCGGGGGAGCGCGCGTCACCATCCGCATGAAGCCATTGCTCCGCAACGAAGCTCGATGGCTTGCCGACGAGGGTCAGCCTCCCATCCCTTCCGCGTATGGCCGCGCCCGATCCTTCACGATCGACAAACCCATCCACGCGATCCGGCATCGCTCCAAGCATCAGCCCTATGCTTGCGGGAATGAGAGCGAACCATCGCAGACTGGAGGTCATTAGCGTCGCCATCATGAGCGCGAGGCTCATGAGAACGATGGCACCGACGCTCAAGGCAGGAACCAGCACGGTCGAACCGTTCAGGCCGCCGACCCATGCGGAGATGTCGAGCACTTTGGCGACCGCAAGGCCCATGACCTGCCAGATCGGCCGGTCGAGACCGAAGGGATAGGCGATGACGCCGAGCAAGGCGGACGGCATCACCACGACCGAGACCAGCGGCAGCGCGAGCGAATTGCCGATCAGGCCGAGCGGATTGAGCGTCTGGAAATGATAGGCCGTGAACGGCGCCGTCGCGATGCTCGCCACGACCGTGGTGGCGATAAGACCTGTGAGGCCGCGCATGCCCCATGTCGCAACCTTGTCGAAGGCGGATTCCGACCGCGCCTCAGGCGTCCCGAATTTCAAGAGCGGCGTGCTTGCGGCAAGCGCTCCCACAGCACCGAACGACATCTGAAAGCTTGGGCCGAGAACGGATTCCGGTTCGCGCGCCAGCACGATCAACGCCGCGATGGCGAGATTGCGAATGCTGAGCGCAGGCCTGTCCACCAGAATCGCGCCGAACATGACGAGTGTCATGATGAGCGAGCGCTCCGTCGCGACTTCGGAGCCGGAAAATACACAATAAGCGACAGCGCCGATCATGGCGGCAACGGCAGCGATCTTCTTCACCGGCCACGACAGGGCGATGCCCGGAGACAGAGAGAGAAACGCGCGCACGAGCCAGAAAAACGTTCCGGCTGCGAGCACCATGTGCAGGCCAGAAATGGAGACGATGTGGTAGATCCCGGCGGCTCGCAGGACATCGTTCGTGGTCTCACCGATGAGCCCGCGCTTGCCGGTGATCAGCGCCGCGCCGACTGCCCCTTCCTGCCCGCCGATGGAACGCGCAATGCGCTCCGTCAGCGCGTTGCGCGCGGCATCAACCTCGCTTGCCAGCCACAAATTCCAGGATATCGGATGAGGCGGCGGCACATATCGAATAGAGCCGAGCATAGAGCCGACCGCTCCGATCTCCTTGTAGAAGGCATCGCGCGCAAAATCATAGCCGCCTGGCCATGCGGGCTGAGGCGGCGGCAGAAGGCGCGCCTTGCCCTCGATGAACTGGCCGGCGGCAAGCCCCTCCCCCTTCTTCACAGTCACGCGCACAAAGCGCGGTCGCGCATTCTCGGCCACGTCCTTCATGTCGACGACCTTGAGCAACAACCGCGCCCCTTGCGGACGCTGCTCGACGCTCTCGATAAAGCCCGAGACCGGAACGATCATGACCCTACTAAGCACCGGAGCCGCCACCTGCCCGGTGCGGATCACGGCGGCGGCGAACCCGGCGGACAGGGCGGCAAAACCAATGGCGAGGGCCAATCCCCAGACGCTGCGTCGCAAGGGCACCGTGAGGGCGGCGCTGAGAGCAAGGCCGACCAATGGAGCCCACAGGGCCGGACGTCCGTCCGCCTGGAAGAAAAGCACGATACCGAGACCGAAACACACCGCGATCCAGGGGAAAAGCCGCCTTTGCTCGACTTCCCTCGCCACATTCGCCGCAATCCAGCCGCGCCAGTCGGGCAGGAAGAGAGGGGCAGGCCAGAAGCGTGGACGTGCAACGCTCAAGGCCCGCGCGGTGGCGTTCCGAACCTGTTTGCGCGCTTGAGTTTCGTATTCGGCCATCGGTTCGGCTTAACGCGGAAGACCTTGCATGTTAGACGACCGCAGCGCGCGACCCAACCCGGCCTGTGGACGAGTCGCGGAATACGCTTAAAACGCTACCCATTCTTCGGTTGCATACCCAAGTTCGCCAAAGGTTCACCATGACCGTCGTTACCCGTTTTGCCCCCTCTCCCACCGGCTTCCTGCATATCGGCGGCGCGCGCACGGCCCTTTTTAATTGGCTCTACGCGAAGCGGCATGGCGGCACGATGCTGTTGCGGATCGAGGACACGGACCGCGAACGCTCCACGGAACCCGCCATTCAAGCCATCATCGACGGGCTCAACTGGCTCGGCCTCGATTGGGACGGCGACGTGGTCTACCAGTTCTCCCGCGCCGCGCGGCACAAGGAGGTCGCCGAGAGCCTTCTGGCCAAGGGCCGCGCCTATTATTGCTACGCGACCCAGCAAGAACTCGAAGAGATGCGCGAGACCGCGCGCCGCGAGGGCCGCCCCTCGCGCTACGATGGGCGTTGGCGCGACCGTGATCCGTCCGAGGCTCCGGCCGGCGTCAAGCCGGTGATCCGCCTAAAAGCGCCCCAGAAAGGCGAGACTGTCGTGGAGGATTCGGTTCAGGGCCGCATCGTGTGGCAGAACAAGGATCTCGACGATCTGGTCCTGCTGCGCTCCGATGGCACGCCGACCTACATGCTCGCGGTTGTCGTGGACGATCACGATATGAACGTGACGCATGTCATCCGGGGCGACGACCACCTCACCAATGCCGCGCGCCAGACGCAGATCTATCAGGCGCTCGATTGGGCGGTGCCGAACATGTCGCACGTGCCCCTCATCCACGGCCCGGACGGTGCGAAGCTGTCCAAGCGGCATGGTGCGCTCGGCGTCGAGGCCTATCGCAGCATGGGCTATCTCCCCGCGGCTCTCCGCAACTATCTCGTGCGCCTCGGCTGGAGCCATGGCGATCAGGAAATGTTCACGACGCAGGAGATGATCGATGCTTTCGATCTCGGCAGCATCGGCCGCTCTCCCGCCCGCTTCGATTTCGCCAAACTCGAAAACCTCAACGGCCATTACATGCGCCAGTCGAGCGACGAGGCTCTCGTTGCCGCGATCGAAGGTCTCTTGCCGGAAATTGGTGCGGAGCGAGGCTTGGGCGAGAAATTTGCACCCGTTTTACGCGAAAAGCTCATCGCCGCCATGCCCGGCCTGAAGGAGCGCGCCAAAACCCTCATCGAGCTGCTCGACAGCGCCTATTACCTCTACGCGCAGCGCCCGCTTCATCTTGACGAGAAGGCTGCAGGTCTCCTCGCTGACGGCCGCGGAAAACTCCAGGGCATCGTTGAGAAACTGGCCGGCGTTTCCGATTGGTCCGCGCAGAGCGTGGAGGCCATCGTGCGCGAGCATGCGGAGGCTATCGGAGCCAAACTCGGCCAGGTGGCGCAGCCACTGCGCGCAGCTCTCACCGGCAGAGCCACCTCCCCCGGCTTGTTCGACGTGATGGCCGTTCTCGGCCGGGACGAAACACTGGAACGCCTCAAAGACAAGCTGACGGATGCGCCCGCTGCATAGCGGGCGTCACTCGCCTTTAGACGTGCTTGCTCCATTCATACGGATAAGCTACCGAACCCCCCATAAATCCAACCGACCGGCATCCCTCAGGTCGACAGCCCCGCTGAAGAACGCGTGTTCTCGAAAGTCTCGGCTGCTCTAGGTAAATGCACGGCCTCCTGTTGAAAGGGCGAAGACGCATGAGCTCTACCTCCAGCACGCTCACTGTGGACAACAAGCCGGTCGAACTCGCGATCAAAGAGGGAACGATCGGCCCGTCGGTGATCGACATCTCGAAGCTGTATGGCCAGACGGGGATGTTCACCTACGATCCCGGCTTCACCTCGACGGCAAGCTGCGAGTCGAAGATCACCTATATCGACGGCGATGCGGGTGTTCTGCTCTATCGTGGCTACCCCATCGAGCAACTGGCCGAGCACGGCGACTTCCTCGAGACCTGCTATCTGCTGCTCTACGGGGAACTGCCGACCGCCGCTCAGAAGGCTGACTTCGACTACCGCGTCACGCGCCACACCATGGTGCATGACCAGATGAACCGCTTCTTCCAGGGCTTCCGCCGCGACGCCCACCCGATGGCGGTGATGGTCGCATCCGTCGGTGCGCTCTCGGCCTTCTATCACGACTCGACCGACATCTCGGATCCGCAGCAGCGCATGATCGCGTCCATGCGTATGATCGCGAAGATGCCGACGCTCGCCGCCATGGCCTACAAGTATTCCATCGGCCAGCCCTTCGTGTATCCGCAGAACGATCTCGACTACACCTCGAACTTCCTGCGCATGTGCTTCGCGGTGCCGTGCGAGGATTACAAGGTCAATCCGGTGCTGGCGCGCGCGCTCGACCGGATCTTCATCCTCCATGCCGATCACGAACAGAACGCCTCGACCTCGACGGTGCGTCTGGCCGGTTCGTCGGGTGCGAACCCCTTCGCCTGCATCGCGGCGGGCATCGCCTGCCTGTGGGGACCGGCTCACGGCGGCGCCAACGAGGCCGCGCTCAAGATGCTTGAAGAGATCGGCACGCCCGACCGCATTCCGGAATACATCGCCAAGGCCAAGGACAAGAACGATCCGTTCCGTCTCATGGGCTTCGGCCACCGGGTCTACAAGAACTACGACCCGCGCGCCCGCATCATGCAGAAGACCACGCATGAAGTGCTGAACGAACTCGGCATCAAGGACGACCCGCTCCTCGACGTCGCCGTGGAACTCGAGCAGATCGCGCTCAAGGACGAATACTTCGTCGAGAAGAAGCTCTACCCGAACATCGATTTCTATTCGGGCATCACCCTCAAGGCGATGGGCTTCCCCACCTCCATGTTCACGGTGCTGTTCGCACTCGCCCGTACGGTCGGCTGGATCGCCCAGTGGAGCGAGATGATCGAAGACCCGTCCCAGCGCATCGGCCGCCCGCGCCAGCTCTATGTGGGCTCGCCCAAGCGCGACTACGTGACGGTTGCATCGCGCGGTTAAAGGGTTTCACCCCAATGCAAACGTCAAAGGGGCCGAAAGGCCCCTTTTCTTTGTCTGCCGCCGCGTTTGATTTCACTTGCGCGTATATTGCACGCCGAGCAACGTCGCTTTCGGGCGCACGGCTTTCATGACCTCGTCTTGAGAACTGAACTCGCGATCGCTGGCGACCTTCGTCAGGTCTTCTTCTTTCGAACTTTCGTCCGTCTCCAGCATGGCAAAGACGGTGCAGCCTCCGGGCTGCTTTTCGAGCGCGCCCCCTTTCCAGTTGGAGACAAGACCTCCGAAATCCCACTCGAATCCGTAGAGGGTGAAGGGCCGTCCGTTCGCGGCCTCCAACTCGGCCAGCGAAGCTCCCACGTGCAGGCCGTTCCCTACCGACCAACCGGCACCGGTGAAATAGATGCGGGCCGGACGCCTGCCACCGGCTTCATCGTGCCAGATCACCTCCAGGCTGCGCGCCGGATCCTTGTCGAACACGATGCTTGCCTTATAGACCTCGCCCTCCGGGCCATGGGTGGTCTTGCGCAAGACGTTCTTCGCGCCGAAGGCTTTGACGAGACGCGCATGCGTGGTGTCCGGTGAAAAAGGCCCCTCGCATTTCAGTTCGTCCGCATGAGCCTGCTGAAAAGAGAGAAGCCCCACTCCTGCGGCAGCCGCGAGGAACAGAGATGAGTGGGTCTTTCCCATATGCACGCCCCTATGAGGAAGATCGCGCCGCCAGCACTTCGTCCACAATGCGCGCTGCGCGCTCGCTCGGCATCTCGTCACCGATTAGCATGAGGCTGTTCATTCTTGCAAAGGCCTCAATCTGCCGTTGGCGTTCGGGCGTCTCGCCGAGCATCGGCAGGAGCGCATCGGCAAGCTTTTCCGGCGTGCAATCCCATTGGATCAATTCGGGAATCACGTTCTCGCCGAGCACCAGATTGGTAAGGACGATCGAAGGAGCCTTGATGAGGTATTTCAGCACTTCCTCGATCTTCGACACGCGATAGGCCACCACCATCGGCACGCCCGAGAGACCAAGTTCCAGCGTCACCGTGCCGGAGGCGGCAAGCGCGGCATCCGCTTCGCGAAAAGCGGCCCATTTCGCCGCTTCGCCCTGCACGATTTTAGGCGTCACGCTCCAGGACTTCGCGCGCTCCCTGATCTCGTCCACCAGATGCGGCACAGCCGGAATGGTGACTTCGAAGGGACGTGAAGAGCGCTGTTTCAAAAGCGACAATGCCTCACCGAAAGGCTCCATCAGACGGCTGACCTCGGAGCGGCGGCTGCCCGGTAGAACCAGAAGGCGTAACGGACCTTCATGCGCGAGCCGGCGCGCTCCGGTTGGTCTGATCTCGTCGAGACGTTCGATGAGCGGATGCCCCACATAGGTGGTCGGCGGACCGCCGAGGCGGCGGTGTGCCTCCGGCTCGAACGGCAGAAGCGCCAGAAGATGATCCACATAGGCGCGCATCTTCGCGGCCCGCCCCGGGCGCCACGCCCAGACGGAGGGGCTCACATAATCGACGATGGGAATCTGCGGCGCACGCTTGCGCACGGCCTTCGCGACCCGGTGCGTGAAATCGGGACTGTCGACGATGATGAGAATGTCGGGTTTTGCAGCGACGATCGCGTTCGCCGTATCCTTGATCCGACGCAGGATCGTAGGCAACCGGGCGATGACGGCGGAAAAGCCCATCACCGCGATCTCTTCGAGGGGAAAGATACTCTTGAGCCCCTCCTGATCCATCGCGTGACCGCCGACGCCACCGAATTGCAGACGTTCCACTCCCAGCCGCGCCTTCAACGCGCGCATCAGCTTCGCGCCGAGCTGATCGCCGGATTCCTCACCCGCCACGATCCAGACCTTGAGCGGTTTCGCATCGGGCATGGCAGCTCCTCAGGGCAGTTCGACGGCGGTGAAGAAAAGGCCGAGGCGGTCAGCAGTGCGAAGGGTCTCTTCCTCGTTGAGCACGAGAGTCGAGCCCGCGCCGATGGCGATGCCGGAGAGGCCCGCACGTGCAGCCTCGACGACACTGCGCGGGCCAACGGCGGGCATGTCCACGCGCAGGTCCTGCCCCTTCTTGGCCGCCTTGATGAGAACACCGCCTTCTTTGCGTCGGCCGAAGCCGAACATGGAGCGGCGCAATCCCCTCACCCGACGCAGCATGCGGTCGGTTCCCTCAGGCCCCTCGATGGCGAGCACGTGCCGCTTGGCGACAACCGCCGCCTGACCAATGTCGAAATCGGAGAGAGATTCGAGCAAAGAGAGACCGAAGACGATAGCCGCGCGATCTTCGGCGTTCGGCTCCAACCGCCCACGCAAGGTCGGCGGTGCAATGAGTTCAGGCGCGAGATCCTGCACGCCGACCACGCGATGACCGCGCTCCTCGATGAGCATGACGGCACCGCGCAACACCTGATCGTCGCCGCGCGAAATCACGTCCTTCACTTCCTGCATGTTGCGCAGGAGTGAATAGGCTCCGAGCAGCGCCGAAAAGCCGGGGCGCTGGACCGCGCCGACAAGGGCTACCGCCGAAGGCTGCCAAGTATCGAGGGTCGCCATGATCGTTTTCAGATCGAGCAGACCGACGGTCGCGTCCGCGCGCAAGCGCAGTTCCGGAGCGGCAAAGCCCCGGAACGCCAGAACGCGGTAATCCTGCCCCTTCTGCTTGAGGTGGTCGACAAGCTGAATGGGAAGTTGACCGGCCCCGGCGAGGATCGCAATCGGGCCACTCGTCGTCATCAAGCGGATCCGACCGGGTCCCGAGGCGTGCAGATGGCGCGATCTCCGCCAGCACGAATGAAATCGATGATTTCTTGCACATAAGGATGTGCGGAAAACTCGTTGCCCACATCCTCGACCCGCTCGGCCAACGTACCCTCTTCCGCGAAGAGGAGACGATAGGCGCGACGGATCTCGTGGATCTGCTCGCGGGTGAAACCACGTCGGCGCAGGCCGATGATGTTGAGACCGGCGAGATGAGCCCGGTTGCCCATGGCCATGCCATAGGGAATGAGGTCGTTCTCGAGCCCCGTGAGGCCGCCGACGAAAGCGTGAGAGCCGACGCGCGCGAATTGAATCACTGCAGCGCCGCCGCCGAAGATCACGAAATCGCCCACCGTCACATGGCCCGCGAGCATCACGTTGTTCGACAGAATGACGCTGTTGCCGACCTTCGTGTCATGGCCCACATGGGAATTGGCGAGGAACGCGCAATTGTTGCCGATTACCGTCGCCATGCCACCACCCTCGGTGCCGGGATTCATGGTGACGCCTTCGCGGATGATGCAATCAGACCCGATGGTCAGGGTCGAAGGCTCGCCGTGATATTTCAGATCCTGCGGGATATGACCGATGGACGCGAAGGGGAAAATCCGCGTCTTCGCGCCGATCGTCGTGTGACCGGCAACCGCGACATGACTGACGAGTTCGCATCCGTCGCCGAGCTGTACATCCGCACCGACCGTGCAGAACGGCCCAATCTTGACGCCCTGCCCCAGCTTCGCGCCATCGTCGACGATGGCGCTGGGATGAATGAGCGCGCTCATTCCATCACCAGCATGGCGCTGACTTCCGCCTCGCAGGCGAGAGCGCCGTCCACCTTCGCCTCGCCGCGATACCACCACATGTTGCGGCGGTTGTTGAGCTTGGTCATGTGGAACTCGACCCGGTCGCCCGGCTCGACCGGACGGCGGAACTTCACCTTGTCGATGGTCATGAAGAAGACCTGCTTCGGCTTGGCCTGCTCGGCAATTTTCGAGGCGACGCAGATCGCACCCGCCGTCTGGGCCATGCCCTCGATCAGGAACACGCCGGGATAGATCGGCCGGGTCGGAAAATGGCCCTGGAACTGCGGCTCGTTGAACGTGATGTTCTTGATGCCGATGCAGGACTTGTCCGAGTCGATCTCGATGATCTTGTCCACGAGAAGGAACGGGTAGCGATGCGGCAGCAGATCGAGGATCTGCATGATATCGGCGGTTTGAAGCGTAGTCGGCGCTTCGTTCATGACGTCAACTCCGAAGGTCTTTTACAAACCTCGATTGAGCGGGCTCGCTCGATCAGGCTCGGTTTGAAATGTTTCGCATTTTTCTTGTGGCGCAGCGATAGAGCCGCGACCGAAAACGTTCTCAATCCCCGGCGGAATCGCTGGAATCGCTCTGGGATGCAAGCTTTTTTAGGGCGTTGATCTCACGGAACCATTCGCGCATGGGCCGGGCCGGTATGCCACCCCAGCGTGCGCCCGGGGGAACATCGCCGTTCACACCGCTGGTTGCAGCGATCTGCGCGCCCATGCCGATGCGCACATGACCTTTAACTGCCACCTGCCCACCAAGCGCGACGAAATCCTCGATGGTCGTGGATCCTGCAATGCCGACCTGGGCCACGATCACGCAATGACGCCCGATGACGACATTGTGCCCGATCTGGACCAGATTATCGATCTTGGTGCCCTCGCCGATGACGGTATCGCGGCTGGCGCCCCGGTCGATTGTGGTGTTCGCCCCGATCTCCACGTCGTCCTGAATGATGACGCGGCCGACCTGCGGCACTTTCAGATGGCCTTGTGGCCCCATGGCGAAGCCGAAACCGTCCTGCCCGATGCAGACGCCGGGATGTAGAATGACACGGTTGCCGATGAGAGCGTTTGAAATCGTCACGTTCGGGCTGATCGAGCAATCGCGCCCGATCCGCACCTGGGGTCCGATGACCGCGTGAGCCCCGACGATTGTCCCGGAACCGACTTCAGCCCCGGGTCCGATCACAGCGCCCGGATCGACGCGCACACCGTGTTCCAGGCGTGCGGTCGGGTGCACGAACGAACCCGGAGAAACACCGGCCGCCTCGAAGAACGAACCGGGGCGCATGGAGCTCGGGAAGAGCAGCGCCATCACCTGCGCAAAGACACGATAGGCTTGCGGCGTGACGATGGCGATAGTGCCGGAGGGAACCTTGGCGGCGAAGCGCGGCGTGACGAGACAGACGCCCGCATTGGTGTCGCGCAGGATCTCGCCATAGGCGGCATTGTCCATATACGCGAGTTCGCTCGGCCCCGCACTTTCAAGCGGCGCGACCCCTGTAAGCAAAAACTCCCCGTCGGAACCCTCGGGGAGTGTTGCACCTGCCATCTCCGCGACCTGACGCAAAAGCAACGTCCGGGTCTGCGAGAAGAAACTGGAATCTGTCATGTAGAAAGATCGAGGGCGCCGCAAGGGCGCCCTCCCAAATCAGAAGCGAGTGCCACCGGAGAACCGGAAGGCCTGGGTCCGGTCACCGCCGACACTAACGCCGTTGACCTTGATGCCGTCATCCTTCGAGAGAGCGAACGCGTAGTCGAACCGGATCGGTCCGAGCGGCGAGGTCCACAGGATGGAGGCACCGACCGAGGAGCGGATCACGTGGCTGTCGCGCACGACGATACATTCCTGAGAAACAAGGGCAGTACGCGTACAGCCAAGGGTCGGGCTGAAGCCTTCGATGACGCCGTTGTTGTTGGTGTCGAACCGGGTCGGACCCTCATAGCCATAGAGAGTACCGGCATCGGCGAACACAGCGCCCCTCAGACCCAGCTCGCGCGGGAGCCCGAAGATCGGGAACTGCAGTTCGAGCGAGCCACCGAAGTAGGTCGTGCCGCCGACGGCGTTGGCGTTCGTATCGAGGGTCGAGATATCACGCGGACCGATACCGTTGGTCGCGAAACCGCGAACCAGCGACGGGCCGAGGAAGAACTGGTCGACGATGCGGAGATTTCCGCCGCCAGCAAAACCGTTGCTGTTGTTGTTTCCGAAGCCGGTGATCTGACCGCCCTGAACGCGAGCGATACCGACAACGTCATCGAGGACTTCGTAGTAGTAGCGCGCGTCGCCGGTGGCGCGGAAGTACTTGGAGTCGCCACCCAGGCCAGCCACGTCGGTCTTCACTTCGGCATAGAAGCCGGAGCGCGGATCCTTGGTGTTGTCGAGGGTGTTGTAGTTGAAGGTCAGACCCGCGAGCGACGTCAGAGTGTCGCCGCGCGATTGCTTGATCGCGAGCGAGGCTTCGCCGTTGCCTTCACAGAAGGTTCGGTTCGGCGTGCCGGGAGCGATCGTGTCCGGCCCATTGATAGGCGTGTTCGCGAGCGGCACCGAGCAGTCGTTGTAGGGCTGCTTGAAGTCGTTCGGGATCTTCAGGCTCTGTTGATACAGCGAGTAACGCGCCGTGATCGTCAGTTCTTCCGTGAAGGGCATGCCCAACCGGAGCTGACCACCGGTCATGCGGTTCTCGTAGCGGGCATACTTGGTCTGATCGCTGAACTTCGAGAACAGGTCGATACCGGCCGCCAGACGGTAGCCGAGGAAATACGGCTCGGTGAACGAGAAATCGACACCGTTGGTACGCTGGCCGAGCTGACCGGCGACGCGGACATACTGACCACGACCGAGGAAGTTCGACTCGCTGACCGCGACTTCACCGATGAAGCCGTCGGAGGTCGAGTAACCGCCCGAAATCGAGAAGGCACCCGTGCTCTGATCCTCCACGTCCACGTTCACGACGACACGGTCAGGGGCGGAACCCGGCTCGTTCGAAACACGAACGCGCTTGAAGAAGCCAAGGTTGTTGAGGCGGCGCTCGGCGCGCTCCATCAGCACCTTGTTGTAGGGGTCGCCTTCGCCGAGATCGAACTCGCGACGGATGACATAGTCACGGGTACGGCTGTTGCCGCGCACGTTGATGCGCTCGATGTAGACGCGCGGACCGTCCTCGACGACGTAGCCGAGATTGATGGTGCGGGTCGCGGGATCGCGGGTCGCGACCGGGCGGACCTGCGCGAAGGCATGGCCGCTACGGACGACTTCCGTGGTCAGGTTCTGCAGAGACTTCTGCACCGCATCAGCGTTGTAGACCGAACCGGACGAAGTCGAGACCTTGCCCTGGAGGCTGGCGGCATCGATGTCCGCCAGGCGGGAATCGACGGCCACATTGCCGAGGCGGTACTGCTCACCCTCGCTGACGGTGATCGTGACGATGTAGCCTTCCTCGCCCTGATCGAACTGGACATCGTTCGAAACGATACGGAAATCGGCGAAGCCATTCTTCAGGTAATAGCGGCGGATTAATTCGAGATCGTTGTCGATGCGATCCGGATCGTAAACGTCCGAGCTCTTGAAGAAGCTCAGGAGGTTCGATTCGGTCGTCGTCATCACGCCGCGCAGGCGGCTCGACGAAACCTGATCGTTACCGACGAATCGGATTTCCTTCACGCCGGTCTTGTCGCCCTCGACGATGGTGTAGACGACGTCGATATTCCCGTTTGGAAGATCGACAATGCGAGGCGTGACGGAAGCGAGCGCACGGCCCTGACGGCGATAGACTTCGAGGATGCGCTGAACGTCGGCATCCACGACGGCCTGATTGTAAGCCGTCCGAGCGCGAACCTGAAGCTCGCCTTCGATAGCCGCCTTCTCGACGCGCTTGTTACCCTCGATGGCAACGCGATTGATGACCGACCGGCTCGCGACGGGAGCCGCACGGGTCCCCGGAGCCTGCGCATAGGAACCGTCTGCAGCGGCAAGTCCGGCGATCAGCGCCCCCATGGCGATCATCGCAGTTCTAGCCGGCTTCTTCCGGCGTGGCGTGGTCGTCGACATCATCAACTGGCCCGTCTCTTTTATCTCATTGTCCAAGGCGAAGAAGCCCCAGCTGACCGGGAGCATCTGCCTCCAGCCATAGTGGTAAGGTCCCGCTTGTACAAACTTTCGCCGTCATTGCAAACGGCGGTTTCCCCAACAGAGTGTCATTTTTGCCTAGCGTGGCGTCCTTGTCACGTCCCGCGGGCCACAAATGTTGCACCAAGGTGAACAATATCATTCCAAGTCGCGAACAACATGAGCATCGCCACGATGGCAAAACCGATCCGGAAGCCGATTTCCTGGGCCTTTTCGCTCAGGGGCCGACCACGAACCGCCTCAATAGCGTAAAATAAAAGATGCCCGCCATCCAAGAGCGGAACGGGAAATAGGTTAATAAGGCCTACCGATACGGACAGAACCGCCACAAGACTGATCAATCCCGCGACCCCGCCGAGGCTCGCCACCTGGCCCGAAACCTGGGCGATCCGGATAGGACCGGAGAGCTGATCCGCCGATTCGCGGCCGGAAATCAGTTTGCCCATGTAATCGAAGGTCCGGTCGACCACATACCAGGTCTCGAGAGCCCCCGCCTTTACGGCCCCAAGGGGCGAATAGGTCAGGGTCTTGATCGAAGCCGGATCGCGGGAGGCCTGAAGGCCGAGAAGCCCGATCCGCTGCTTGCCGAACGGCGTGTTCTGCTCTTTCAAGTCGGGAACCGCGTCCAGCGCGACCTGCTTTCCTTCACGATCCACCACGAAATGCAGGGTATCCCCGGCACTGGCGCTGACCCACCGCTGCATGTCGGCAAAGGTCTCGATGGTGCTGCCGTTGATGGAAAGGATAAAGTCGTGCGGCTTGAATCCGGCCCGTTCGGCGGCGCTGTTCGGCTGAATCATTTCGATGCGCGGCTCGATGACCTGTCGGCCGGAGACGTAATTGAGGCCGGAGAAGATCGCGACGGCGAGAATGAAGTTGGCAATCGGCCCCGCCGCGACGATGGCCGCGCGCTTGGTGACGCTCTGGAAGGGGAAGCTGACCGCCCTCTCCTCCGGCGACATCCGCTGGACCTCCCGGCTGTCCGGCACGCTGGCCGCGTTCAAGTCGCCCACGAATTTCACATAGCCGCCGAGGGGAATCGCCGAAATCTTCCAGCGCGTGCCGTGCCTGTCGTTCCAGCCGAAAAGCTCCGGCCCGAAGCCGACGGAAAAGGCCGTCACGCCGACGCCGCAGCGGCGCCCGACCCAGAAGTGGCCGAACTCGTGAATGAAGACGACGATTCCAAGGACGATCAGGAAGGAGACAATCGTCAGGAGGAAGGAGTTCGTCGCCCCGCCAATAGTTGCGAGCAGATCCATAACCGTTCCTTTCGCGCCGTCAGGCCGACGCTATCACAGTCTCATTGAGGGCGGCGGAGGCGGCGCGCCGCGCTTCGCCATCGATGGCCAGCGCTTCGGCGACGGTGGCCGGAGCATCGAGCCGCCTTGCGACAAAAGATGAGCAAACCCCATCAACGATTTTATATATATCATAAAATCGGATCTTGCCGGCCATGAAAGCCGCCACTGCGATCTCGTTCGCGGCGTTCAGAACGGTCGGCATCGACCCTCCGGCCTTGAGCGCAGCCTTTGCCGCCGCAAGGCACGGGAATCGCTCTTCGTCGGCCATCTCGAAGCTCAAACGCCCGATAGCGGCAAGATCGAGACGGGGAAGATCCATTGCAAGGCGTTGCTGATGACGCAGGGCGTTGGCGATAGGCACCTTCATGTCGGGCAAGGCGAGTCCCGCCGTCAGCGCGCCGTCGCTCCATTGCACGAGGCCGTGCACGATGGCTTCGGGATGGACGAGCACGTCGAGATGATCAGCATCGATATCGAAAAGATGATGCGCCTCAATGAGTTCGAGACCTTTGTTCATCAAGGTCGAAGAATCGATGTTGATCTTCGACCCCATGGACCAGACCGGATGCGCCGCGGCCTCGGCTGGCGACGCGGCGGCGATGCGCTCCCGGCTCCAGGTGCGGAATGGGCCGCCGGTCGCCGTGATGATCGCCTTTTCCACATCCTTGCCGTGACCGGCGGCCAGCGCCTGATCTAGCGCGTTGTGTTCGGAATCGACCGGCATGATCTGCGCGCCGATACGGCGGGCGTCAGCCATGAAGGCCTTGCCGGCGCAAACCAGGCTTTCTTTGTTGGCGAGAGCGATTCTCCGCCCAGGCTTCAGGGCCGCGTGGGTCGGGCGAAGCCCGGCGGTGCCGCTAATGGCGGCGAGCACGATGTCACTTTCCCGGTCCACCGCCTCGATTAGAGCGGCATCGCCTGCCCCGCTCTCGATGCCCGAACCCGCGAGCTCGGAACGCAAGTCGTGGTGCCCCGCCTCATCAGCAAGAGCGGCGAACCTCGCGCCGAGGCGCTTTGCCATGGCGGCAAGGGCCTTGGCGTCCTTACCGCCGACAACGGCTTCCACGCGAAACTGATCGGGTTGAGCCAGAACGACATCGGCCGTCGAGCGGCCGATCGAGCCTGTGGCTCCGAGAATGGTGAGAGAACGGGTCATGAAAGCTTTTAAGACGCAAACCTTATGATCAGCAGCACGATGCTCAGGATCAGGGCGACAGCCCAGAACCCGTCGAGCCGATCCATGACGCCGCCATGGCCCGGAATGAGGTGACTCGAGTCCTTGACATCGAAATGGCGCTTGAGGGCGGATTCGCCAAGGTCGCCCAATTGGCTCGCGACGGAGGCGACGAGGGACAGCATCACCACATTTCTAAGGCTGAAAGGAGGCATCAAGCCCAGCTTCTGAACACTCCAGGCCACCAGAAACCCGGCGATTGCCGCCGCCAGAAGCCCACCGCAGAAGCCAGACCAGGTCTTTTTCGGGCTGACCCGGGGCCACAATTTCGGCCCGCCCAGGGACCGCCCGGTGAAATAGGCTGCGATATCGGTCGACCACACGACCGCGAACATCCACAGCAACCCGGCAAGCCCGAGATTCGGATGTTCCCTGACGATGGGCGGCACGAGAGTGATAACGACCGCATAAGCAAAGCCGGTCAGGGCCCAGAACCGGCTCTCCTGCCCGGTCGCCAAGAGAGCGGCAGCCAGAAGGGTCAGCGCGCAAACGCCGACGAAGGCGATGAACGAGGCATTCGTCAAAAGAAGAACCGTGAGAACGACAAGGCCGACGCCAAGCACCGCCTGGACGGGCCGGCGCGATTCGACCCGCGTCATATTGGTCCATTCCCAGGCCGTCGCGATACCGGCGGCGAGCCAGAACAGGGCAAAGGCCCAGCCGCCCTGATAGGCGGCGGCCAGCGCGATCGGGATCAGGACGATTGCGGAAACGACGCGCTTTCCAAGCTCGCTTGAGACCAACCCAATGCCCCCCGCTTTTGTCGCGCCACCCTCACCCATCGCCATGGTCAGACGGCCTGAGCGCTCAGACCGCCGAACCGGCGATCCCGCCGACGATATTCGTCGAGGGCCGCTCTGAAGATCTCGTCGTTGAAATCGGGCCAGAACTCGGGGGTGAAGACGAATTCGGAATAAGCCGTCTGCCACGTCAGGAAATTCGACACCCGCTGCTCGCCGGAAGTTCGAATGACGAGATCCGGATCGGGGATGCCCCGCGTATCGAGATGCGCCTCGATGGCGTCGAGATCGATGGAGGCGGGATCGAGTTCACCCGCTTTCACCTTCTCAGCCAAAGCACGCATGGCATGAGCGATTTCCTGCCGGCCGCCGTAATTGAAAGCGATCACGAGGGTCAGAGCGGTGTTGTCGCGGGTCAGGCTTTCGGCCTCATCAAGCAGAGCGCGAATATCGGGAGCGAGAGTTTCCCGTTCGCCGATGATCTTGACCCGCACATTGTTGGCGTGAAGGTCAGCGAGATCGTGCCGCACGAACCGCTTGAGAAGCCCCATGAGGTCGGAGACTTCCTGAGCCGGACGCCGCCAGTTCTCGGATGAGAAGCTGTAGACAGTGAGATAGCGGATCCCGAGATCGATGGCGCTGCGCACGGCCCGGCGGATCGCCTCGACGCCACGTCGATGGCCCTCGAACCGGGGAAGCCCGCGTTTCGCGGCCCAGCGGCCGTTGCCATCCATGATGATGGCGACATGCGTCGGCACCTCGCCGCCCGTATCGCGGAGAGCAAAGGATGGAACCGAAAGCTTGGCTTCTCCGCTCATGAAATCTCGAACTCGATGCACGCCCGAACAGGTCAGACGTGCATGATCTCCTTTTCTTTGGCCGCGGCAAGGGTGTCGACCTCGGCAACGAACTGATCGGTGGCCTTTTGGACCTGATCCGCGTGACGCTTGCCGTCATCCTCGCTGATCGCGTGATCTTTTTCGAGCTTTTTGAGCAGGTCGAGACCGTCGCGGCGCACGTGGCGGACGGCGACTTTCGCCTCTTCCGCGTATTTATGGGCGACTTTCACCATTTCCTTGCGGCGCTGCTCGTTCATTTCCGGAATGCGCAAGCGGATGATCTGGCCCTCGGTCTGGGGGTTGAGCCCCAGATCGGATTCACGGATCGCCTTTTCGACAGCTGCAACCATGCCGCGATCCCAAACCTGGACGCTGAGCAGGCGCGGCTCCGGCACGCTCACCGTCGCAACTTGCGAAATCGGCATCAGGGAGCCGTAGGCGTCGATCTGCAACGGATCGAGGAGATTGGGCGAAGCACGCCCCGTGCGCAGGCTCGCAAGGTCGTTCTTGAACGCATTGATCGCGCCCTGCATGCGGCGCTTCACGTCACCAAGGTCGAAAGTCGTGGTCATGGTGTATTTTCCTCAAGGCATACTTTGGACACGGGCTTACGCTGCCCGCGCTTCGGCATCAAGGGGCGACAACGGTGGACGGCACATCGCCCTGAAGAATAGCCGTCACAGAGCTCGGTGCGTGGACGGAGCCGACAATGATCGGAATCCGGCTCTCCCGCGCCAGGGCGAAGGCGGCGGTATCCATCACCTTCAAATCCTTGGCAATGGCCTCGTCATGGGTCAGACGGTCGAACCGGGTCGCATTCGAATCCTTTTTCGGATCGGCGCTGTAGACTCCATCGACCTGCGTGGCTTTCAGCACCGCGTCGCAGCGAAGCTCGGCCGCACGCAGGACGGCGGCGGTATCGGTCGTAAAGAACGGGTTGCTCGTGCCGCCCGCTAGCACCAGCACCTGCCCTTTGTCCAGATGGTGCAAGGCAGGCTGGCGTGCATAGGTTTCGCAGATCGTCGGCATGGACACCGCCGACATGGTGCGCGCAAAAACGCCCGCGGCGTTCAGCGCCGTCTCGATGGCAAGAGAATTCATGACCGTGCCGAGCATGCCCATGGAATCGGCGGTCGGGCGGTCGATCCACCCCGCCGTGCTCATGCGTGCGCCACGAATGATGTTACCGCCACCGATCACGAGGGCGATCTCGAATCCGGCGCGGGTGGCGTTGGCGAGATCTTCGGCGAGACGGGAGAGGGTCTGCGGATCGAGCCAGTATCCATCGGGAGCCATCAAGGCTTCTCCCGAAAGCTTCACCAGAATGCGCCGGAATCGTGCCACTGCAGACCTCTCTTATTTTCTTTTAGGGGGTTTACTCTCGCACGATCTGAAAAACCGGGAACCGCTTTTCGAAAGGATCGTGCGAGGCCTCTCATGAAAACGGCGGCTGAAGAGCCGCCGTTTGTCGTCGTTCGATTTAGGCCTTTACGCCGGCCGCCGCAGCGACCTCGGCGGCGAAGTCAGGAGCTTCCTCCTTCTCGATGCCCTCGCCGAGAGCGTAGCGAACGAAGCCCGTGAGGGTGACCGGCTTACCGGCCTTCCCTTCGGCTTCCTTCAGCACCTGGGCGATGGACTTCGAGGGATCGTGCACGAAAGCCTGCTCGATGAGCGTGACTTCCTTGTAGTAGCTCTTGAGGCCGCTCTCGACGATCTTCGCAAGGACGTGGTCGGGCTTGCCGGCGTTCTTCTCGCGAAGAATCGCGCTCTCGCGCTCGACCGTCGCCTGATCGACGCCGGTGGAATCGACGGCGACCGGGTTGGTCGCGGCGATGTGCATGGCGATCTGGCGACCGAGCGTGCCGAGAACCGTCACGTCGCCTTCCGACTCAAGCGCGACGAGCACGCCGATCTTGCCGAGGCCTTCGGTGACCGCGTTGTGGACGTAGGACGCGATGACGCCCTTCGAGACCTGAAGCTTCGAGATGCGGCGCAGGCTCATGTTCTCGCCGATGGTGGCGATCAGCTCCTGCAGGCGATCCTTCACGGTCGTGGTCGAGCCGGGGAAGTGAGCGGCTTCGAGGCCCTCGATGGTGCCGTTGCCGTTGAGAGCGATCTTCGCGGCTTCGCGAGCGAAAGCCTGGAAGGAATCGTTACGGGCGACAAAGTCGGTCTCGGAGTTCACTTCGAGGATCGTGGCGGTGTGGCCGGACGATTCAACCGCGACGAGGCCCTCTGCCGCGACACGGCCGGCCTTCTTCGCAGCCTTCGAGAGGCCCTTCTTGCGGAGCCAGTCGATCGCGGCTTCCATGTTGCCGTCGGTCTCAGCCAGAGCGGTCTTGCAATCCATCATGCCGGCGCTGGTCGCCTCGCGCAGCTCTTTCACCATCGCAGCGGTAATAGTCGCCATGGCTCTTCCTTTCTCGGGTTCACATATTAGGGAGCCCGGCGCTCAGGGAACGCCGGGCTAGATCAATTCATGCAAGGGGCACCACCGCTAGGATGGCGCCGACTAAGCCTTAGGCTGCGTCGATCAGAGCACGGGCCTGGCCGATCCAGCCATCGCGCTCGAGGCGGCCATTGAGCTTGAGATCCTTGTCGAGAGCGGCGACATCGCCTGCATTTGCAGCGGCGAGCTGCCAGTAATGGAAGATGCCAGCCTCGTTCAGCTTCTTCTCGAGCTGCGGACCGACGCCCGTCAGCTTGGTGAGATCGTCCGGAGCGCCGCGCGGAGCGGCAAGACGCTCGAAAGCCTCGCCTTCCGAAGCGCCGAGATCGGCAGCAGCCGGAAGCTCTTCCTGCGTCGGGTTTTCCAACGCACCCACATCGATGCCCATGGCGCCGGCGCCACGGGAGATGCCGTCGAGAGCGGCGCGGGCGATCAGGTCGCAATAGAGAGCGATAGCGCGGCCGGCGTCGTCATTGGCCGGAACCGGGAAGGTGATGCCGTCCGGGTCGCAGTTCGTGTCGACGATGGCAGCCACCGGGATCCCGAGGCGCTGAGCCTCCTTGATCGCCAGCTGCTCCTTATTGGTGTCGATGACGAAGATCAGGTCGGGCGTGCCGCCCATATCCTTGATGCCGCCGAGGGCGCGCTCGAGCTTGTCCTTCTCACGGGTGAGCATCAGACGCTCTTTCTTCGTGAGGCCATGGCCGCCGGTAGCGATGATTTCGTCGACCTTGCGCAGGCGCGAGATCGAGCCCGAAATGGTCTTCCAGTTGGTGAGCATGCCGCCGAGCCAGCGAGCATTCACATAATACTGTGCCGAGCGCTTGGCCGCATCGGCGACCGCATCGGCTGCCTGACGCTTGGTGCCGACGAACAGCACGCGACCGCCCTTGGACACGGTGTCGCTCACGGCCTGAAGGGCGCGGTGCAGCAACGGAACCGTCTGGGCGAGGTCGATGATATGGATGTTGTTGCGGGTACCGAAGATGTACGGGGACATCTTGGGGTTCCAGCGGTGGGCCTGGTGGCCGAAGTGAGCGCCGGCTTCGAGCAGCGAGCGCATCGAGAATTCAGGAAGCGACATAGGTATTCTCCGGTTGAGCCTCCGCGGAGCATGCCCGGTCTTTTTCGAGACCGGCACCAGAAGCCTCATTCAGACATGAGGCCAACTCCGCGTGTGGGATGGGCGCGCGTATAGGCCAGGAATCGCCCGAAGGCAAGTCAAAAGCGCCCTTCCCTCCCGATCGGGGCGGCACCCTCCCCGCCGCTTAGGCCTTGAGCCGGTAGCCGGTCCTGAAGATCCACCAGACCCCCGTCAGGCAGGCCAACATGAAAATCAGGGTCATGGTGAGGCTGATCCCCACATTCACGTCCGAGATGCCATAGAAGCTCCAGCGGAACCCGCTCACCAGGTAGACCACGGGATTGAACAGCGCGACCGTGTGCCAGAAGGGCGGCAGCATGTTGATCGAATAGAAGCTCCCTCCCAGGAAGGTGAGCGGCGTCACGATCATCAGCGGCACGACCTGCAACTTCTGGAAACTGTCCGCCCAGATGCCGATGATGAAGCCGAACAGGCTGAAGGTGACGGAGGTCAGGAAGAGAAACACCACCATCCAGAACGGGTGGCTGATGGAGAAATCCACGAACAGCCGCGCGGTCACAAGAATGATGGTGCCCAGAATGATCGATTTGGTCGCGGCCGCGCCCACATAGCCGATCACGGTTTCGATCGCAGACACCGGGGCCGACAGGAGTTCGTAGATGGTGCCCGAGAATTTCGGCATGTAGATGCCGAACGACGCGTTCGAGATGCTCTCCGTCAGGATCGAGAGCATGATCAGCCCGGGCACGATGAAGGCGCCGTAGCTGATGCCGTCGATGTCGGCGATGCGCGAGCCGATGGCCGAGCCGAAGACGATGAAATAGAGAGATGTCGAGATCACCGGCGAGGCGATGCTCTGCATCAACGTCCGCCAAGTGCGCGCCAGCTCGAAAAGATAGATGGCCTTGATCGCATAAAGGTTCATGCCCGCCCCCTGACCAGATCGACGAAAATATCCTCCAGGGAGCTTTGCGACGTCTGGAGATCCTTGAACTCGATCCCTTGCTCCCCAAGCCCCCGCAGAAGACCGGCGATATCAGCCTCCTCGTTCTGCGTATCGAAATTATAGACGAGCTGAAGGCCGCCTTCGGACAATTCGAGATCGTACTTGGCCAAGGTCGGCGGGAGAGTCTCCAGAGGCTTCTGCAGTTGCAGAATGAGCTGCTTCCTGCCGAGCTTGCGCATCAGCACGGCCTTGTCTTCGACCAGGATGATTTCACCCTTGTTGATCACCCCAATCCGGTCGGCCATCTCCTCGGCCTCCTCGATGTAGTGGGTGGTTAGAATGATGGTGACGCCGTTTTCCCTTAAAGCCCGCACCATGTTCCACATGTCACGCCGCAATTCCACGTCGACGCCGGCACTCGGCTCGTCGAGAAACAGGATCGTCGGCTCGTGAGAGAGCGCTTTGGCGATCATGACCCGGCGCTTCATGCCGCCGGACAAAGTCATGATCTTGCTGTCCTTTTTCTCCCAAAGAGACAGATCCTTGAGGATTTTCTCGATATAGGCGGGATTGGACGGCTTGCCGAAAAGGCCCCGGCTGAACTTCACGGTGTCCCAGACGCTCTCGAAGGCGTCGGTGGAAAGCTCTTGTGGAACGAGGCCGATCTTCGAACGAGCGGCGCGATAGTCCCGCACGATGTCATGCCCATCGGCCAGAACGACGCCCGCACTCGGATTGACGATCCCGCAGATGATGCCGATCAGCGTCGTCTTGCCGGCTCCGTTCGGCCCGAGAAGCGCGAAGATCTCCCCCCGGCGAATTTCGAGATCGACCTGCCGGAGCGCGTGAAGACCGGACGCGTAGGTCTTATCGAGACCCGAGACGCGAATGATCGGGCCATTCGCGTCGCCGGATTGCGGAGCGTGTCTGTTGTCGAGAGGTTTCATGGGGAGCTGCTAGCACGAAACACGCTCGCACAGAAACCTCCTCCGGTGTCATTCCCACCGGAAACGGTGAAACCGCCTGCCACCGTCATTCCATGGCCTCGCAGCGGAATGACGGGGAGTATCGTCATGGCTGGGCTTGTCCCGGCCATCTACGCCTTTGCGTGCCACGACTCACTCGTCCAAGACGTGGATGGCCGGATCAGGTCCGGCCATGACGGGTGGAGGGGCGTACACGATCTGGAACGCTTTCGGCATTCGGCAATGCATCATCAATTCATCTGCACGTCCACCACGCCCGGCACGGCGCGGAGCGCGCCTGCGATCTGCGGAGAGGCGAGATACTTGCCGGGAAGTTTGACTTCCACCTCGCGCTCGCCCTCGTCGAGAATGAGAACCAGCGAAACCTCGCCCTCCCCGCGTGCCTTCAGACGCTCGTGCACACTGGCGATGGGACGCTCGTCACGCAGGAAGATGCGCATGCCCTTCTGGTGTTTGGCGATGGCTTCATCCAACGGGTCGGCCATACCGATGCGCGCGCGCACTTCTTCGCCTTCGACGCCGGCTTGCAGCGTGAGCACGACGGCGTTGCCAGGTTCCAGAACCTCGCGCAGGCGCATCAGCCCTTCGGAGAAAATGATCGCCTCGAAATGTCCGGTCTGATCGGACAGGTTGAGGATGCCCATCTTGTTGCCGCTCTTGGTGCGGCGCTCCTGCCGGTCGAGGATGGTGGCCGCGACCTTGCCGACCGAATTGCCCGCCTTCACCGAGCGGGAGAAATCGGCCCAGGTCTGAACGCGCAGCTTTTTCAGCAATTCGCCGTATTCATCGAGCGGGTGGCCGGAGAGGAAGAAGCCGACCGCATCGTACTCCTTCTGCAACCTCACGGAAGCGGGCCAGGACTCATATGACGGAATGCGCAATTGCACGTCGTCCGAGGCGACCCCGCCGAACATGTCGCTCATGCCGCCATTCGCGGCTTCCGCCGCCTGCTGCGCGAGGCTCATCATCGCGTCGATGGAGGCATGGGCCTTGGCGCGATCCGGCTCCAACTCGTCGAGCGCGCCGGCGGCGATGAGATTTTCGAGAGTGCGCTTGTTGAGCTGGCGCGGGTTGATGCGCCGCGCGAAATCCGCGAGATCCTTGAACGGCTTATCGCCGCGTGCTTCCATGAGACTTTCGATAGCCTGACGCCCGACACCCTTGATGGCGGCGAGCGCATAGAGGATCGAACCGTTTCCTTCAGCATCGAAGCGAACGTCGAACACCACGCCCGAGCGATTGACGGAGGGCGGCAGCACCTTGATACCGAGGCGCTGCGCCTCGCGCCGGAATTCCGCGAGCTTGTCGGTGTTGTCGAGATCCAAGGTCATGGACCCCGCCATGAACTCGACCGGGAAATTCGCCTTCAGGTAAGCCGTCTGGAAAGCGACGAGCGCGTAGGCCGCCGCGTGGCTCTTGTTGAAGCCGTAATCGGCGAACTTGGCGAGAAGATCGAAGATCTCATTCGCCTTGCCTTTGTCGAGATCGGGGCCGGTCGCGCCGGAAACGAAGCGCGAGCGCTGCGCATCCATCTCGGCCTTGATCTTCTTACCCATGGCGCGGCGCAGAAGGTCGGCGTCGCCGAGCGAATAGCCCGAGAGGACCTTCGCCACCTCCATCACCTGCTCCTGATAGACGATGATGCCGAAGGTCTCTTCCAGAACCGGCGCGAGCTTCGGATGCGAATACCAATCCTTCTTGTTGTGCTCGTCCTTGCCGAGTTTACGCGCGCAATAAACCGGGATGTTCGCCATCGGGCCTGGGCGATAGAGTGCCACGAGCGCGATGATGTCCTCGAAACGGTCCGCTTCCATCTCCACGAGGGCTTTGCGCATGCCGGCACTTTCCACCTGGAACACGCCGACCGTTTCGCCCCGCTGGAGCATTTCGTATGTTTTCTTGTCGTCGAGCGGCAGCGCCGAGAGATCGACCGTAATATTCCGCCGCGCGATGAGATCGACCGCAGTGCGCAACACCGTAAGGGTCTTCAGGCCGAGGAAGTCGAACTTCACGAGGCCCGCCTGCTCGACCCATTTCATGTTGAACTGGGTCACGCGCATACCGGTTTTCGGATCGCGATAGAGCGGCACGAGTTCCTGCAACGGACGGTCGCCGATCACGACGCCCGCCGCGTGGGTCGAGGCGTGGCGATGCAGCCCTTCGAGCTTTTGCGCCACGTTGAGCATACGCGCGACGATGGGTTCTTCATCGCGAGCAGCCTGGAGCTTGGGCTCGCCCTCGATGGCTTGGTCCAGTGTCACCGGGTTTGCCGGATTTTGCGGCACCAGCTTGGTGAGTTTGTCCACCTGGCCATAGGGCATTTCGAGTACCCGGCCGACGTCTCGCATCACGCCGCGTGCAAGCAGCGTACCGAAGGTGATGATCTGCGCCACCTGCTCGTGGCCATAGCGCTGCTGCACATATTCGATGACGCGCTCGCGCCCATCGACGCAGAAGTCGATATCGAAATCGGGCATCGAGACGCGTTCCGGATTGAGAAAGCGCTCGAACAGAAGGCCGAAGCGGAGCGGATCGAGATCGGTCACCGTCAACGCGTAGGCGACGAGCGAACCCGCGCCCGAACCACGGCCCGGCCCCACCGGGATGTTGTGATCTTTCGCCCATTTGATGAAGTCGGCAACGATCAGGAAGTAGCCGGGATACTTCATGCGCTGGATGACGCCGATCTCGAAGGCGAGACGGTCGCGGTAATCCTGCTCTGTCAATCCCGGCGCGGGTCCGTGCGCGGCAAGACGGAGTTCCAGCCCCTCCTCTGCCTGACGGCGCAGTTCCTCGCCCTCGTCCAGGGTCGCGGCATCGGCGCCCGTTCCGAAACTCGGCAGGATCGGCTTGTGCGTGTTGACGCGCGTGGCGCAACGCATCGCGATCTCGACGCTCGATTGCAAGGCGTCCGGCAGATCGTGGAACAGTTCCATCATCTGCTGGCGGGTTTTGAAATGGTGGTCCGGCGTCACGCGGCGGCGGTTCTCGTCCGACACGAGACGGCCCGCCGCGATGGCAAGAAGCGCGTCATGCGCCTCGAAATCTCCGGGCGATTTGAAGAAGGGTTCGTTCGTGGCGACGATAGGCAATCCGTTACGATCGGCAAGCGCGATCAGCTCGCCCTCGATCAGACGCTGCCCGTCGAAGGAATGGCGTTGGACTTCCACATAGAGCTGATGGCCGAAGGCGTGCTTGAGGATATCGAGCCGCGCCTGTGCGAGATCCTGACGACCGCCATTGCGCAAGGCCGCATCGAGCGGCCCGCTCCAGCCGCCGGTGAGCGCAATGAGGCCTTCGCAGTGATTGGCGAGAGCGGCGGCAGCCACTTGCGGCGCATCGCCGAGCGGCACATCGAAATAGGCCCGGCTCGCAAGCCGCATGAGGTTGCGGTAGCCCTCATCCGTCTGTGCGAGCAGAACGATGTCCGCCGGCTGCGGCTGCACACGCGCGGCAGGATCGGGCTCCTCGAAGCTGACCGAGAGCTGAAGACCCGCGATGGGCTGCATACCCATGCCGGAAAGTTTCTGCGAAAATTCCAGCGCGCCGAACAGATTGTTGGTGTCGGTCAGCGCGAGCGCGGGCTGTTTATCCGCCGCCGCGAGCTTCGCCAGATACTCGACCTTCATCGCGCCTTCGAGGAGCGAATAGGACGAATGGACGTGCAGATGCACGAAACCGACTTCTTGGAGAATGCGCGACATGAAAAACCCGACTCACGATAGCGCACATTTTCGCATGAGGGCGCACCCGCTCACTAGAACAAAGTCGCCCACTCCCAGAAACCGGCGCCCGCTATCCCCACCCCACATCCTTTGGACAAGTGTGGAGAACGGGGATCAAGCCATGGGCGAGAGCAGCATGGCCCAGATGGCGACAGCACTTCCGAAGATGAACAAGGACGTGATTTCGGCAGTGGTTTCGATCAAAGCGCGAAGCATGTCTTCCTCCGTTGTTCCTATAATGTTCATTATTGTTCGTTGTATGTTCTGTGTAAAGTATTGGAAAACCCGCATTGATGGGTGAGTCAACGAAACGTTAAGTGAGGTTTGCGGGCGTGCTCATCGCTTGAACGGGCGGCCAATGTTTCTGCGAATGCGTACTCCCGTCATTCCGGGGCCGCGAAGCGGAGCCTGGAACCCATAGCCGCGACAGCTCAGGGAAGAGCGGCGCGGGTCCGCTTATTCGGCGATGGCAGCGGCTATGGATTCCGGGCTCTCGCTACGCTCGCCCCGGAATGACGGAGATGTGAGAACTGCGCCTCCCCTCAATCCATGAAGGGCTCCACCGTCACACGCTGCCCCACCATGAAAGCGTCCGCGACGAGGCGGAATGGGGTGTCCTCAACGTCGGACTGCTTGCTGTCGAGAAGCCTCGCAAACCGGGCGTAAATCCCCTCGTATTCCTCGGAAGGCTCTTCAACGATGGCTTTGCCATCGATTGCGAGCCGGATGCCGCCTTCTGCCAGATCGAGATGCTTGCCGTCGGCAGTCTCGATCTCGATGTCCCAGGTCTGCGGGCCGGTCTGGCGCCAGTCGAAATGCGCCTGAAGATCCTCACCGGCATCGCCCGAGGAAAAGACCAGATCGGCGGCGATCGGCGCATCCCGGTTCGACGGGAATTGCAACTTCGCCTGCTGGATGAAAATCGGCTCCGGCAGAATGCGGGTGAGGATCGAAAGCGCGTTGATGCCGGGGTCGAAAATGCCGAAGCCGCCGGCCTGCCAGATCCATTGCTGTCCCGGGTGCCAATGGCGCACGTCCTCCTTCCAGTTCACGACAAGGCGTTTGACCTTGTGTCCGGCAAGAATAGCGCGCGCCTCATCGACGGCGTGGTTGTATTGAGCGTGCCAGGTGGCGAACAGCGTGACGCCCGTCCGCTTGGCGATGGCCTTGAGATCCTCGAGCTCGCTCAAAGTCGCGGCGGGTGGCTTTTCGAGAAGAACGCTCTTGCCCGCCAGCAATGCGTCGCGAGCGATCTGGTGCCGAACCTGCGGCGGCGTGCAGATGCTCACCGCTTCGAGATCGGGCAAGGCTCGAAGCATCTCCCGATAATCCTGAAAGGTGTGCTTCGCCTCGTCGGGCTTCAGACCGCGCTTGCTCGCAACAGCCAGAAGATCGAAGGCGGGATTACCTTTGATTGCCGGAAGATGCTGATCCTGCGCGATCTTGCCGAAGCCGATGATGCCGATGTTGTGCGTCGCCATCCGGCCCTCCGTCTCGGACGGAGGTTCAAGCCTCGGGAATGGTTTCCGCCCTGCCCCGGAAACCCGTCGCCAGCACATAGAGTTCCGCCGAACCCGATCGGCTCGCGGCGGGCTTCACGTGCCGCACCACGGCGAAATCGCGCTTGAGATCGGCCAGAAGCTGTCCTTCGGTGCCGCCCTGAAACACTTTGGCGACGAACGCTCCGCCCGGCGCCAGAATCTCGCGCGCGAAATAGATCGCCGCTTCCGCGAGCCCCATGATGCGCAGGTGATCGGTCTTCTTGTGGCCGGTGGTGTTGGCTGCCATGTCGGACATGACGATATCGGCCTGGCCGCCGAGAAGATCGACGAGCTTCTGCGGCGCGCTCTCGTCCAGAAAGTCGAGCTGGATGAATTCGACACCGGGGAGCGGATCGATAGCCAGAAGATCGATACCGACAACCTTGCCCTTCGCGCCGACCTTATTCGCCGCGATCTGCGCCCAGCCACCGGGCGCAGCGCCGAGATCGACCACGCGCTGGCCGGGCTTGAGCAAATGATATTTCTCGTCGATCTCGAGCAGCTTGAACGCCGCACGCGAGCGATAGCCCTCGCGCTTGGCGCGCGCCACATAAGGATCGTTGAGCTGACGTTCGAGCCATTTCTGCGAGGAAAGAGACCGCTTGTTCGCGGTCTTCACCCTCTGCTTCATGTTGCGGACGCCTGTCGAGGCCTTCTCACTCACCTTTGGCTCTCCTGACGCCAGACATTGTCCTCGCGCATCATGTTCATCAAAATTCCCTCGCGCAGCCCGCGATCCGCGATGCGCAGGCGCTCGGAGGGGAAGGATCGGCGGATCGCTTCCAAGATCGCGCAGCCCGCCAGCACAAGATCGGCACGCTCGCGGCCGATGCAAGGCTGGACCGCCCGTTCCTCCAGGCTCGTATCGATGAGCCTGTCGACCACCTTCGTGATTTCGCGGTCTCGCATCCACAGCCCGTCGACGCGACGACGATCATAGCGCGGAAGCCCGAGGTGGATTCCGCCCACCGTCGTGACCGTTCCCGACGTGCCGAGCAAGTGAAATCCGCGTGCGGAGGACGCTTTGGCGGCAGCTCCCGCAAAATCGCGCAAGAGATCCGAGACCTCGTGCACCATGCCCTCGAAACTCTCCCGCGTCACATTGACGCCGCCATGACGCTCGGCAAGCGTGACCACGCCTACAGGAAGCGAATCCCAAGCCTGGATGCGATGACAAGGGTCTGAATGGGCGTCGCCCGCCTTTCCGTCGAGCCACGCGATTTCCGTCGAACCGCCACCGATATCGAAGATGACGATGGACTCGGCCGCAGGATCCGCAAGTGAAGCGCAGCCGGTCACCGCGAGATAGGCTTCCGTCTGCCGATCCACCACTTCCAGTTCGAGATCGAGATCGGTGCGGACGCGCTCGATGAAGTCCCGCCCGTTTTCCGCCAAACGGCAGGCTTCCGTTGCCACAAGACGGGCGCGGCGGACTTCTTTCGCTTCCATCTTGTCGCGGCACACCCGCAAGGCTTCGATCGTGCGCTCGATGGCGTCTCCGCTCAGATGGTTGCCGTGCCCCAAGCCTTCGCCGAGACGCACGATCCGCGAAAACGCGTCCACGACGCGAAAGCCGAAATGCGCAGGCTCCGCGATCAGGAGGCGGCAATTGTTGGTGCCGAGATCGAGCGCGGCATAGCTGTCCGAGTAATGCCGCCGCCGGTGATGACCCGAATCGCGATTCCAGGATCCAACCCAGCCCGGGCCGCCGACGGACGTCGTCCGTTGGTCTCCAGGCTCAGCGATTGCATCCGTTTTGGTGGTCAAGGGTCAATCCTTACGCGCCACGAACTGGCCCTGCGCAGCATGACAGTAACAACCCTGTCGTGCATCGCCAAGGGCAGCCAGGAACATCCTGCCTCAGTCAGACCCGAAAGTCCTGGAAACGCGCGGTCAACTCGCGCAGCACATCCGCGCCCACATTGGCGATGGCAACGCGCAGATGGTTTTCCTGCCCCGGCCCGAAATAACTTCCCGGCAGACATAGAACACCGCGCTCGGTCGCGAGCTTTTCCGCGACGGCCTGGGAGGTCTTGCCCTCGAACGGATGACGCAAATACGCGAAATACGCGCCGATGGATTCAATTTTCCACTCAGGGAACGGTGCGAGTGCACGGGAGAAGACTTCAGCGCGCTCGTTGATCTCGGCACGGTTGTCCTCGCGCCATTGGCGTAAGCCGTCGATGGCCCAGGGCAGCGCCATCTGCGCCGTGCGCGGCGGGCAGATCTGGATGCAGTCGAGAATCTTCGCGACCTGATTGATCAGTCCTGCGTCAGCCGTAATCGCGCCCGTACGGTGACCGGGAATCGCGTAAGCCTTCGAGAACGAATAGAGCTGGATCACTGTCTGGCGCCAGTCGGCGCTCTCGAACAGCGCGTGTGCGTGGTTCACGCCTTTCGGCAGGAAGTCGCGATAAGTCTCGTCGATCACGAGATAAATTCCGCGTTTACGGCAAAGCGCAGCGAAACTCTCGATCACGTGGGGCGGATAGACCGCACCGGTCGGGTTATTCGGCGTGACGAGAACGATGGCCTTCACCTTCTCATCGAGAAGCGGTTCCGCATCTTCGACGCGCGGCACGAAACCGTTCTCCGCTCGACATGGCAGCGGACGCGGTTCGATGCCGAGCATGTCGAGACTCATCTGATGATTGAAGTACCAGGGTGTCGGCAGGAGCACGGCGTCGCCATGGCGCGCCAGCATCATCATGGTCGCGAAGAAGGCGAGGTTGCAGCCAGCCGTTATCGCCGTATCCGCACTGTGAATGYTGCCGCCATAGACGCGCACGAGTTCGTTGGCATAGGCCGCGCGCAGATCGTTATCCCCTTCGATGGGGCCGTATTTGGCGGTGGCGGCCGAGCCCGCCGCAGCCGCGAGACGCTCCAGCACGGCTGGATGGGGCATCGTTCCGGGCACGGCCTGGGAAAGATTGATCAGTTTGCCGTAGGAGCCGTCATAGCGGGCCGTCCAGGCCTGGGCTTCCGGAATCGGCGGGCTTCCAACATCGGCAACGAGAGGATTGATCGGTGCGAGCATGATGGAGCCTTTGAAGGAGAGGATCAGACGCAAGAGTATGGTCCGGACTTCGGTTTTCCGAAGAGAATCATGCCTGAACCAAACCATAGAGGGGAAGAGCTGACTACTTCAGCATGGGATCGCGGCCTCAAGGACCGCGTTTCTCAAGTCGCACAGGAAACAGTTCGAAGCCTTTACGCCACGGCCGGATTGACGACGCGCTTGGCCAAGGCGGTCAAAGTCTCGTCCGCTCGCTTCTCCTTGCCCAGGCTGCCAAGGAGGGTTTTCAGATCGTCATCCAGCCCGAGTTGCTTCGCCCACGTGGCAAGGGAACCGTAAACCGCGATCTCATAGTGCTTGACCCGCTGCGCCGACGCGAGCAGCCCGACATCCCGCAGGTTCGGATCGTCGATCATGCCGGCCCACTTGTCGGTCTCCCGCAGCATGGCCTGCATCGACTGGTCCACGTGCTCGCGCGGCTTGGCGCCGTGATGCCGCACAAGTTCGTCAAGCTGCGTTTGCTGCGTGCGGGTTTCCACCGCATGCGCCTGGAGAGCCTGCTTGAGCTCCGGGTGATGAGCCTTTTCCGCCATCTTGGGCAATGCCTCGGCGAGCTGTGCCTCGGCGCTGCACAGTTCCTGAAGTTCGGCTTTGTACATTTCACGGAAGGTCGCGACATTCATGTGACTGCCTCCTTGTTCAGGCTTTCAGGGCACCGAGGAGAGACGTCGTTGTCTGTGCTTCAGGCGATAGTCGCAATCTCCTCACTGCCCGCGAGGTTCAGGTTGCCCTCGGGCACCATCGAAAAAGGCCGGCACGAAACGCGCCGGCCTGATCAAGGCGAAGACGCCCTGACGTTCGGTGCCTGGATTAAGTCGTTAGTCCTTGGCGCGTTCCACGTAGGAACCGTCTTCCGTCATGATGACGACGCGGGTGCCGGCGGTGATATGCGGCGGGACGAGCGTGCGCACGCCATTGGAGAGAATGGCGGGCTTGTAGGAGGACGAGGCCGTCTGGCCCTTCACGACCGGCTCGGTCTCGGTGATCTCGAGCACGATGCGGGCGGGGAGTTCGATGGCGATCGGAAGGCCGTTGTGAAGGCTGAGCTTCACGACCATGCCTTCCTGCAGATAGGCGGATTGATCGCCGATGATGTCTTCCGACACCGGAACCTGCTCGTAGCTTTCAGGATTCATGAAGTGGAAGCCTTCGCCATCCTGATAGAGATAGGAGAAGTCGCGATCTTCCACGAAGGCGCGCTCGACCTGCTCGGTGGTGCGGTAGCGCTCGGAGATCTTCACACCATCCGAAATACGGCGCATGTCGAGCTGCGTGACGGGCGTGC
The DNA here is from genome assembly GCF_052115485.1 of Microvirga sp. 2MCAF38. Taxonomy (NCBI): domain Bacteria; kingdom Pseudomonadati; phylum Pseudomonadota; class Alphaproteobacteria; order Hyphomicrobiales; family Methylobacteriaceae; genus Microvirga; species Microvirga sp. 2MCAF38. Next base: position 147,421 of record NZ_JBFRGU010000002.1, on the reverse strand, counting down.
CCTTGCCCGGATGGATGTTCTGGGCGGTCAGGACCACGTAAAGACGGCTGTCGATATCGACGACATTGCCTTTGCGAAGTGAAGAGGCGATGACCTTCACGGGGAGGCTTCCTTATGACAGAGGTAGGCGCGCTGCGAAGGAGCCGGACCATCCGGCCTCAAGCTGCGCGAGACATTTCAATGCCGCACCTAACCCATCTGCGGGAAAATCGCCAGTCGTGAGCCAGTATTACTTTTAGGACGAAAAAGACCCCATGCCCGCCCCCTCGCCCTGGTGGACGCCCGATATTCACGCGGACCGACGCCCGTTTCTCATGATCCGCAACCGGATTCAGGCCGCTTTCCGGCGGTTTTTCGAGGAGCGGGACTTCGTCGAGGTCGATACGGCAACGCTTCAGACCTCCCCCGGCAACGAGGCCCATCTCCACGCGTTCGCGACCGAGGCCATCGGGCTCGACGGGTCGCGCGCTCCTCTTTTTCTCCACACATCGCCCGAATTCGCCTGCAAGAAACTGCTCGCGGCGGGCGAACCGCGCCTATTCTGCTTCGCCCACGTCTATCGCAACAGGGAGCGCGGGCCTCTGCACCACCCCGAATTCACGATGCTCGAATGGTATCGGGCGGGACAATCCTACGAGAGCCTGATGCAGGATAGTGCGACCCTTCTCGGCTTAGCGGCCGAAGTGGCGGGCGTGAGCGCCCTCACCTTTCGCGGGAAGACAGTTGACCCATCGCTCGCGCCGGAGCGCCTGAGTGTCGCAGAGGCGTTCCGGCGCCACGCGGGCATCGACCTTCTCGCCACCATCGATAGTTCCGGCGAAACCGACCGCGACGGTCTGGCAGCGGCCTTGCGCGCGGCGGGCCTGCGGGGGGCCGAGGACGACACCTGGTCGGACCTTTTCAGCCGCGTCATCGTGGAACGGGTCGAGCCTCATCTGGGTCATGGCCGCGCCACGATTCTCGATGAATACCCGGTCGCGGAAGCCGCCCTTGCCCGCCCCTCAGCGCGCGATCCGCGCGTCGCGGAACGGTTCGAACTTTATGCCTGCGGCGTCGAGCTCGCCAACGCCTTCGGCGAATTGACCGACGCCGCCGAGCAGCGCCGCCGCTTCCAGGAGGAAATGGCCGAGAAGATGCGCGTCTACGGGGAGCACTATCCGCTGGACGAGGATTTCCTCGCGGCCCTCGCGATCATGCCGGAAGCCAGCGGCATCGCTCTCGGCTTCGACCGTCTAGTCATGCTTGCCACGGGCGCATCGCGTATCGATCAGGTGCTCTGGGCTCCCGTGCCGGAGACGGCACGATGAGCGCGCGCACGCTGAAAACGGCACGGGATTTGGTGAAGGCGGAGCTTTTGTCGCCGGAGCGGCTCGCGGACATCGACCGCGTGGCTGAGCGTTATGCCATCGCGATCAGCCCCACTATCGCGGCTCTCATCGACCGCCAGGATCCGAACGACCCGATTGCGCGCCAGTTCGTCCCTGACAGTGCCGAGTTGCATCAGACGCCCGACGAGCGGGCCGACCCCATCGGCGATCTCTCGCACAGCCCGGTCGAGGGCATCGTCCATCGCTATCCCGACCGGGTTCTGCTGAAAGCGGTCCATGTCTGCCCGGTCTATTGCCGTTTCTGCTTCCGCCGCGAGATGGTGGGGCCGCAAGGGCTCGGCACGTTGTCACCCGATGCCATGGGGACGGCGTTCGCGTATATCGCGGCGCATTCCGAAATCTGGGAAGTGATCCTCACGGGCGGCGATCCGCTCGTGCTCTCACCGCGCCGTCTCACCGAGATCATGGAACGGCTTGCGGTCATCGATCACGTGAAGGTCGTGCGCTTCCATACCCGCGTTCCGGTGGTCGATCCCGAACACGTGGATGCCGATCTCATCGCGGCGCTCAAAGCATCGGACAAGACGACCTATGTGGCGCTTCACGCCAATCACCCGCGCGAATTCACGGACGAAGCCCGCGCCGCCTGCGCCCGTCTTGTCGATTCAGGCGTGGCGATGGTGAGCCAATCGGTGCTTCTGCGCGGTGTGAACGACGACCCCGACACCTTGGCCGCCCTCATGCGCGCCTTCGTCGAAGCCCGGATCAAACCCTACTACCTGCACCATCCCGATCTTGCCCCAGGCACGGAGCATTTCCGACTCTCCATCGCGGAAGGGCAGGCGCTTGTCGCAAGTCTGCGCGGGCGGATTTCAGGCCTGTGCCAACCGACCTACGTACTCGACATTCCCGGAGGTCACGGCAAGGCGCCGCTTGGAACGAATGCCGTCGAGATGGCGGACAACGGAGCCTGCACAATCATCGATTATCGCGGACGGGCGCACGCCTACCCGCCGGATCGGGAAAGACCGAGCTCAATCTGAAGAAAGTTATCCATGGAATTAGGCATCTACACCTTCGCTGAAACGACTCCGGATCCTCAATCAGGTCAAACCATTTCCTCGGGCCAGCGCCTGCGCAACCTGATCGAGGAGATCGAGCTTGCGGATCAGGTCGGCCTCGATGTTTTCGGCGTCGGCGAACATCACCGCTCGGACTATGCCGCCTCGGCTCCCGTCGTCGTGCTGGCGGCCGCTGCCGCGCGGACGAAGAACATTCGTCTGACGAGTGCGGTGACCGTGCTGAGTTCGGACGATCCGGTGCGCGTGTTTCAGCAATTCGCGACGCTCGACCTGCTCTCCAACGGACGCGCGGAAATCATGGTGGGGCGCGGCTCCTTCATCGAATCCTTCCCCCTCTTCGGCTACAGCCTCGACGATTACGACGAACTCTTTTCGGAGAAGCTCGACCTTCTGCTCAAGATCCGCGGCGAAGAGCGCGTCACCTGGTCCGGCCACCTCCGCGCGCCGCTCGACGGCCTCGCCGTCTACCCACGCCCTGAGCAGAAGGAGCTTCCGATCTGGATCGCCGTCGGCGGCACGCCACAATCCGTGGCGCGCGCGGGTGTGTTAGGTCTGCCTCTCGCCATCGCCATCATTGGCGGCGAACCCGAGCGCTTCGCGCCTCTCGTCAATCTCTATCGGGAAGCCGCGCAGCGGGGCGGGCACGATCCCGCAATGCTGCCCGTCGGCATCAACTCCCACGGCTTTCTCGCGGAAACCACGCAGGAGGCCGTTGAGACCTTCCTGCCGGCCTATCTTCAGGTGATGACGAAGCTCGGGCGCGAGCGCGGCTGGCCACCGGCCACGCGCCAACAATTCGACCGGGAGCGGGATCTACGCGGCGCGCTCCTTGTCGGCAGCCCGCAGGAGATCATCGACAAGATCTTGTATCAGTACGAGTTCTTCGAGCACGATCGCTTTCTCATCCAGTTCAGCATCGGCACCGTGCCTCACGCCAAGCTGCTGAAAGCGATCGAGCTCTTCGGGACGAAGGTTGCGCCGGTCATCCGCAAGGAAATCGCGAGCCGCAAGGGCGCAGCGGCCTGAAGGTGCGCGTCTACCCGAGACGAGGGCGATTCCGGTGCACTCTGGAACCTCCTTCGAGACGGTCACTGCGTGACCTCCTCAGGATGAGGCTTCGAGACGCAGCCTTCGGCTGCTCCTCAGGATGAGGGTCGAAGTGAACGGCGCGCGGCCTCGGAGTGGCGAAAGCATGTACGCAGCCTCACACTGAGGGCTGCGAAGCAGCGTCTCGAAGGGCGAGGCGTCTCCAGAGCGCGCTGGACCCTCCTTCGAGACGGTCACTGCGTGACCTCCTCAGGATGAGGTGGGGTGAACGGTGCGCGGTCCCGGAATGACGGGAGAGCCGTCGGCCCACCATTGACCCTTTGCCCCGTTCCCGTGTTATCTCGTAGCCGGAGCCGGCCGCAGCCGGTTCTGGGGTCTAGAAGCCCCTCCAGTAGCGGCCGGCATCGGCCGCTAACGATGCCTTCCCAGCCTATGGCCGGGGAGGCGATGGCGCATGTCCAGGGCGCAAGCCTAAAGGTCATCGCGGCCGTCTACTGGCGGTCTTCTAGCTCCCCGACCACCAGCGCCGCTGGTGGTCGTTCACCGCCACGGGGGAGTTTTTCATGAGCACGTCGTCAGACCGCGCCCAAGCGCCAATTGCCCAACCAAACGCCGCCAAAGCGCCCAGCGCCGCCGACCAGCGCATCGGTCAGCGCGTGCGCTTGAGGCGCATCGCCATCGGGTTGAGTCAGGAGAGACTGGCCCAGGCGCTCGGGATCACCTTTCAGCAGGTCCAGAAATATGAGCGGGGCACGAACCGCATCGGTGCGAGCCGCTTGCAGGAGATCGCGCGGGTCCTGAGCGTTCCGGTCGCGTCTTTCTACGACGCGGATGATCAGGCCGACGGATCACCGATCCTCGTGCTGGACACACCGCAGAGCCTACCCCTGCTCCAGGCCTTCGCCGCCATCGCCCATCCCAGCCTGCGCCGTCAGGTGCTGGCGCTCGTGCGGGCCATCGCCGAAGCGAAAGCGTGATGCCGTTCCGAAGCTACCACATATCGAGGCCGACGCGGGCCTCGTCGGACATGCGGCTCTGGTCCCATGGCGGATCGAAGACCATGGTAACCGTCACGCTCTGCACGCCTTCAACGGCCCCGACAGCGTTCTCGACCCAGCCGGGCATTTCGCCAGCCACGGGACAGCCCGGAGCGGTCAGGGTCATGTCGATGGCGACGTTGCGGTCGTCGTCTATATCGACGCGGTAGATCAGGCCGAGTTCGTAGATATCGACCGGGATTTCGGGATCGTAGACGGTCTTGAGGGCCGCGACGATGCTGTCGGTCATGCGGTCGAGTTCTTCCGGCGGGATCGCCGAGCCTGGCTTGACCTGCGGCGCGTTGGGCGCTGCGTCATGGGGAGGTGTTTGAGCGTTCACAGGTCGTCCTCAGGCAAACAGGGTTTCCGCCTTTTGCAAGGCTTCAACGAGCTTATCGATTTCCGCCGTCGTGTTGTAGAGCGCCAGCGACGCACGGCAGGTCGAGGTGGTGCCGAAGCGTTCGAGCAACGGCATAGCACAATGGGTTCCGGCGCGCACGGCGACGCCCTGCCGGTCGATGATGGTCGCGACATCGTGAGCGTGCGCGCCCCTCATCTCGAAAGCGATGATGCCGCCCTTGCCCTTCGCGCGGCCGATGATCCGCAGCGAGTTCATGGCGCCAAGGCGCTGATGGGCATAGTCCGACAAGGCCGCCTCGTGAGCCGCGATCCTGTCGCGCCCGAGATCCATCATGAAGCGCAAGGCCGCCCCTAAGCCCACCGCCTCGATGATCGCCGGGGTGCCGGCTTCGAAACGGTGCGGCGGGTCGTTGTAGGTCACGAAATCCTTGGTGACCTCGCGGATCATCTCGCCGCCGCCCTGATAAGGCGGCATCTTCTCCAGCCATTCGCGCTTGCCGTAGAGCACGCCGATACCGGTCGGGCCATAGACCTTGTGGCCGGTCAGCACGTAAAAATCCGCATCGAGATCGCGCACGTCCACATTCAGATGCACCGCGCCTTGAGCGCCGTCCACCAGCACCGGCACACCATGAGCGTGAGCAATGCGGATGATCTCCTTCATCGGCGTCACAGTGCCGAGCACGTTCGACATATGTGTGATGGCGACGATCTTCGTCTTCGGCGTAAAGAGCTTCTCGAATTCCTCGACGAGGAAATTGCCCTCGTCGTCCACCGGCGCCCACTTGATCACTGCGCCCTTACGCTCGCGCAGAAAGTGCCACGGCACGATGTTGGAATGGTGCTCCATGATGGAGAGGATGATCTCGTCCCCCTCCCCGATCCCCATGCGCCCGAAGCAATCCGCCACGAGGTTGTAGGCCTCCGTCGCCGATTTCGTGAAGATGATCTCATCCACGGACTCGGCATTGAGGAACGCGCGCACGGTCTCGCGCGCATTCTCGAAACCTTCCGTCGCCGCGTTCGCCATGAAATGCAGGCCGCGATGAACATTCGCGTAAGCGGTCTCCATGGTGTTGACCATGGCATCGATCACCGCGCGCGGCTTCTGCGCGGAGGCCGCGTTGTCGAGATAGACGAGCGGCTTGCCGTAGACCTGCTGCGACAGGATCGGAAACTGAGCCCGGATCGCTTCGACGTCGTAGGGCGCAAAAGGTGCGTTCATCGTCCAACCTTCGTTTATCATCGTCATGCCCGGGCTTGACCCGGCCATGACGTGTGAGGTCAACCCCGCGCCCTCAGCCAGCTCTCGACAATGCCGACCAGCGCCTCGCGCGCGCCCTCGTTCTCGACCGTCTCGATGGCCTCGCCCAGGAACGCCTGAACCAGCAGGCTCTCGGCTTCCTTCTTCGGAAGACCGCGCGCCATGAGGTAGAACAGAAGATCCTCGTCGAGCTGGCCGCAGGTCGCGCCGTGGGCGCACTGCACGTCGTCCGCGAAGATTTCGAGTTCCGGCTTGTTGTTCATCGACGCGCCGTCGCCAAGCAGAAGCGCGGCGGACATCATGCGACCGTCTGTCTTCTGGGCTTGATGCGGAACGATGATCTTGCCCTGGAACACGCCCGTGGCCTCGTCATCGACCACCGTCTTGAACAATTCGCGGCTCTCGCAATGGGGCGCGGCATGCTCGGCAATGAGGGTCGTGTCGCCATGCTGGCGACTTTTCAGCATCGTCGCGCCGTTGATCTGCGCCTTGGTGTTCTCACCCTCAAAAACCGCGAAGACCTGATGGCGCGAGACATTTGAGCCTGCCGACACGTTGACCGTGTTGAACATGACATCCGCGCCGAGCTTCACCGCGAAGGTGGAGAGCGCAAGCGCCTGATCGCCTTCCGCGTTGACGCGGACATGGTGAACATTCGCGTTGTCACCCGCGAGCAGCTCGACCACGTCGTTCGGCTGATGGTTAGCGCCGTTCGTGCTCTCATGCGTCTCGAAGAGCGTGACGGAAGCGCCCTGCTCGACAATGACGAGAATCCGCGTCGCCGTCGCAACCGCCAAAGCGCTTGACGTGACGAAGCGTAGATGAACCGGCGTCGTCACATCGCCCCACAGGCGCACCAGCACGCCATCCGCCATGAAGGCGGAGTTGAGCTGATAGACCGGGTTCTGGCGAGCCCATTCGATGGGGCTGAGCTTGGCGAGCCAATCGTGCCCATCGGTCAGTGCATCGGCCAAGGGCACGATTTCGACGCCTTCCGGCAGCGCTGCAAAATCAATCGCGTCGCGAACAAGATGCCCATTCACGAACGGGATCTGAAGCGCCTCGACGCCGGGCAAAGCCTTGGCGTTCTGCAACGCGGCCTTCGCCTCCTGCGCGGACGGCGTCGGCGCGAAGGGCGCGGCCTCGCGCATCAGGGAGCGGAGATCCGTGTACTTGAACTCCTCGACCCGGCGATGAGGCAGCCCACGCTCGGCGAAAAGCTCGAAGGCCTCCGCGCGCGATTCCGCGCTGCCCGGCAGCGTGGTTTTCGCGGCGTCGAACGCCTGCACCAGCGCGGTTTCCGCCGGCGTCTTCATGAGGGTGACGTCCGCCATGTTACGCGGCCTCGCTCTGCCTGTAATCGGCATAGCCGTTTGCTTCGAGTTCGAGCGCCAGCTCCTTGCCGCCCGATTTCACGATGCGGCCAGACGACATCACGTGCACCGAATCCGGCACGATGTGGTTCAACAGGCGCTGATAGTGCGTGATGACGAGGAACGAACGATCCGGCGAGCGGAGCGCATTCACGCCCTCGGACACGATGCGAAGCGCGTCGATGTCGAGGCCGGAATCCGTCTCGTCGAGGATGCAGAAGGACGGCTGCAACAGCGCCATCTGCAGGATTTCCATGCGCTTCTTCTCGCCGCCGGAGAAGCCGACATTCAGCGCGCGCTTGAGCATGTCCTTCGGGATCTCGAGCTTTTCTGCCGCCGCGTTGACGCGCTTGATGAAATCCGGGGTCGTCAGCTCCGCCTCGCCGCGTGCCTTGCGCTGCGCGTTCAACGTCGCCTTGAGGAATGTCATGGACGCAACGCCCGGGATTTCCAGCGGGTACTGGAACGCGAGGAACACGCCCGCCACCGCGCGCTCATCCGGCGCCATCTCCAGGAGGTTCGCCCCGTCGAGCAGGATCTCGCCGTCGAGGACTTCATAATCCGCCTTGCCGGCAATCACATAGGACAGCGTCGACTTGCCGGAGCCGTTCGGCCCCATGATGGCCGCCACCTCGCCGTTATTCACGGTGAGGTCGAGACCGTTGAGGATGCGCTTGTCTTCAATCTGAACGACGAGGTTCCTGATTTCGAGCATTTTGAATTTCCATTCACGTCATCCCGGACGGCTTCAGCCGAGCCGGGATCGTTATCCGAATTGAACTGGTTTTCGCGATCCCGGCTCGCGCTTCGCTTGGCCGGGATGACGATTAACCCACCGACCCTTCGAGCGAGATCGAGATGAGCTTCTGCGCTTCGACCGCGAACTCCATAGGCAATTTCTGCAACACGTCCTTGACGAAGCCGTTGACGATCAGTGCCGTCGCTTCCTCGGCCGAAAGGCCGCGCTGCTGGCAGTAGAACATCTGATCCTCGGAGATCTTCGAGGTCGTCGCTTCGTGCTCGAACACGGCGCTTGCGTTCTTCGACTCGATGTAGGGCACCGTGTGAGCACCACATTGATTGCCGATGAGAAGCGAGTCGCAGTTCGTGAAGTTGCGTGCGCCGCTCGCCTTGCGGTGCGCCGAGACGAGACCGCGATAGGTGTTCTCGGACTTGCCGGCTGCAATGCCCTTCGAGATGATGCGGCTGGTCGTGTTCTTGCCGAGGTGAATCATCTTCGTGCCGGAATCGACCTGCTGCATGCCGTTCGACACCGCAATCGAGTAGAATTCGCCGCGCGAATTATCGCCGCGCAGAATGCAGGACGGATACTTCCACGTGATCGCCGAACCCGTCTCCACCTGCGTCCAGGTGATGACCGAATTCTTGCCGCGACAATCGCCGCGCTTGGTCACGAAGTTGTAGATACCGCCGCGCCCTTCGGCGTCGCCCGGGTACCAGTTCTGCACCGTCGAATACTTGATCTCGGCATCGTCGAGCGCGATCAGCTCGACCACCGCCGCATGCAGTTGGTTCTCGTCGCGCTTCGGGGCCGTGCAGCCTTCGAGATACGAGACGTAGGAACCCTTGTCGGCGATGATGAGCGTGCGCTCGAACTGGCCGGTGTTCTTCTCGTTGATGCGAAAGTAAGTCGACAGCTCCATCGGGCAGCGGACGCCCGGCGGGATGTAGACGAACGAGCCGTCCGTGAAGACAGCCGAGTTCAGCGTCGCGAAGAAATTGTCCGTGACGGGCACGACCGTGCCGAGATACTGGCGCACCAGATCCGGGTATTCGCGGATGGCTTCCGAAATCGGCATGAAGATCACGCCGGCTTTCTTCAGCTCTTCCTTGAAGGTTGTAGCAACCGAGACCGAGTCGAACACCGCATCGACCGCCACCCGGTTTTTCGGCTCGACGCCGGCCAGAATTTCCTGCTCGCGCAGCGGAATGCCGAGCTTCTCGTAGGTCTTGATGATCTCGGGATCGACTTCGTCGAGCGACTTCGGCGCCGGATTGTTCTTCGGCGCGGCGTAGTAATAAATGTCGTTGTAGTCGATCTTGTCGTACGACACCCGCGCCCAGTTCGGCTCCGTCATGGTGAGCCAGCGCTTGTAGGCGTCGAAACGCCACTGGAGCATCCATTCCGGCTCGCCCTTCTTGGCCGAGATGAAACGGATCACATCCTCGGAGAGCCCCTTGGGAGCCTTCTCCATCTCGACTTCGGTTTCGAAGCCGTACTTATACTGATCGACGTCGATCGACCGGACCTGGTCGATCGTCTCCTGCACAGCAGGCATCTGTCTCTCCCACCGCTCACGGTTTCAAGGACCGCGGGTTGATGACATTGGATGACGAGCGAGGCCTTTAATCAGGCCACGTTCGCCTTCCGCTTATATAGGGTTGAGGCCACTCTTTCGCACGTTTCCGCAAAGCGGGCTACGTCTTCTTTCGTGGTCATCCACCCCAAACTGACGCGTAAAGCGCCTTCCGCAACCGCAGGCTCGACGCCCATGGCATCGAGCACATGCGACCGCTTGACCTTCCCCGAAGAGCAGGCCGATCCCGATGAGAGAGCGACCCCTCCCATATCGAAAGCGATCAAAGCCGTCTCGGCACGGGTGCCGGGAATGGCAAAGGATACGGTGTTTGGCAACCGATCAACGCTTGCAGCAAAGATCGTCACCTCCGGCACAAGCCGCCTTATCTCCGCCTCGACTTCGTCCCGCAACGCCCGGATGCGAGCCGCTTCCTCGCTCAGATTGGCCCGCGCGATCTCAGCCGCAACCCCGAAGCCGACGATGGCGGCAACGTTTTCGGTTCCAGCTCGATAGCCGCGCTCCTGCCCGCCGCCCCGGATCAACCGATCCGTAATCTCGATCCGATCAGAAGCCAGAACGACCGCGCCGATCCCCTTGGGACCGCCGAGCTTGTGAGCCGAGAGCGTCAGAACATCGACGCCGAGCGCGGCCATATCGAGGGTAATCTTGCCGGCGGCCTGCACCGCATCGGCATGGAGATAACCCCCCTGCTCTCGCACCAACGCAGCGATGGCGGCTAGCGGCTGCAAAACGCCAGTTTCGTTGTTGGCAGCCTGCACGGAAACCAAGACTAGGCTGTCACCGGCATCTTCGAGCCGGGCCTTGAGCCAGGGCAGATCCAGGACGCCGTTCACATCAACCGGAATGCGCTCCACGGTCTCCGCCGCGAAGCGATGCCCGCCGAGCACGGACGGATGCTCCGTTGCTCCGATGAGCAAAAGCCTCGCACCCAGCTTTCCGGCGCGGCGGAGGGATGGCGACAAGACGAGATTGTTCGCCTCGGTGCCGCCACTCGTGAAAATGACGTTTTTGGGCAAAGCGCCGACCAGCGCAGCCACACGCTCCCGCGCTGTTTCCATTTCAGCCCGCGCGGCGCGACCTTCCGCGTGGACAGAGGAGGCATTCCCCGACAGCATGAAGACGCGCGCCATCTCACCCGCGACCTCGGGCCTCATCGGCGCGGTCGCGTTGTAATCCAGATAGCTGCGCCGGCTTGTCGCCATGCGAACGGACCCCTTCACGAAAACCTTGCAATTGCCCCTGGTTGCCGTGCTAAAGCATCGCAACCATATCCAATCACCGCGTGTCGAACGGCCGCCCTGCCCATTGCAGTGGCCCAACGGCAACAGTACTTAGAATTATTCTAAGGATTTTAAGGAAAACAGGGGCCTTGAGTCAAGGCCGCCCTGAGATCTGCACCCTCCCCCAGGAGGGCAGCTGCCAAGAGGTCAACGCATTATGCCTGAGGTCATCTTCACGGGCCCTGCCGGTCGCATCGAGGGACGTTATCAGCCCGCGAAGCAGAAAGGGGCCCCGATCGCCATCGTTCTTCATCCGCACCCGCAATTCGGCGGCACGATGAACAACCAGATCGTCTACAACTTGTACTATAATTTCCTGAACCGCGGCTTCTCGGTTCTACGCTTCAACTTCCGCGGCGTCGGCCGCAGCCAGGGCGCCTTCGATCACGGCCAGGGCGAGCTTTCGGACGCCGCGGCGGCACTCGACTGGGCCCAGGCCATCAATCCCGACGCCCGCGCCTGCTGGATCGCCGGTGTCTCCTTCGGCGCCTGGATCGGCATGCAGCTTCTGATGCGCCGCCCGGAGATCGAGGGCTTCATCTCCATCGCCGCCATGGCGAACCGCTACGATTTCTCGTTCCTGGCCCCCTGCCCCTCTTCCGGCCTATTCGTGCACGGCTCGGAAGACCGTGTCGCCCCGGTGAAGGATGTGGTCAGCGTGATCGAGAAGGTGAAAACCCAGAAGGGCGTGAAGCTCGAACACGCCGTCGTCGAGGGCGCCAACCACTTCTTCGACGGTAAGGTCGACGAACTGATGACATCGGTCGACGACTATCTCAACAAGCGTCTGGGCTCGGTCGAAGAAGCGGCCTGAGCCGCCGAGTCCTCCTGAACGCAGAAGGGCCGGTCGCTCGACCGGCCCTTTTTGTTTGTTGGTCCAGAGATCGGTTTGTGGATCAGACCAGGGCGAAATTGCCCGCCGTCAGGGCTAGACCAGCCGCCAATTGCGCGAACCTCACTCCGGCACCTCCCCCTCCCCCGTCCGCATCGTAGAACAAAAGTCCCGTTATGTTGTCGTAAACCAATTGCGCGCCTGCAGTAGTGGCGATTGGTCCCACCGTCAAAGACACCGATGTGCCAAACGCGCTGAAAATGTTCCGATTCAAGGCAATCAGATCATCGGCCACATCGAAACCCACGATCTGATCGACATTGGTGTAAATATTCAGCGCCGTATCGAACACGAAGGTGTCGCGTCCAGCCTCGCCATACAGCGTGTCGTTGCCAGCGCCGCCGTAAAGGCTGTCATCATCAAAGCCGCCCCAGAGGGTGTCATTGCCCATCCCGCCAAAAAGGAGGTCATTGCCGTACTGTCCCCGCAGCACGTTGTCGCTGGAGCTGCCAAAGATCATATCCCATCCCGATCCGCCGGTGACGTTCTCGAAGTTGCTGATCTGATCACCGGCGGCCGAGCCATAGCTGGTAAGATTGAATTGTAGATCGACGCCAACGCCCACTGTATCATCGCTGTAATCCAGCGTGTCGATGCCGGCACCGCCGTCCATCGTATCAGCACCCGTTCCACCCCGGACGAGATCGTTATCGTTTCCACCATAAATGATGTCATCGCCGCTACCGCCCTCGAGCAAATCGTTACCGGCATCGCCGTAGAGTGTGTCACGCCCATCACTGCCGCCGATGGTATCGTTCCCATTCTGCCCCGACAGCACGTTGTCGCCGAGAGTGCCGTAGATCGTGTCCCGAGCCGACCCGCCGATCACGTTCTCGAAGTTGCTGATTTGATCACCGTAAGGAGCCGTACCGGTGCGCAGGTCGACATAGATTCCGACCACATCTCCGTCATAAGAAAGCGTGTCGATGCCGTCACCGCCGTCCATTATGTCCGCACCCGCATCGCCCCGGATGAGATCGTCTCCGATCCCGCCATAGATGCGGTCGCCTTCAGTGCCGCCCTGGAGCGTGTCGTTGCCGTCGCCACCGTCCAGCGTGTCCGCGCCCGCACCGCCCTGGATGAGATCGTCTCCGATCTCACCATAGATGAGATCATCGCCGTTGCCGCCCTCGATCCAGTCCTTGCCCTCGCCGCCCCACAGGGTGTCGTTGCCGTCCGCGCCGGCGAGAGTGTCGTCGCCCTTCTGCCCCCGCAGAACATTGGCGTCGAGGCTGCCGAAGATCGTGTCGTTGCCAGAGCCGCCGGTGACGTTCTCGAAGTTGCTGATCACGTCACCCGCGGCTTGGCCATAGAAGACCGAGTTGGTGCGCACATCGACGTAAACGCCGAACTTGTCGCCGCCATATGAGAGCGTGTCGATGCCGCTGCCGCCATCCAGCGTGTCGGCGCCGGCATCGCCAATGATGACATCATCACCATTGCCGCCAAAGAGCTTGTCATTGCCGACATCGGTGGGGAGTAAGTCCCCAACGAGGAAGTCATTGCCGTCCTCGCCGTAGAGGAGGTCATTGCCCCGCCCTCCCCACAGCGTGTCATTGTCTATCCCGCCAACCAGCGTGTCTTCACCGTCTCCACCTTGCAGGGAATCATTGCCGTCCTCACCGGCCAGGTAGTTGTTGCCGTACCCGTCCTGGATTACGTCATCGCCCTGGCCGCCCCACGATGTGTCATCGCCTATTCCGCCAACCAGCGAGTCATTGCCGCTCCCGCCGACGAGGCTATCCTGACCGTCCTCGCCATAAAGGAGATCGTTGTCGGCGCCACCAGAGACAGTGTCGTTGCCTCCGCCAGCGTAGATGGCGTCATCGCCTTCACGCCCGGATAGAGCATTGCCTTCGCCGCTGCCGGAGATCGTATCCTTGCCCCAGCCTCCGTACACGTTCTCGAAGTTGCTGATCTGATCACCCTGAGCATGGCCAAACCTTGCCCAGTTGACTCTCAAATCGATCTCGACACCAATCGTATCCCCGCCGTAGTCGAGCGTATCGATGCCATCGCCGCCATCCATGATATCGGCACCTGCGCTGCCAAGAATGACATCGTTGCCGCTCTCTCCCTGAAGGAAGTCGTTGCCGTCTTCCCCTGCGAGCCAGTCCTCACCCTGACCCGCATAGATGCTGTCGTTGTCGATCCCGCCATACAGCAGGTCGCCTCCCAGACTACCGTAGATCGTGTCGTTTCCGGATCCTCCGTAGACCGTGTCTCCCGAATAATCGTTGCCAGCGTGGAGGGCATCGTTGCCGTCATCGCCCCAAATGGTGTCGGCTCCATACTCGCCATAGAGGATGTCATCGCCCCCCTGTCCGTATAACGTGTTATCGCCATGGCTGCCGAAGATCGTGTCTCTGCCCGAGCCTCCCTCCACGGCTTCGAAATTGCTGATCCGATCGCCGTGGGCTATTCCAAAACTCACCATATTGAATCTCAGATCGACGGACACGCCGGTCGTGTCCTCGATGTAGCTCAGGAGATCGTATCCTTCACCTCCATCCAGGGAATCGGCGCCTGCGCCGCCGCGTACCTGGTCGTTACCGCGCCCACCAAGAATGGTATCGTCGCCATCGTTACCGTAAAGCGCATCGTTCAGATCGCCACCGTCGATGAAATCATTGCCAATTTCACCTGAAATCGCATCGTTGCCGGCTCCGCCATAAAGGGAGTCATGGCCTTCTCCGCCATAGAGCGTATCGTCGCCCTCGCCACCATAGAGGGTGTCGTTACCGTCCCGGCCGCTCAAGGTATCGTTGCCGAAATTGCCGCTGAGTGTGTTGCCTGCAATATTTCCGTAAATCTTGTCGTTGCCCGAGCCGCCCTGCACGTTCTCGATCAGGGAACGGGGATCGCCGTTGTACTGCAGCGCGTTGAAGACGTTGCCGCGCGCCTTGATGAGGCGGTCATCGGACAGGTTCGCCAGCTGCTGCTGGGAGAATACTGACCAGCCGCCGGGCGCCAGATCGACCGTGAGATCGGTGGAGTAGGGACTGAGATCGTAGGTATCGTTGCCGCCGCCGTCCCAGAGCGTCATGAAGATCATGTTCCTGAACGGCTTGACCTTTTGGACACCGTTGAGGAAAACCTCACCCGAGGAAGGATTGAAGGAATAGACGCTGTCGGTGTTGTTGGTATTGAAGTTCGCTCCGTATAGATACTGCAAGGCCGCAATATCGTACATCATGTAACCACTGGCATCATCGCCCTCGCCGAAGTTAATGTCGGGATCGCCGATATAGTCAGTGTAAGTCATGATCGCGAACTCTTTCGTGTCGCGGTCCGGCGTCATAACACCTTGTCCGTGCCCCAAGCCCAGGGCGTGGCCTATCTCGTGATAGGCTACATAATGTCCGTAGATAGACTGGTTATTATAATTGAGCCCAAGTGCTACATCGCCTGCCCTAGGAGTACCGTCAGGAAGATGCGCATAGGCGCCATTAAGAGCATCGACTTGAAAAGCGATGTCGGAAATAGTCTCGCCTATATATGAAAGATCCAAATTAGTAATTGCTTCAACGGAACTCAGAAGATTATAGCTACCCTCAATCTCCTGGGAGAAAGATCCCTCAAGAACACTTCGTACAAGGCTCTGCTGATAAAGACTTAATTGGAAAAACCCACTCACAGGATAAGGATAATCAGTTACCTGATCCGGAAAGCTGTAGGTCACGACGGATCTCGTCCAGCGCTCCCCTGACAGGAGAGCCTGCGCGTTGGGATCCACGTAAAGAGGATTGGTAGCTTGAGGGGCCTGCGCCATATAGAATCTCCTGGTGTGTCATAGACCATATGTTATAAAGTTACAGCGACCTACAAATTGGAAGTTGTCTCAAGATGAAATGCTCGCCGGCGGGTAAAACACTTGCGAATGCGCGCACTCCTCAACTCAACAGCTCTGTCAGTCACCTATTTCCAGGATTGCTCAGCGAACTGGGCTTCATTCGTAGGATCCAAGAGTTCGGAATGCAGCCGCTCCACAAGCGTCCCGGCTCGCGCCGGTCCGGAAAGCCGCCGAAGCAGCCCGACATCGTCCTGAACGCAGAAAGGCCGGTCGCTCGACCGGCCCTTTTTGTTTGTTGGAAACGAAGATGCGAGATCAGATCAGCACGAAGTTGCTGGAGGCCAGCGTCAGACCAGCTGAAAGCTGCGCGAACTTGATCGCCGCTGCAGTTCCCCTTCCGTCGGCATCGTATGACAGCGCACCCGTTACAGCGTCGTAGACGATCTGTGCCGTGTCAGCCGTGGCGACAGGTCCCGCCGCCAGCGACAGCGCGCCGTTCCCGAAGAAGATGCTCCGGCTCAACGCAATCCAATCCTCCGCCGCATTGAAGCCGACGAGCTGATCGACATTGCTCGCCGCATTCAGCGCCGTGTCGAACACGAACGTGTCACGGCCCTGCTCGCCGTGCAGCGCATCGTTGCCGGCACCGCCGACCAGACGGTCGTCGCCGCTGCCACCCGCGATCAGGTCATCGCCATTGCCGCCCTCGAGCCAGTCGTTGCCGTTGCCGCCCCACAGCGTGTCGTTGCCGCCGGCACCGGCCAGAACGTCGTTGCCGTCCTGCCCGTTCAGCTCGTTGGCAGCGGCGCTGCCATAAACGGTGTCGTTGCCCGACCCGCCGACGATGTTCTCAACACTGCTGATAACATCGCCCGCAGCCTGACCGGAGGTCGCGCCGGTGGCCAGATCGACCAAGAACCCCTCCGGGCCGCCATAAACGACCGTGTCGGTGCCTGCGCCGCCGTTCAGGATATCAGCTCCCGCACCGCCGACGATGACATCGTTGCCATCATCGCCATAGAGGGCATCGTTGCCCTCGTCGCCATAGAGCGTGTCATTGCCGGCACCGCCCCACAGCGTGTCGTTGCCACCCGCTCCGGCGAGGATGTCGTTGCCGGCCTGCCCGTTCAGCTCATTGGCACCAGCGCTGCCGTAAAGCGTGTCATGGCCCGACCCGCCGACCACGTTCTCGAAGTTGCTGATCACGTCGCCTGCCGCCTGGCCACCGGTTGCGCCGGTGCGCAGATCGACGAGAACACTCTCCGGACCACCATAGACGAGCGTGTCAATGTCGTTGCCGCCGTCCAGAGTGTCGGCACCTGCGCCACCCTGAATGATGTCGCTTCCGTCACCGCCCGCGACAAAGTCGTTGCCGCTATCGCCGTAGAGCGTATCGTTGCCAGCGCCGCCCCACAAAGTGTCGTTGCCGTCCGCGCCAATCAGAAGGTCGTCACCTCCGTTACCCGAAAGGCGGTTCGCTCCCGCATCACCGATCAACATGTCACCAAAAGCCGAGCCGGATAAGGCTTCGATGTCGACCAAAGTGTCACCGTCGTAAAGGCCAACAATGGCCGTACCAACAGCAAGGTTAGCAATCACTGCCGATGAGGATAATTGGTAAGACGCCTCGTCAAACCCGGCGCCGCCGTTCAATGTGTCATCCCCGGCCGCGCCAAGCAGGACATCATTTCCGGCGCCACCATTCAGGAGATCATTTCCGCCGTAGCCAGAGAGAATATCGGAGCTGCTGGTACCGAATATAGTATCATTGTTCTGCGTTCCGGCCTGCAGAAGGGTTCTCTGAACGTTGCCATTCACCACAAATAGGACCACTGAACGCTCGATATTCTGGCCAGGAGTGGATGCTCCGCCGTCTACTGGAGGGGGACCATCGACCACTTCGCCCGGCTCGACCAACTGCCCGGTACCATCAGGACGTTCCTTGATAATGTATATGCCATCTGTTTGAAATTTACCGTGGTCATTGCCAATGTATTCCCACTGACGACCCGTAGTATCACCTCCATCTGGGTAGGATGGCGCCCCATCACCGAACATTTGACCGATGTTGGACAACACCAAGCTTCCGTTATCAAGAATTCTATAAACTAAACCACTACGGCCAACCCAGAATGTACCGGAGTCGGTCGTTATGGTCTCACCCAGGTAAGTATCTGTGGAACCCCCGTCTTGCGACGAACCTTGACCGCTTCCGGAGTCGCCACTTCCAGGTCCGCTGGTTCCACTTCCTGTCCCAAGAAGTGGATTGTTGAATACTCCTCCAAATGACAAAAGATACTCAAGCTCAAGCTGCGTCATTGTCATCGCACTCTTCTCCCAGTTTCGGCAGGGCTGCACCTTCGCAGTTCAAATGTTATAACATATATATATTCCTATGCAATCATGGCTTGTTGATATGGGCCTCACACAACTCATCTGATAAGTCAGTCTTGCCAGTTCCTCACGGTACCGATGGCAAGCCCAAGATACGTTTACGCAATTTCTCGTGAAATGATCCGGCGAAGCTGTTAAACGGCCCTCATCCAATTTCGCATACCATGAGAGCCGCGATGAACGCGCCCCGATCCGAATTCCTGAAGGTCCTCACCGAGCGGGGCTTCATTCACCAGACATCCGATTTCGAGGGTCTGGACACTGCCGCCCTGGAGGGTCGGCTGACGACTTATGTGGGCTACGATTGCACGGGACCGTCGCTTCACGTGGGCCATCTGCTCTCGATCATGATGCTTCACTGGTTGCAGAAGACCGGCGCGGGCAAGCCGATCACGCTCATGGGTGGCGGCACGACGCGTGTCGGCGACCCCTCGGGCAAGGACGAGAGCCGCAAGCTTCTAACGGTCGAGCAGATCGAGGCCAACAAGACCAGCATCAAGGGCGTGTTCTCGCGCTTCGTCACCTTCGGCGAAGGCAAGGTCGACGCGATGATGGCGGACAACGCCGAGTGGCTCACGACCCTCAACTATATCGAGTTCCTGCGCGATGTGGGCCGCCATTTCTCGGTCAACCGCATGCTGTCCTTCGACAGCGTGAAGCTTCGCCTCGAGCGCGAGCACGAATTGTCGTTCCTGGAATTCAACTACATGATCCTCCAGGCCTACGATTTCGTGGAATTGCACAAGCGCTATGGCTGCGTTCTGCAAATGGGCGGCTCGGACCAGTGGGGCAACATCGTCAACGGCATCGATCTCGGACGCCGTCTCGGCACGTCGCAGCTCTACGCCCTCACCTGCCCGCTGCTGACGACCTCTTCCGGCGCCAAGATGGGCAAGACGGCTTCCGGTGCCGTGTGGCTCAACGCCGACATGCTGAGCCCCTACGATTACTGGCAGTTCTGGCGCAACACCGAGGACGCGGATGTGGCGCGCTTCCTGAAGCTCTTCACGATCCTGCCCATGGATGAAGTCGCGCGGCTGGCGGCCCTGCAAGGGGCTGACATCAACGAGGCCAAGAAGGTTCTGGCAACGGAAGCGACCGCCCTCCTCCACGGCCGTGAAGCCGCCGATCTGGCGGAAGAGACCGCTCGCAAGACCTTCGAGCAAGGCACCCTCGCGGAGAGCCTGCCGACGATCGAGATTGCGTCGAGCGTTCTCGAAGCCGGCCTCGGCGTGCTCACCGCCTTCGGCCCTGAATACGCCAAGCTGGTTCCGTCCACGGGCGAAGCGCGCCGGCAGGTCAAGAGCGGCGGCCTCAAGGTCAACGACGAGACCGTCGCCGATGAACGCGGCGTCCTGCGCCTTACCGATATGACACCGGAGGGTGTGATCAAGCTCTCCTTCGGCAAGAAGCGCCACGTGCTGCTGCGCGCCGTCTGAAGATAAAAAGCATCCGGGTTCGAACGCATCGGACCCGGATGCTTTTCTCCAAATGTTTTCCTTCACGCCCTCACCGGGCAAGACGTTCCGTCAGGCGGAGATCGCCATGAAATCGCGTGATACGGCAGCACGGAATTCGGACACGCGTCATCCTCCCACAATGCGTCCGGTCGCCGCCGTGTTGGCTGTCGTCATCCATGAAGACCGGGTGCTGCTGGTCCGCCGTGCCAATCCTCCCGATGCGGGCAAGTGGGGTTTCCCCGGTGGCAAGATCGATCCGGGCGAGACGATAGAAGACGCAGCGGTCAGAGAGCTTTTCGAGGAAACCACGATCCGCGCGGAAGCGAAGGGTGCCTTTACCGCACTCGACGCGTTCGACCGGGATGAACGCGGTGAAATCCGCCAGCAATTCGTGATGATCGCGGTCTTGTGCCGATGGATCTCCGGCTCACCTTTTGCCGGAGACGACGCCATGGAGGCCTCCTGGTTCGCGATCTCGGAGCTGGACATGCTCGACTGCGTGAGCATCGACGTCGACACCGTCACGCTTCAAGCGCAGAAACTCTCACTTTCGCTATAGAGGCCGACGAGTCGCGAAAGCCTCAGCGCTCGATTGGCAACGGTCGCGCGGTATCCGCCTCAAGCGCACCGCCTGCCCCGAACAATTTACGCAGGAATCCCGGTGCGACAGCGGAGAGCGGATTCACCGAGAGCGTCGGCGCGGTGCTCGCGCCCGATGCCCTGAAATTCACGGCGAACAACCCCTCGTATTGACCGCCGCCGAGAAGTGGGCCGAACAGCGGCACCTGAGCGAACGCATTGTTCAGGCCATAAGCCGGAACGAACGTGCCGCTGATATCCATCTTATCGTGATTGTAGTCGATAAAACCGTTCAGGGTGAAGCCGATCTGGTTGCCCCAGATGGCCGCATCCCTGAAATCGATGCGCCCGGCCGTACGCGTGAAATCCACACGCGCTTTTGCGAAATCGATGCGGTTCGTATCGACCTGCACGTTCTGCGCCCGCCCCTGACTATCTCGACCGGCGACCACCTGGGTCTGTGTCGGTATGATCCGACGCAATGCCGGCTCGTTGAGAAGAGTGAACGACCGCAAGGTCATCACTCCGGGCTGCTGGCCGTCACCTGTTGTCATCTGCAGGATGAGATCGCCGCCGGACATGCGGCGATAGACATCCGTAAAGCGCAGCAGAGCGCCGCCATCCTCGGCCTGAAGAACGATGACAGGCCCGGCACCGCCGCCTTGCGGAATGGTGCGCGAGATCACGTTTGTCGATCCGAGCCGCCCTTTCATGTCCAGCTGACGCAAGCTGTCCTTACGAGTGGAGGCCTTGATCGTGGCGTTGGTGATCGCCTCGTCGTTGTAACCGGTCAGGATATTGAGCGCGAGATCGAGGTCGATGTCCCTGGAATCGCGTTGGGCCGTGCTGCGAATGCTCGAAACCGAGGTCGGCGCAGACGAACCGAGAGACTTCGTGAACGGCCTGGCATCGCCCACATTGCCACGCACAATGACCTTGTAGACACCACCGACGCGGTCGAACTGCACGCGCATATCGTCGCCGGCAGACATCTTGAACGTGGTCAGGTCGGCCTTTTCGAGGGAGCCATCCCCGCCGAGAAGCGCCGTTCCGCGCAATTGCGTCGCGCCGCTGTCGAGTTGGAGATCGCGGACTTCGCTCGTCGCCCCTTCGACCAGCGTCAGCGTGAGCTTTCCGGGGCGGCCGGACGGCTTCACCCAGCCGGGAATGAGTTGATCGACGGCAGCTTTCGTCAGATCCGCCTCAATGCGAATGCCGGATTTGGCGTCCTTGCCGAGAGGCATGGTCGCGCGGATCGGCAGTGGTCCGGTCAGTTGCGTACCGAACGACATTCCGCGCCGTTGGCGCGCGGCATCGTCCAGCGTGAAAGCGACATTCGCCTCGCCGCCTTCCCGCGTCTGCCGAACATCGATGGTCGCGGGGCTGCCGGCGAGTTTTCCATCGCCCTTGATCGAAAGGGAGCCGCGATCGTAAGCGATGGCGAGCGCCGCGCCTTCGAGCCGATCCTTACCGAACATCTTGTCCACGGCGAGGTCCGTGACCTTGCCGTTCACGGTCAACGGCAGATCCGCAAAGGCCGGGACGTTGTTGACGAGTAATCCGATACCGACCCTAAGGTCTGCCTTGCCCTTCGTGTTCGCGGGATCGGCATCGAAACCGGCGATCTGGCGGATCAGCGGCTCTTTCAGAAGACCAGACAGAGCATCGGCCCCGCCTTGCAGGCGAAAATCGATCTGCGCGACGGCGGCTTCGTCCCAGTAATTGCCGAGCGTGAATGTCCCATCGGAGGCCGCAAGGCTGCGGGCCTCGGGCAGTTGCACTTCTCCGGTCGGGGCGCGAAGCATGACTTTCATGCCGGTAACGTTGCCCGCCACATTCATCTTCGAGACAGGCGGAAGCCCCTCGGCAGCCTTCAACGTGCCTTGCGAAATCGCGAAATCGATGTTGAGCGACTGTTCTGGAATCGGTCGCCCCGATATGGCCTTGCTCATGTCCTCGCCCGTCATGGCGACTTTAAGCCCGAGGCTGTCGAGCGTGCCGCTTTTCAAATTCTTGACGAGAAATTTTCGCACAGGCGGCGCGACAGCTTCCGGCCAGATGCGAAGCGCCGAGCGCATGTTGGAATTCGACGCCCGGACATCGAGTTGCAAGCTCCGGGGATCCGCGGGCGTGCCGAGCACGCCGGAAATATCGGCAAAGACGCCCGGCCCGCGCAGCTTCACCGAATTAAGTGTGACACCTTCAGGACCAGAAAGATCGGCCTCGATGGAACTGAGCTCGACAGGCTGATCGCCGCTGGTCGCCCCCGACAGCCGGGCGTTCTTGCCGCTCAGAGACAAATGCCATGGCTCTCCGTTCAGCGGCAAGGCAAGCTTGCCCTGCAAGTTCACGGACGTCTCTCCGCCCTTGATTTCAAGAGTCTGGAGATCGAGCTGGTGGCGCTCTTCATCCCAGGCCATGGCAATGGTGGAACTGTCGACCTGAAGTGGCGACGTATCCCTGTCGTCGATTTGAAGTGCGCCGGCATTGCTCGTGAAGCGCGCCTTGAGATCGGTCAGGCGGCCTGCCCCATAGGCGGCGTCGATCCGCCCCGAGAGCTTAAGATCCGTCGTCGCGGGCAATGCCGAGAGACCGGCAAGGAGAAGAACGTCTTCCAGCGGAGCATCGGCTGCAATGACGGTTGCGCGATAGCCTGCCTTGTCGTTGCCGCTGGCATCGCCATTGAGCTGCCATACACCCTGCGGCCCATCGAGTATCGCTTCAAAATGGTGATCGCCGTCGGCGTTCTTGTCGAAAACAGCATCGACGCGCTTGAAGGTTCCGCGCTGTTTCTGATGCGCATCGACAAGCGTGAGGCTGGCATTCGTGAGTTGCGCCCGGTCGAGCGAACTCAAAATGCCGAAGCGTCCGACGACAAGCGTGAAGAGGGAGCCGACGGCACGCGAAACCGGAGAGACCTGCTCGCCGCTCTGCGCCGTCGTTATCGGCTGCGGCACAGGAGCGGCCGGAACAGGCGAAACATCTGCTCCGTCGCCACCGGGCGCCGGAGAGAACGAAAGCGAGCCATCCTTGCCGACAAGCGCGCGAATCTGAAGGTCGCGTAATTCGATCGATCGCGGCTGCAGATTTCCCGTCAACAGCGACATGCCGTCGACACTGACGGTCGCATAAGGAGCCCGAACGACCAGCACGCCGTCGGGATCGCGAATGTCCAGACCGATGGCCCGCAGGGCTGGCGATCCCGACCTCAATTCGAGTGCGGTATTACGCATCGTCACCGACCAACCGGGTCCGATGCGCGAGGCCAGGGCTTCGGCAATTCGCTCGGGCATCCGGCCGAAGCTGAGCGGGCCGGCGGTCAGGCGCGCATAGAGCAATCCGGCGCACACGATCACGGCCAGAACGATACCCAGCTTCACATAGAGAGCCCCACGCAGCACGCGTGCAATCACGCTCCGCTGCGCCTTCGGCCGTCCGGCGCCCTTGAGGCGCTTATGTTTGATCGAAAACTGCTTCATTCCGGCGATGTTGAGCGATCCGGTTCTTGAACTGTCGGCAAGGAGTGGGAATCAAGTCGCGGGGAACTTACCCCGCCTGACCGCCTTTCGACCATCTTGTTCAGGCGATCATCTTGTTCAGAATTGCTGTTTGGCTCCCAAACACCGACAATCCGCCGAAAGGAAGGCGAACATGACATTGACCCTTGGACAAAAAGCCCCGCAATTCGCACTCCCGGTGACGGGCGGCGATAAAATCAGCCTCGAAGCGCTGAAGGGCCGCAAGGCCGTGCTCTATTTCTACCCCAAGGACGACACCAGCGGCTGCACCCTCGAGGCGAAGGATTTTCAAGCGTTGCGGGATGAATTCACAGCGGCCGATACGGAAATCATCGGCATTTCACCGGACAGCCTCAAGAGCCACGACAAGTTCCGCAATAAATACGGCCTCGCCTTCCCTCTCGCGGCGGATGAGGAAAAATCCATGCTCGAAGCCTACGGCGTCTGGGTCGAAAAGAGCATGTACGGCCGCAAATACATGGGCGTCGAGCGCACCACCGTCCTCATCGACCGCGAGGGTAAGGTCGCGAACATTTGGCCGAAGGTGAAAGTGCCGGACCACGCGAAAGAGGTGCTCGCGGCGGCAAGGGCGCTTTAGCGCCCTTCGGTCTTGTTGTTACTTAGGGTTGAGTTGCTTTGTTATTTCGTTTAAGAGGGTTTCACACTCCTCTATGGTCCAGCTTGCTCCATGCCGAACTACAAAGCCCTTCATTCCGGCTACAGCTGGAACTCCAAACCGTCTCTGAATGATCAGAGAACCCCTGTCATCCTCACCTATTCATTCCCCACATCCGGCTTTTCCTGGACGGGTTGGGCCGCATTCGACGCCGCCGACAAAGCCGTGGCCCGCGCCGCGCTGAAACAATGGGGCGACGCGTCGGGAATTTCCTTCATCGAGGTGCGGGGCGACAACGCTGAATTGAAATTCCAATGGGAAAAAACCTCGGAAACCATCACCGCCTATGCGGAATTCCCGGAGATGTATTCATCCTATTCGGACAAGGACTATCTGTATCGCAGCTTCAGCAACGGCAACGTCTACCTGAACACCCTCGCGCGGGACGAGCTGACGCAGGACCGGAATTTCAAGTCGTTGGTGCTGCTGCATGAAATCGGCCATGCGCTCGGGCTGAAGCATCCGTTCCACAAGATGGACTACAACGACCAGCTTCTCTCGTCCGAACTCGACAACATCACCAACACGGTGATGAGTTATACCGGAAGAGAAAACCTGTATTCAGCGCCCCAACTCGGATGGCTCGACATCGAGGCCATTCAAGCCCTCTACGGCGCCCCGTCGAAGGACGGTACGCATCTTGCCGCGTGGAGTTGGCAAGCATCCAAGCAGATCCTGACGCAGATCGGCAAATCCGACTCGGACAAGATCTTCGGCACAGCCGTCAAGGATGTCATCAGAGGTCAAAAGGGCAACGACCGTCTCTATGGATTCGACGGGAACGACGTCCTGCACGGCGGTCTTGGAAAAGACACTCTCACGGGCGGATATGGAAACGACGATTTCGTATTCTCCACCGCGCTCAATGCGCGAAAGAATATCGACAAGATCGTCGACTTCCAGTTCGGCCTCGATTCGAGCGGTTTGGACCGAATCGTCCTCTCGTCCAAGGTCTTCAAGGCCCTTCCGAAAGGATGGCTGTCCGAGGCCGCCTTTACAAAAAACACTCATGCGAGCGACGCGGATCACCGGATCGTCTACGACGACGACAGACGGATCGTCTTCTACGATCCGGATGGCTCGGGTCCCCTGGCGCAGATCGCCTTCGCCAAATTCGGGATCAATTCGGATGCTCCTTTCTGGGACAGTTTTTACATCGTCTAGGACGCAGTCTCGCAGAGTCTGACCATGTCACCATCAACATGATCAGACTCGTATTTACCGGACGCTAGTCGATATCATCGACCGCTTCGCCACCACCATAGACGCGCTGGGCGAGCGAGGCTTCCATGAATGGATCCAAGTCACCGTCGAGCACATCCTGCGGGCTCGTGGATTGCGCGCCTGTGCGCAGGTCCTTCACCAGCTGATAGGGCTGCAGCACATAGGAGCGGATCTGGTGGCCCCAGCCGATATCCGTCTTCGCGGCGGCTTCCGCACTGGCCTTCTCTTCCCGCTTCTTCAGTTCGGCCTCGTAGAGCCTTGCGCGGAGCATGTTCCAGGCCGTGGCCCGGTTCTTGTGCTGCGAGCGCTCCTGCTGACAGGCCACCACGATGCCGGTCGGGATGTGGGTGATACGCACGGCTGAATCGGTCGTATTCACGTGCTGGCCGCCGGCACCCGAGGAGCGGAACGTATCGATCCGGCAATCGGATTCCTTGACCTCGATGTTGATGCGGTCATCCACCACCGGATAGACCCACACCGACGCGAAGCTCGTATGGCGGCGTGCATTCGAATCGAAGGGCGAGATACGGACCAGACGGTGCACGCCGGATTCGGTCTTCAGCCACCCGTAGGCGTTGAGACCCTTGATCAGGAGCGTCGCGCTCTTGATTCCCGCCTCTTCGCCGTCGGTGATTTCGAGAAGTTCTACCTTGTACTTCCGACGCTCGGCCCAGCGCGCATACATGCGTTGAAGCATGTTGGTCCAGTCCTGGCTCTCGGTGCCGCCCGCGCCCGAATGCACTTCCACATAAGTGTCGTTGCTGTCGGCTTCGCCTGCGAGCAGCGTTTCCACCTGCCGGCGCGCGGCTTCGATCTGGAGGGCGCGGATCACCTCCTCGCCTTCGGTGATCGTGCTTTGATCGTCTTCCATCTCACCGAGTTCGATCAGGGTGATCGCGTCGTCGAGTTCCTGCTCGAGGCGTTTGATCGCATTGATCTGATCTTCGATGGATGTGCGTTCGCGCATGATCTTCTGCGCGGCATCCGCATCGTTCCAGAAGTTGGGATCTTCGGTGCTGGCGTTCAGCTCAGCGAGGCGTCTCTGGGCATTGTCCCAGTCAAAGATGCCTCCTCAGCAGCCCGACTGACTGCTTGGTCTCATCTACGAGGTGTTGAATTTCGGCGCGCATTGTCTTGCTTTTTGAACTCTGCCGTTGGGATAGCGATCCCGTTTAAGAGGACCGCCGGAGCGTGTAAAGAAGTTGGATCTTGTGAATGATCCAGCTTCCATTCGTTGTCCATGTGGTGGGTGGCGTCAGTACAAGCCCGTTCCGGCACCGATTGCCCGCTGCGCCTCCGGCGAGACCAATCCTGCCTCCGGCCCCGGCTCTACCGGCGGCGAATAGGAATCCGGCGGAGCGGTGCCGGGCTTGAACGCCTCGACGATCACGCCTCCGGCATCGCCCGGACCCGCGCGCGTGCCGCTGCCCGCATTGATGCGCACGAGTTTGATGCCGGCCGGGACACGGAACGGCGTCGAAGGCTTGTCTTTCAGCGCCATCTTCATGAAATCGCGGAACACGGGCGCCGCATAATGCGCGGCCTGCGCCGTGGCACCCAGCGAACGCGGCTTGTCGTAGCCGAGGAAGACCCCGACCGCGAGATCCGGCGAGAAGCCCACGAACCACACGTCCTTCGCGTCGTTCGTCGTTCCGGTCTTGCCCGCGAGAGGCTTGCCGACGGCCTTGATCGATTGACCCGTACCGCGCTGCACGACGCCTTCGAGGATCGAGGTGATCTGATAGGCGGTGAGCTGATCGAGCACCTCTTCCCGATTGTCCGCGAGTTTCGGCGGCCCGTTGCCGTCGAAGCGTGGGGCATCGCAACCGCCGCATTGACGGTCGTCATGACGATAGATCGTCTTGCCGCTGCGATCCTGAATCCGGTCGATCAGACTCGGCTTGATGCGGTGGCCACCATTCACGAACATGGAATAGGCCGCCGTCATGCGCATGACAGTCGTCTCGCCCGCACCGAGCGACATGGATAGAAGCGGCAGCATGTCGTCATAGACGCCGAAGCGGCGGGCATATTCGGCCACGACCGGCATGCCGACGTCCCGCGCCAAGCGCACGGTCATGATGTTCTTGGAATGCTCCACGCCGTAACGGAGCGTGTGCGCGCCACCGCCGCCATTCTCAAAGTTCGACGGCGACCACGCTTCCTGGCCCGGGCCCATATTGATCGTGAGCGGATCGTCGAGGATCAGGGTCGAGGGGGTATAGCCGTTGTCGAGAGCCGTCGCATAGACGAGCGGCTTGAAGGCAGAACCCGGCTGACGCAGGGCCTGCGTGGCGCGATTGAACTCGCTCTGATCGAACGAGAAGCCGCCGACCATCGCATGGACGCGGCCGGTATTGGGATCCATGGCGACGATGGCGCCGGAGATTTCCGGCACCTGACGCAGACGGAACTGGTCCGACTTGCCGTCCAGCGGATCCACATAAACCACGTCGCCGGAGGACAGAACCTTGTCGACCGTGCGTCGGGTCCACTTCACGCCGTCAGCTGACACGATGCCAAGTTCGCGCTCCTTGACCACCTGCCCCGACGAATCCTTCTTCGGCTGAAGGCCGATGCGGGCGCGCCCGCCGGACACGTCAAGCACGACACCCATGCGCCAGGGCTGCACGTCGGCAAGCGAGGTCACCTCGGCCAGAGCCAGGCCCCATTCGCGACCGGCAAGCTCGATCTTCTGCTGAGCTCCGCGCCAGCCGCGGGCTTCATCGTACCGGACGAGACCGTCGACCAGCGACTTGCGAGCCATGGCCTGCATGCGCGGGTCGAGCGTCGTGCGGATCGAAAGGCCGCCTTCATAGAGCTTCTGTTCGCCGTAACGCTCGGCGATCTCACGACGCACGCCTTCCGCGAAATAACCGGAAGCGATGCTGTTCGGGGAGATGACGCGCGGGGTGACGTTCAGCGGATCCTTTTTCGCGGTGTCAGCAACCTCACGGGAGATGTAGCCGTTCTCGACCATTCGGTCGATCACCCAGTTGCGACGCCCGATAGCGGCCTGCCGCTGACGGAACGGGTGATAATTGTTCGGTGCCTTCGGCAAGGCGGCCAGATAGGCCGCTTCCGAGATGGAAAGCTCGTGAACCGACTTGCCGAAATAGTTCAGCGAGGCGGCGGCAATGCCGTAATTGCCGAGGCCGAGATAAATCTCATTGAGGTAGAGCTCAAGAATCTTGTCCTTCGAGAAGGTCGATTCCATCCGCAGCGCGATCAGAGCTTCACGGATCTTGCGCTCGTAGCTGCGCTCGTTGGTGAGAAGGAAGTTCTTGGCCACCTGCTGGGTGATGGTCGAAGCGCCCTGCTCGCGCTTGCCGCCGGAGCCGACATTCGCGACGATGGCGCGAACGATACCCTCCGGGTCGATACCGGCATGTTTGTAGAAATTCTTGTCCTCCGCGGACAGGAAAGCGGAAACGACGAGCTTCGGCACGGCCTGGATCGGCAGATAGAGCCGGCGCTCGCGGGCATATTCGGCAATCAGACTTCCGTCCGTGGCGTGGACGCGGGTCATCACCGGCGGCTCGTAATTGGCGAGCTGCGCATGGTCCGGCAGATCCTTCGAGAAATGCCAGAAGCCATAGGCCAGAATAGCGGCTCCGATCAGGAAGAAAATCGCCCCGACGCTAAACAGGAAGCCGAAAAATCGTAGGACGATGCGCATCCGAGAAAAGGTCCGTTGTCGACGCCCGAAGGCGCTTGCTCGCACTGATCCGAGACATGATACCCCAAAACCGGGCAAGAGGCTTCTGTCAGCCCTGCCCTGTTATCCGAGGAATCGCGTGCCCGCTATGGGATATCCACACTGTATCTATGGTAAAACTGCGGCAGGACCCGGTTTCGCGAGCCGTGTTGCGAAAAAACGATCAATGGCCGTCGCCATCGCCGCCGTAGCCTTGCCGCGCCACTCGTCGGACACCAGGAGATCATAATCCTTCCGGCTCGACAGATAACCGAGTTCCAACAGAACCGAGGGCACGTCATGGGCTCGCAGAACCCAGAACCCCGCCTCGCGACGGGAATTCTTGTTCAGGCGGGCGACGGATTCGAGTTCGCCGACGAGATTCGTCGCAAATCCGTGCGAAAAAACCCGCGTTTCGCGCAAGGTGAGTTCCTGTAGGATGTCGGAAACGTCATCCGCCTCTTCCTTGGTATCGACGCCCGCAATGGAATCGGCCTTGTTTTCCCGGTCGGCAAGACGGGCTGAATCCGCGTCCGAGGCCCGTTCCGCGCGAGTATAGACCGTCAAGCCCCGAACATCCTGCTGGCCGCCCGAGATCGAATCCGCGTGGATCGAGATGAAGAGGTCAGCCTTGCGCTTCTGGGCGAATTTCACCCGCTCGCCCAAGGAAATGAAGACGTCGCTGTCCCGGGTCAGGACCACGCGATAGCGGCCACCCTCATCGAGGCGCTTTTTCAGAAGTTGGGCGAAGCCGAGAACCAGTTCCTTCTCGAAAGTGCCGGTCAATGACGCCGCGCCGGGGTCGATGCCGCCGTGGCCAGGATCGAGCACGATGAGGGGGCGATTGTCCTTGTTTGGAGTGGGCTCCGGCACGGACATAGGAGGTTTGGCTGCCGTCGCCGTCGCGCTGGCCGTTGCCACACGCTTGTACTCCTCGCGCTCGACCTTGGTCAGTTCGAGAGTGAGAAGGTAGGAACCGTCGTCCATTCGCGATGAAACGTTGACCGACGAGACGATTGCAGGCTGCGCCAGATCGATCACGACCCGAGACTGTCCGGGCGCGAAAAGGCCGTAGCGAAAGGAAGCGATGGCCCCTTCCTTCTTGCGGCCGGATTCGGCGGGCACGTGGAAGGTGACCTCAGGCAGATCGACGATGACACGGTCCGGCCGCTCCATGACGAAGGCTTTTGCGGTCACTGGCTTGGACAAAACCACCTTGAAACGGGTCCGGGACGCCTCGCTCTCCACATTGATCGCGGCGGCGATGGCCGGCCCTCGATCCGATTCCGTCGCCGCGGGCGGGGCCTTGCCGTCATTCGGTGCGGCCACGACCTGTCCCGCTCCCGCCATGAACGCCAGGAGCAGGAATGCGCGGCCCAACCATGAAAAAGACAGATCGTGCATCCTGATCGCCAGCTTCTCCGGGAGCCCCTCCTACCCCATAGTCCGGGTTTGGTTAATGAAGCTCCCGCCTATAAAACGCCGTTGATCGGGGCATGTTGCAACTAGGTCACATCGTCCCAGCATCTTGCCAAATGCCCCAATCGATCTGTAATGATCTGGATCCCGTCCGGCATGGCCGAATCTGACGGCGCGCCCGAGGAGACGATTGTGTTGATCGATCCTACCGGCCGTTTGTCACGCCCAATAGGCACACGGACAGGCTCATATGGCGTAATTCCGCCGTTTTTCGCCGATGGCCAGCCCCGCTGGCGCATCGTTTTCGAAAGGGCCGTCGTTGAATGGTTGCGCAAGCGAAGTCAGTCCTGACTGTCGTGGATGCACTTTTCGATGCGCGCGATTTGTCTCGCGCCAGCCCATGCTTGATCCGTTTCGACCTGACACGTTTCGGCATGGCTTCGGCCCGGTTTAACCCAGAATGCGCCCCAACGCGGCGCACGATGGCGACCGTTCGCAATCCCCACGCATTTCCAGCCCGCCGATTCGTTTTCCGGCGCGGCCGCCCGCTTTCAGCGCGGCTTTCGCTCAAGGTCTTGCCACCGGTCGCCATGTCGAGAGTCCAACATGGCAAACAAGATGCTTATCGATACCTCCCACCCGGAAGAGACCCGGGTTGTGGTGGTGCGTGGTCAAAAGGTCGAAGAATTCGACTTCGAATCAGCTAACCGGAAGCAGTTGCGAGGTAACATCTACCTCGCGAAGGTCACCCGCGTAGAACCGTCGCTTCAGGCGGCCTTCGTCGAATATGGCGGCAACCGTCACGGCTTCCTCGCTTTCAGCGAGATCCACCCCGATTACTACCAGATCCCCGTCGCCGACCGTCAGGCGCTCCTCGAAGCCGAGGCAGAGGCTCAAGCCGAGGAAGAGCAGGAGGAGGAGCGCCGCAACCGCCGCCGTCGCCGCTCCGCCCCCAAGAAGGCCGAGACCGACGAGACCGTCAGCGCAGCTTTGCCCGAAGGCGAGACCGTCGAAGGCGAAGCCGCCGAGGATGAGGTTTCCGGCAATGTGACGGAAATGGTCGAGGCCTCGGAAGAAGTCGTCCTTCTCGAAGGCGGCAGCGCCGCCGAGGTGCACCACACCCAATCCGAGGGCGAAGCCGAGAGCGGCGATGAGGATCACGACGACGAAGACGACGACGTGGAGCCTCACCACGTCATCGAGCAGCTCGGCGGCGACGATGCGCTCGAAGACATGCCGCAGCGCACCCGCGTGCCGCGCAAGCAGTACAAGATCCAGGAAGTGATCAAGCGCCGGCAGGTTCTGCTGGTTCAGGTCGTAAAGGAAGAGCGCGGCAACAAGGGCGCGGCTCTCACCACCTATCTCTCGCTTGCTGGGCGTTATTCGGTTCTCATGCCGAACACGGGTCGTGGCGGCGGTATTTCGCGCAAGATCACCAACGCGGCCGACCGCAAGCGCTTGAAGGAGATCGCCCAGGATCTCGAGGTGCCGGACGGAATGGGCATCATCCTGCGCACGGCGGGCGCCTCGCGCACCAAGCCGGAAATCAAGCGCGACTACGAATACCTGATGCGCCTGTGGGAAAGTGTGCGGGAACTCACCCTCACCTCCTCCGCGCCGTCGCTGGTCTATGAGGAGGGCTCGCTCATCAAGCGCGCCATCCGCGACCTCTACAACAAAGATATCGACGACATCCTCGTCTCGGGAGACGAAGGCTATCGCGAGGCCAAGGACTTCATGCGCATGCTCATGCCGAGCCATGCGAAGATCGTTCAGCCCTACCGCGAACCGCAGCCGCTCTTCGCAAAGCACGGCGTCGAGGCGCAGCTCGATGCCATGTTCTCGAACACGGTCACGTTGAAATCGGGCGGATATCTCGTCATCAACCCGACGGAAGCGCTCGTCTCCATCGACGTGAACTCAGGGAGATCGACCCGCGAGCACAATATCGAGGACACGGCTCTTCGCACCAATCTCGAAGCTGCCGAGGAAATCTCCCGGCAGCTGCGTCTGCGTGATCTCGCGGGCCTCGTCGTCATCGACTTCATCGACATGGAAGAGAAGCGCAACAATCGCGCTGTCGAGAAGAAGCTGAACGAGTGCCTGAAGAACGACCGCGCCCGCATTCAGGTCGGACGCATTTCGCCCTTCGGCCTTCTGGAAATGTCACGCCAGCGCATCCGCACGGGCGTGCTCGAATCCTCCTCGGTGCCCTGCCCGCATTGCGCCGGCACCGGCTTCGTTCGCGCGACCCCGTCGGTCGCTCTGAACGTGCTGCGCTCCATCGAGGAAACGCTGATCAAGAACGCAGGCTACAACCTCGTCGTCCGTGCACGGTCGGAGGCAGCCTTCTACATGCTGAACCAGAAGCGCATTCACCTGCGCGAACTGGAAACGCGCTTCGGCGTCTCCATCACCGTCCTCGCAGATGACAGCCTGATGGGCACGACCACGTTCGCGGTCGATCGCGGCGAGCCGGCCCTGCGCCTTGAACACAAGGCAGCGGCAACCGGCGTCCAGATCGACACGATCATCCCCGTCGATGAACCGGCTGAGGTCGAGGAGCCGACGTTCGAAGAGGCAGAGGACGAAGCAGAAGGCGTGGAAGGCGCGCCGGAAGGTGAGCGTGGCGAAGAAGAGGATGGCCAAGGCCGTCGTCGCCGCCGCCGTCGTCGCCGTCGCGGACGTGACCGTGACGGTGCTCCCAGCGAAGCACGAGCCGACGAAGGCGCTGAATCCGAGGAAGGTGAAGAGGAAGACGCCGCTCAAAGCGAAGAGGTCGCGGAAGCCGCCGAGGCCGAGGGTGGCGAGCAGGGCGAAGAGCGAGGCGGCCGTCGCCGCCGTCGTGGACGCCGTGGCGGACGTGGCCGCAATCGCGAGGAAGGCGCGGAGCAGGTCTCCGAGCGTCCGGCTGGCGAGCAGGAAGCGGCCTTCGCGGCAGAGGTCCCGGTAGAGGCTCCAGTCCGCCGAGAGCGTGAGCCGCGCGTCGCGAGAGAACCCATCGCAAGAGAAACCTTCCTGCCTCAGACAGCACAGCCTGTCGAAGAGAAGGTAATCGAAGCGCCCCCGGCGCCGGTCGAGCCCGAGCCCGAACCCGTCGCCGTCGTTCTGACTCCGGAAGATCCGGACCGTCCGAAGCGGGCCGGCTGGTGGTCCAAGGCGAAGTCGGTCCTCAGCGGATCGTAATCAGACACTAATTCAGAATCAGGAATGGCCGGGCTCGTCCCGGCCATTTTTCTTTACTGCGCCTTGATCAACTCTGAGGCCTTATTATAGTAACAATACTTCGTAACAGAGAGGCGCCGATGGCCTTTGCCTCTGGAAATATGAACTTCACCATTGCCGCCACAAGCGGCGACTTGGTTCGGCAGGCGGATGGCTCTTATCTGACGGTCTGGACCGACGGCACGAGTGTCTTCGGGCAGGCCTTCAATGCCGACGGCTCGCATCGAGGTGGTCAGATTGTGATCGCGACGGGTGAGACACCCCGAGTAGATGTCAGCGCCACCCTCCTCTCCAACGGCGACACCGTCGTGACATGGGTGGAAAGCGGCTCTGTGATGGCTCAGCGGCTAGGGGATGGTCGGCAATTGATCGGCCTTGCGGCGGATCTTGGCTTTGCGCAGGGCAGGCCTCATCCCGATCCCCAAGTTTACGATCTTGGTGAAGGAAATTACAAAGTCCTCTACCATAGTCTACGCGAAGGAAGTGATCCGGGCGCCCCTGAACAGGTCGTCGCAGCAGCAACAGTCACCGAAAACGTAATCGCCATTGATTATCAGGCGGCCCAAGACAGCGGCCGACATGCTTTCGCAGCTCTGACGACAGGGGCCTTTCTCATTCTTTATAACAACGGGACTTCGATAAGGATCGAGGACCGTACGAGCTCGAACCCAGTTGATAAGTTTGTTGTCCGGTCCGGCCCGGATGCTCCGGTCAATCAAGCGGTGGCAGCCCTGGCCGGCGGCAAATTCGTAATCGCCTGGCAAGACAACACGACGGTCGGCGGCGACTCTGTGATCAAGGCGCAGGTGTTCGATTCGAACCGGGATCCGGTCGGAGAGGCCGTGAGCTTCGCGACCCCGCCCGGGGCCGTTCGATCCCTGAGCATCACCGAGTTGGCGAACGGAGGTTTCGCCCTCCTTGTCCAGGTCGCCAATGTATCGGATTACGACGTTTACGTTGCTGCCTGCTCAGCAGATGGAACGGTCATAATCCCACCATTGCTAGTCGGCTCGAATGCAGCCGGCGATCAGATGAATCCCGAGGTCGTCGCCCTCACCGACGGCTCGTTCGTCATAAGCTGGCTGAATGCACCGAACTCCACACTCATGACCGAGGTGTTTAGTGGAACACCTGAAGGCACGAACACGCCTCCAACGAACATTCACCTCACAACCGGCGGCACCGTCGCGTCCGTGGAGGAAAACAAGACGGGTGGGTTCGTGGTCGCGACCGTGTCGGCTGATGATGACGGTGGCGCGGCGGGTCTCCGTTACTCCCTGACCGACGACACCTTCGAGATCGATGCCGTCACGGGTCAGGTCAAGGTCAAAGCCGGGGTTGTGCTCGATTATGAGCGCGCGAACAACCACACTCTATCCGTGAAGGTGAAGGATCAGAACGGCACAGGCCTTTCTGCCAATCAGGCGATCACCATCAAGGTGACCGACCTTCTGGAGAGCCAGCAGGGTACGAGCAAGAAGGATACGCTGAAGGGTAGCATCGGAGCCGACAAGTTGAACGGCCTATCAGGCAACGACGTGCTCACCGGCGGTGCTGGCGCCGACATTTTCGTGTTCAACACGGCGCTCGGAAAAGGCACGACGTCCCGCAACCAGAACAAGAAGATAAACTTCGATACGATCACCGACTTCACGCGGGGCGAGGACAAGATCTGGCTCGGCAAGAACATCTTCAAGAAGCTCGGCAAAACAGGTTCCGAGGCGTCGCCTGCTCCCTTGAACAAGAAGTTCTTCAAGACCGGAAAAGCGACCGACTCCAACGACTACATCATCTATAAGAAAGGCATCGTCTACTACGACGCCGATGGTGCGGGCTCCCGCTACAAGCCGGTCGAGATCATCAAGATCGCCAACAAAGAGAAACTGAGCGCCAGCGATTTCTTCGTAGTGTGAGCGCAAGCAAGCTCGTAAGGCTGTTTTAAATCGTATTTTTTCAAGGCCGGCCGGGCTTCCCGGTCGGCTTTTTCATTTCATTTCACCGAATGCAAGACCGTACGAAATATCGCTGCGATATCAATGATTTGAATGACTGTATCGTTTCGTTTAAGACTGTTGGTCCCAAATAAATAAGGGACGCCCATGCCCGCCTCCGATCTCGACCTCGCAACCCCAATCGGCGAAGAAATCTATCTGACCGTCAATGACGAGACGCTGGTCGGTGGGGGCGGCAACGACACGTTCATTGCTTCCCAGGCGCATCTGGACCGCAATGACGAACTCTCCGGAGGCGCGGGCGACGATACGCTCCAGCTCATGTCGGGCGGGCAGTTCTCCATTCACCAGATCAAGCGGCTCCAGAGCATCGAGACGATCCGAGGATCGTCGGAGGACGACATCATCTACCTTGCGTCCGGGCAGATCGCGGATGTGGTCAGCATCGATGGTGGCGGCGGGAACGACCAGATCGCCATCTACGGCCCAACGGTCAATCTCGTGGGCAAGTCCATCACGGGCTTCCAGTCGATCTATGTGAGCAATGCGCTCGTGACCGTGGACGACAAGGCCATGGCCCTCGCCGTTACGGCAGGTGACACAGCCAACGACAGGCTCGTTTTCACCGGCGGAACACTCTCCTGGGAGGAAAGACGTCTAATCCACCGCAACGGTCTGGAAACTGTGGAGGCAAAGAACGCCGCCGGGGACATTACGGTGTCCTCCAGCCTTCTCGATGTCGGCGCTCTGGACGGCGACCGGGCCTCCTTCACGGGCGAGGCCGTTGCACTCGATGCAGGCCGCAACGCGACTGTGGAGACAGGCCTCGGCCTGTGGCTCTTGGCGGTCAACGTGCGCGAGGGCGGGCCGCAAAACGGTCGCTTCGGCATCGACATCTCGGAGGGCAGCGGCATCTCCCTGTCCAAGGGCCTTGAGGACGGCAGCGAGGTCAGCGTGGACGGCGTCCGGCTCGGAAAGATTCGCACGAACGAGCAAAACCAGTGGCTGGAGTTCAAGCTCGATGCCGACACCGCCTCGGCTGCACGGGTGCAGAAGCTCGTGCGCACCCTCACCTATTCGAACAAGACCGACACGATCACCGCGCCGATCGAAATCGACTTCTATTTCACCAACGAACTGGCCTACGAATCCTACGTCACAGTAACGCTGGTGGACCCGTCCTTTCCCATCAACCACGCGCCGGAACGGATCGACCTCTCGGGCGGCGGCGTAGACGAGATGGCGAAGAAAGACACCCTGGTCGGGACCCTGAGCGCGCAAGATCCCGACACAGGAGACACCTTCACCTACACGCTTCTCGACGACGCCAATGGCCGCTTCGCCCTGCAGGGCGAAAAGGGTGAAAAGCTCGTGGTCGCCAACAGTGCCTTGCTCGACTATGAGCAGGCCACATCGCATTCCGTCCGTGTGAAAGTCACGGATGCAGGCGGCCTGTCCCATGAGCAGAACCTCACCATCACCGTGCAGGATGTGTTCGAGCGTCCCGTGCCGGAGCCCGAGCAGCCGCGCGAAGGCGAAATCATCGAAGGGACGTCGAAGAAAGATCGCCTGATCGGCACCGACGGGCACGATACGCTTTGGGGCGGCAACGGCGACGACAGACTCTGGGGCGGGCTGGGAGAAGACGTGCTCCACGGCGGGCGCGGCAAGGACACGCTGACCGGCTCCGCGGGCAAGGACGTGTTCGTGTTCGATACCTCGCTGGCGAGATCCGGCACCGGTATCGACACCATCACCGATTTTACGGTGAAGCAGGACAAGATCCATCTCGACAACGCCATCTTCAAAGCGCTCGGCAAAAAGGGCTCGCCGGAGAGCCCCATCGCTTTGTCGAAGAAGGCGTTCTGGAAAGGCACCGAAGCGCATGATGCTTGGGATCGCATCATCTACGACGCGAAGACGGGCAGCCTCTATTACGACCCCGATGGCATCGGCGCGCAAAGCGCCATCAAGTTCGCGGTTTTGCGCAACAAGCCTGCGAAGCTAAGCGAAAAGGACTTCCTGATTTTCTGAAGTCCTACTTCAGCCAGCCCTTGAGCCTGTTCACCGTCTCGCGGCAATCGTTCTGCGAGCCTGCGAAGGACAGGCGCATGTAATGCGCGCCTTCGGTTGCGTCGAAGTCGAGGCCGGGCGTGGCGGCGACGCCGGTTTCCTCCAGCATGCGTTTGCAGAAGGCGATGGAGTCGTTCGTGTAGCGGGCGACATCGGCATAGATGTAGAACGCGCCGTCCACCGGGTGCATATCGGTAATTCCGATACGCGGCAGTTCCTCCAGAAGAAGCGCCCGATTGCGGGCGTATCCCGCCTTGATCTCCTCCAACTCCTCCACCGCGTCAAAGGCGGCGAGCGCGGCGACCTGCGAGAGATAGGGCGGCGAGATGTAGAGGTTCTGCGCCAGCCGCTCGATGGGGCGCACGAGCCGGTCCGGCACCACGATCCAGCCGATGCGCCAACCGGTCATGCAGTAATATTTGGAGAACGAGTTGATGACGACGGCATCATCGTCCGAGGCGAGAGCCGTCGCGGCGGGTTCGCCGTAGGTCAGGCCGTGATAGATCTCGTCGGAGACGAACCACAGACCGAGACGGCGGCAGGTCTCGCCCAAGGCGGCCAGCGCGGCGCGGCCGATCATGGTGCCGGAGGGGTTGGCCGGGCTCATGGCGAGAATGCCGTGGAAGGGCTTTTCCGCATAAGCCTTCTCGATGGCACTCGCCGTCATGATCCAACCATCGGCCTTGGCGAGCGGAATGACGACCGGTTCGAGATCCAGCGCCTCGAGAATATTGCGGTAAGCCGGATATCCGGGCGCGGTGATCGCGACCCGCTGGCCTGCGTCGAAGAGGCTCAGGAACGCGAGCACGAACCCCGCCGAGGACCCCGTCGTCACCACGACGCGCTCCGGCGCGATGGTAACGCCGTAGGTCTCCCGGTAGTGACGCGCGATGCGCTCGCGCAAGGCGGCGATCCCCAGGGCCTCAGTGTAGCCGATCTTTCCCAGATCCAGCGCGGCCTTGGCCGCTTCGCGGACGATACGGGGCGCGGCGGCGGAGGGCTGGCCCACCTCCATATGGATGACGCTGCCCCCTCGCCTTTCTTTCGCCGCGGCGGCGCTTAATACATCCATCGCAAGGAAGGACGACACGCGCTCCATGCGGCGGGCGACTTGAGGAACCGGCGGATTGGCGATCGATTTTGTCATGACAGGGCTCGTATCCGTTCAGGCCGATCGCTTCAACACCCCCCAACGAAGGGTAGTGACTCAGCTTGATCCGTGCTCTTCCCTCCCCCTTGTGGGGAGGAGTATGAAAAGTCAGAGCGTTGCCTGTGATCCGATAAGCAGGAAGGCTGCCAGTGCCAGACGTATGAAAGTTTCACCCGGTCAGATTACCCCCACCCGTCGTCCCTCCCCGCAAGAGGGAGGGAAAGCCTGTGACTTATCCTCATCAAACTGAGTCACGGCCCAACGAAGCCGTGATTTGACGTTTGCCTTTGCAACCCTTTAACCCAGGTACCAGATAATTGATTGGGATGCGGATTCGGATGCTCCGCCCTGCGACCAAGGCCTGGTTTTGAAACAATTGGAAGACCTGCCGCCCCTCGACGCGGTTTTGTCACAAGGACGGACGATGCGCTTTTCTCTTCGCCACGTTTTCGGAATGGTCGCTGTTGCCGGAATGCTCGCCGTCGGCGCGCCGGCTTCCGCGCAGAACACCACGTTCAACGAGACGCAGCGCCAGGCCATCGGCGAAATCGTGCGGGATTACCTTCTCAAGAACCCGGAGCTTCTGCAGGAAGTCATCGCCGAGCTTGAAAAGCGCCAGGCGGATCAGCAGCGCGTAGCGCAATCCGCCGTGATGAAGGAATCCAAGCAGGCGATCCTGAGCGCGCCCCATTCTTTCGTGGTCGGCAACCCGACCGGCGATGTCACCCTGGTCGAGTTCTTCGACTACAATTGCGGCTATTGCAAACGCGCGCTCAGCGACCTTCAGACGCTTACGAAATCTGACCCGAAGCTCCGCATCGTCCTGAAGGACTTCCCGGTTCTCGGTCCTGAATCCGTGGAAGCGAGCCGCGTCGCCCTCGCGGCCAAGAACCAGCTCTCCGCCGACAAGCTCTTCGAGTACCACACCAAGCTCCTGGAAAGCCGTGGCCGCGTGAACGGCGATCGCGCCATCGCCGTCGCAAAGGAAATGGGTCTCGACGTTGCGCGCCTGCAAAAGGACATGAACGGCACCGATGTCAAAGCTGCGCTCGCGGAAAACGCGGATCTCGGCGACAAGCTCGGCCTGACCGGCACCCCGGCTTTCATCATCGGCGACGAGGTCATTTCAGGCGCCGTCGGCCTCGATCCCCTCAAGAAGGTCGTCGCCAGCGTCCGCCAGTGCGGCAAGGCGACCTGCTGAGAAACCCGCCTCCGTCATTCCGGGGCCGCGCACGGCGACACCAGTGGTTATGGGTTCCGGGTTCGCCTGCGGCGCCCCGGAATGACAGACGGGGTCGCCCTGTCCCTGCCTAGGACCGTTGATCAAGGTTTTCTTTGATCTTCCACCCGCTTCCCGTGGGATGATCGCTCCAATACCCTTTCCCACGGCCGTGCTTTTGGATAATAGGGCCTTTCAGCTCCCGTCCGCGGGGGCTTTTGGAGCGTTTCCGCTGTAATGACCGCCATCCACGTCCTGAACGGACCCAACCTGAACATGCTGGGCCGCCGAGAGCCGCACATCTACGGGAGCGTCACGCTTCCCGAGATCGAACGGCTCGTGCGCGAGAGTGCTGCGAAGGTTGCGGCGAATATTACTTTCCGCCAGTCGAACCACGAGGGGCAGCTCGTGGACTGGATTCAGGAAGCGGGCGCACAAGGGGCTGGGATCGTCATCAATGCCGGTGCCTATACCCACACTTCGATTGCCCTTCGGGACGCCATCTCCGGCTCCGGAGCGCCCACGGTCGAAGTCCATCTGTCAAACGTGCATGCTCGCGAAGGCTTCCGCCATCGCTCCCTGATCGCCCCTGTCTGCGTTGGTGTGATTTGCGGCTTCGGCCCGGTGAGCTACATCCTCGGCGTGGACGCGGTTCATCAGGTGATGGTCGAGCGGATGCGCGCGAAGCAACCTTCAAAACATTGATTCCTCAAGATTAAGAGGCAGGCCCATGGCTAAAGAAAATCCTTTCGATCCCGATCTCGTGCGTGAGCTGGCGTCCCTGATCTCCGATACCGATCTCACAGAAATCGAGGTGGAAAAGGGCGATCTGCGCATCCGCGTGGCACGTGCCGCTCCGACGCATGTGACACTTCCCTATGGGCCAGCCGGTTACGCCGCTCCTGCTGCAGCTCCCGCTCCCGTCGTCGCTCCGCCGCCGACCGTAACCGAGAGCGCCCCGGCAACCGCCAAGTCCGCCGCCAGCCATCCCGGCGCGGTTCTCTCGCCGATGGTCGGCACGGCCTACCGGCGCGCTTCCCCGGAGGCGAAGCCCTTCATCGAAATCGGGTCCAAGGTGCAGGCCGGCGACAAGCTTCTCCTGGTCGAAGCCATGAAGACCTTCAACGAGATCGTCGCGCCTCGCGCCGGAACGGTCACGTCCATCTTCGTCGAAGACGGCACGCCGGTCGAATATGGCGAGCCGCTGATCGTCATCGAGTAAGCCGATGTTCGACAAGATCCTCATCGCCAACCGGGGCGAAATCGCGCTGCGCATCCTACGCGCTGCGAAGGAACTGGGCATCGCCACCGTCGCGGTTCACTCCACCGCCGATGCCGACGCCATGCACGTGCGCCTCGCCGACGAGAGCGTCTGCATCGGCCCGCCGCCTGCCCGCGACAGCTATCTCAACATTCCGGCGCTCATCGCCGCCTGCGAAATCACCGGCGCGGATGCGGTCCATCCCGGCTACGGCTTCCTGTCCGAGAACGCCCGTTTCGCGGAAGTGCTGGAGCATCACCACATCGCCTTCATCGGTCCCAAGGCGGAACACATCCGCATGATGGGCGACAAGATCGAGGCGAAGCGTACCGCGAAGCGCCTCGGCATCCCTTGCGTGCCCGGCTCCGAGGGCGGCATCACCGATGAAGTCGAGGCCAAGCGCGTCGCTAAGGACATCGGCTATCCGGTGATCATCAAGGCTGCCGCCGGTGGCGGCGGACGCGGCATGAAAGTCGCGCGCACGGAAGAGGATCTCGTCTACGCTCTCGAATCCGCGAAGACCGAGGCCAAGGCCGCTTTCGGTGACGATGCGGTCTATATCGAGAAGTATCTCGAGAAGCCGCGTCATATTGAAATCCAGGTGCTCGGCGACGGTAAGGGCAACGCGATCCATCTCGGCGAGCGCGATTGCTCGCTCCAGCGTCGTCACCAGAAGGTCTGGGAAGAAGGCCCCTCGCCCGCGCTCAATGTCGAGATGCGCGAGCGCATCGGCGGCGTCGTCGCCAAGGCGATGCAGGACCTGCAATATGCGGGCGCCGGCACCATCGAATTTCTCTACGAGGACGGCGAGTTCTACTTCATCGAGATGAACACGCGCATCCAGGTCGAGCATCCTGTCACCGAGATGATCACCGGGATCGATCTGGTCAACGAGCAGATCCGTGTGGCGGCCGGTCATTCGCTTTCCGTGAAGCAGAGCGACATCAAGATCGAGGGCCATGCCATCGAATGCCGTGTGAACGCGGAGCATCATGCGACCTTCCGCCCCTCGCCCGGCACGATCAGCTATTTCCACCCGCCGGGTGGCCTCGGCGTGCGCGTGGATTCGGCCGCCTATCAGGGCTACCGCATTCCGCCGCACTACGATTCGCTCGTGGCCAAGCTCATCGTTCATGGCCGTACGCGCAACGAGTGCCTGATGCGTCTGCGCCGCGCGCTCGACGAGTTCGTGGTGGACGGAGTCGATACGACGCTGCCTCTGTTCCGCACGCTCGTCCGCAACCCGGATATTCAGAACGGCCAGTATGACATTCACTGGCTTGAGAATTTCCTCAAGACGGGCGGCATCGAAGAAAACTAGAGTTTGATCGTTTCAGATTGAAACGATCAACTCTCGTTTCTTATTGCCGCATGATCCGGGCGAACAACCGGATTCCACTTGTTCTGATCATGCTCTAAGCCACCCAAGAACGGCGCGCGGACACCACTTCGCGCGCGCGTCCCACCGTGATAACGTACCCCGATGCGAGGGGACTCTATCGAGATCACGCCTGAGATCCTGCTCAAGGCTTATGCGGCCGGTATCTTCCCGATGGCGGAAGATGCCGACGATCCTTCCCTATTCTGGGTCGAGCCCCGCGAGCGCGGCATCATCCCGCTCGAATCATTCCATGCGGGCAAAAGGCTTGCCCGCACCGTCCGATCCGATGTCTTTCAGGTCCGTGTCGATCATGATTTCGAAGGTGTGATCGACGGTTGCGCCGCTCCGGGGCGAGACCGCGAGAAAACCTGGATCAGCAAGCGCATTCATGCGCTCTATGGCGCGCTCTTCGACGCCGGCTATTGCCATACGGTCGAGGTCTATCGGGAGGGGCTGCTGGTCGGCGGGCTCTACGGTGTCCGCCTGAAGAGCGCCTTCTTCGGGGAGAGCATGTTCCATACGGAGCGGGATGCCTCCAAGGTCGCCCTCGTCCATCTGATCGCGCGTCTGCGCCGGGGCGGGTTCACCCTACTCGACACGCAATTCGTCACGCCGCATCTGGCGCAGTTTGGCGCCACCGAGATTTCCCGCCGCCAGTACAAGCTGAAGCTTCAGGCCGCCATGGACCGGGACGCCGACTGGTATGTCTGGC
Organism: Microvirga sp. 2MCAF38; assembly: GCF_052115485.1. Taxonomy (NCBI): domain Bacteria; kingdom Pseudomonadati; phylum Pseudomonadota; class Alphaproteobacteria; order Hyphomicrobiales; family Methylobacteriaceae; genus Microvirga; species Microvirga sp. 2MCAF38. The sequence goes on along the minus strand of NZ_JBFRGU010000002.1, from coordinate 103,680 downwards.
CGCGCGAAAGAATCGTGAGCGGCCAGGAAGTGCTCGCCGCCCTTCGAACTTAACGGTCGTTGGAGCGATTGTTATTGAGAATGGGCGGCGCGCCCGGCCGTGCAGGCAACACCTGTCGCGGAACCGGCTGAACAGGCACGGCGTCCACTGGCGCCATGATGTTCCCAGGCAGCGGAGCCTGCGCGGGTTGACGCGGCGGCTCCGGCTGGATCGGCGGCAATTCCTCAGGCGCATCCTTCGGCTCAGTGATGACCTCGGTGCCGCCCTTACAATCCACCAGCCAGAGATCGTAGACCGCATGCTCGACGCCATGCAGGCCCGGGCTCGAAGCGAACATCCAGCCTGAGAAGATGCGCTTCGATTGGCCGTCGAGCCCGACATCGTCCACTTCCACAAACGAGGTGGTGTTCGGGTTCTCGTTCGGCGGCTTGGTGAAGCAGGCCTTCGGCGTCATCTGCAGCGAGCCGAACTGCACGGTCTCGCCGACCGCCACCTCGAACGACACGATACGCCCGGTGATCTTGTCGAGGCCGGAAAACAGGGCCGTCGGATTCTTGATCCGATCCGCCTGGGCCGCTCCTGCGCCGCAAATCACCGATGCGAGCACCAGACCGGCCCGCGTCCATCCGAGGTTCATCTTTTCCGTCCGCATTGAAGCGTTGAAGTGGCCAGCGTGGCTTTATCCGACCTTGCGACACGCGATAACACGCGAACCATGTTGGAAAAAGGGCAGCGCCTGGATAGAGGGTTGGTTTCCCAAAGGCTCAACGGGAATATTCACCGCATATCGTCCCTCCACCGGATCGACATCCACCGGAACCGAGACCTAAGATCGCCCCTGAAGCATGATCGGAACAAGTGGAAACCGGTTTGTTCGCCCGGATCATGCGGCAATGAAGAATCTAGAGCTTGATCGTGTTTCAAAGAGACACGATCAAGCTCTAGGGGAAAAAATACATGAACCGTGACGCATTGGACGAAGGGCGACGCGCCTTGGGTTTTCTCGGGATCGAGGAAACCATTCGGCTGGCGACTCGCGGGATAACAGTGCCGGATCCTCTGTCGGTCTTGATTTCTCCCCGTGTCACGCTTGGCGCGAACGTGACGTTGTGGCCGAATACGATCCTCCAATGCGCGAGTGACGGCGAACTTGGCATCGGTGCGGGCACGGTCGTTTTTCCGGGGACGCGGGTGGTGGCTAGTGCGGGACGGATCGAGATAGGGTCCGACGTCGAGCTCGGCGAGGAAGGTGGATTCACAATCAAGGCCGAGAATAAGGCCGTCATCACGATCGGCGACGGCGCGCGGCTTCTCGGCGGCGGGTCGCTTGCCCTGTCCAACGAGATCGGAAACGGCGCGCAGATTCTCGGCCCGATCCGCTGTCAGAACTGTCGCCTGGGCAGTGGCGGCACCCATCGCGAGCCCGATCCGGATCTGCGCGGCGGCGTCCTGAAAGGCTCGGGTGTCGCAAGAAATATCGATGTTCCACAAGGACATGTGATCCAGTCCTTCGACCTTTTTGCGAGCGCCGTAATGCGTCCGCAATCATATTTTCATCCGAAGCCCGAGGCCTGAGAATGACAAAAATCCGACCCGATACATTCGAACTCGGCCTCGGTCTGGTTTCGCTTGGACGCGTATGGGGCGTCGCGCAAAGTGCTCCACCGACGGAAGCGGAAGCGAGCGATCTTTTGAAGACCGCGTTCGATCTCGGCATTCGCATCTTCGATACGGCCCCCGCTTATGCGGCGAGCGAGGGACGCTTCGGCCGGTTCCTCGCGGATCTCGCTCCCACAGACCGCGAGGATATCGTCATCATGACGAAGGCAGGCGAGCATTGGGACGATGAGAGCCATGCGAGCTTCGTCGATCATGGGAAGGACGCGTTGCGCCGGAGCATCGACCGGAGTCTCGAAAAGCTTGGCCGGATCGATGTGCTGCAAATTCACAAGGCGACCCGTGACGTGGTCGATCATCCGCACGTGATCGCAGCGGTGGAGCACGCGAAAGCCTGCGGCGTGGGGACTTTCGGGGCAAGCGTCAGCGATGTGGCGGCGGGCATCGCCGCCCTCGAAACCGGGCTCTATCAGGCGCTGCAGTTTCCGTTCAACGTAGATACCCGCTTCATGGCGGATCTGATCCCGGCTCTCCATGCCAAGGGCGCGACGGCCATCGTCAACCGCCCCTTCGCCATGGGCGGCCTCGCGGCCGGAGATCCGCGCGCCGCATTCCGTTTCATCGAGGATGAGATCGGCAGCGGAATCGTTCTCACGGGGACGGGCAAGACGAAACACCTGCGAGAGAACGTCGAATCGTTTCGCACGCGCGGCCGCTGATTCTATGGGCAGAAAACGTTCGCAAGGTGGAGCCGCTTACTCCGCCATCCTTTGGGCTTGCAGCACTTTTCGAATGACATCCGCCTGACGGCGTTCGCCGGTCCTTTCGAAAATCTGCTTCATGTGACTCTTGACCGTATTGATACTTAAGCGCTCCTCTTCCGCGTATTCGGAGAGCTGTTTTCCACCCACGAGAGCCGCCAGCAATTTACGCTGGGCCTGAGTCAAGCGATACTGATCGAGCCACGTCGTGGAGCGATTGAGAAGACCGCCGCGAACGGAAAGGATCAACATTGCTGTTGGCCCCGAGGGAAGACCCGACAGCCGGTCAGCGCCGACAGGACTCACGGTCACGCTCAAAGCCTGGTTGGGACCGAACGGAACCACGAGGCTGGCCCCCGGGTGCAGTGACCTTCCAATGCCGGTTGCCGAAGCCTGTCGTATCGCGTGGAGCAGCGTTTCGGTCATTGCTACGGATGGAGTGCAAACGCGGCCGAAACGGACAGACAACCCCTGCCCCGCATTCAGTATCTTCTCGGCCGACGCATTTGCGAATGTCAGTGTCCCATCGCTCGCGACGAAGATCACACCGACGTCCAGTTGATCGAAACCCGCGAGCGCACCAAGATATTGATGCTCGCTTTGCCACACCTTTTGATGAACCAGGACGGCTTTCCTGATGTGCGGGAGAAGCTGCTTCCAAAGATCGATCTCATGCTGCTCGAATTCAGCATGACGGCGCGACCTGAGAATCGTCAGGCTCGTAACGCCGTTTCCCTTGATGATGACTGGTGTGGCCAGCATCTCGTAGATGCTCTGCGGTCGAAGCCAGTCAGCATAGAATTCCGTGCGCTCAAGCTCCCCCGGTTTCACCAGTTCAGAACCGAAGAAAAGCCGGCCTTCTCGATCTGCGGGGCTTTCTCCCGCCAGCATGTTTCGATACCAGGGATTTACCTGCGCATAGTAGTTCTGATATTGCGTTGCATAAGCCAGATCAGCTTCGCCATACTTGACGAGACCGACCTCATCATTGCTCATGTCCTGGGAAAACAGGCCAGCATTCCCACGAAGCGAGCTCGATAGCCTGGTTATGACCTGGTCCCATAACGCAGGATCGAGGGCAGCGTCATAAACTCCAGTCACAATTTCCAGAAGTTGCCTGGTATCCATAAGTGTACTGCAACGACATTGGTGAATCGCTGCAATAGCAGATAATACCGTTACGACAACTACATCTCGTCACAACGGCGAGATAATCTCTCAAGGTTGTGATAGATTTCTCACTTGCGTCGGTTTCAGGCCCGTTCATCAGAACGGCATCGGCACAGGCTTCCAGCGGAACAACTCGAGACCTAGCGGCCCTTCGGGAAAGGCTCATCCGCGGGCATGGTCAAAGGCCGACCTTCCCCCTCCCGCTTTTTGAAATGCGCGGTCGAGCAGGCGGGCGAGCAGAGCGCGCCCTCACCGGTCCAATAAGCCGGGCCGTTTTCGACCCGACCGGAATAGGAGACGAAATCGGGATCGCCGAAAGGACGTCCACATTCGAGACAGCGGCGTTGGCTCACACGATTCAACATAAGCTGCCCCGGACAGGATTACTCGCCCGGCGTCCACGGCACATAATCGCCCGTGGCGGGCGGGCGCTGGCCCGAGGCCAATTGCGAGCCGGACGGGCGATAGGCCTGCGGCGTCCCCGTAAGGTTCGGGATGTGCCCCTTCTCCCACTCACGCGGCTGATAATTGTCTTCGCTCGGCGGGACGTCCTCGTTGTGATTCAGCCAAGCGCGCCAGCCGGGAGGCACCCGGGAAGCGTCCGCATCGCCGATATAGACCACCCAGCGACGCTCCGACCCGACGGACCGGTCGATGAGCGGGCCCTGAGCGCGGTAATATTTATTGCCGAACTCGTCCTGTCCCACGAACTGCCCGTGACGCCACGTATAGAATCGCGTGCCGAGCGTCTGGCCGTTCCACCAGGTAAAGAACTGAAGCCAAAACTGTTTCATCGCTGCCGCCGAAGGTTCTTAAAATTCGCGCGGAATATGGCTTCGCCCCGTGAGGAAGTCCAGTCTTTAGAGCAGGATCCGGCAAAGTCCCGCCGACACCCCCGAAGATCGCACGGCGGATGAGAATCGCCTTCCGATTCTCTCATCCACGTCGAAAAAGCCGAGGGGCTCGCGGCCTGGATGATTCTCTCAGCAAATGCGGCCACTTGCCGACGAATGCGGACCTCGCCACGTAAAATGCCGGCCCTAAATCGCTGTCTGTCGGGGTTCAACTTTACCATACGTCATTTGCCGTCTCTGCAACGCCTCAATAGCCACGAAACGACCCCACAGACAAAATGCCTATTTGGAATCTCGAAGGAGTCTCCGAGGGTTAGCGCGAGCTTTCAAAGCTATCCACAATTTACACAGGAACCACTACATATAGTTTTTAGCGAGGTTCGATGGCACAAGTTCTTGACGTCGGAGTGCCCTTACGACTACTTTGTGAATGTGCCGACCCGAGACCGGCAGCCGACCTGAAAGGGCCGGTCGAACACCCTTCCAAGGTTAAAGAGTCACACCCTCGCGCGGACATTGCACGACGAGGAGAATGTGTCCTGGAAAGGTGAAAAATCGGGCGTTGCACATGAGGCGGTCCCTTCAGGAGGGATCGTTGGGGCGTCTAAATATTGTGGGCTGAGGAGTCGCACGTCAGTTGCGGCCAGGGGACTTATTGTCTCCACATAAAGGAATTTGAAAAATGCGGATCGAGCGGCGTTACAGCAAGCTTGGGCAATCGCCCTATTCTTCACTCGCTTTCCGTCTCGCGACGAGCGAGATTCGCAATCCGGACGGCTCGGTCGTCTTCAAGCTTGAGAACATCGAAGTGCCGGAGACCTGGAGCCAGGTCGCGTCCGACGTTCTCGCTCAGAAGTATTTCCGCAAGGCGGGCGTGCCCGCGCGCCTGAAGAAGGTCGAGGAAAACGACGTTCCCTCCTGGCTGTGGCGCTCGGTGCCGGATGAAGACGCCCTCGCCGCTCTGCCCGAGGATCAGCACTACGGTTCCGAAATCTCCTCCAAGCAGGTCTTCGACCGCCTCGCCGGCTGTTGGACCTATTGGGGCTGGAAGGGCGGCTATTTCACCTCTGAGGAAGATGCGCAGGCCTTCTTCGACGAGCTGCGTTTCATGCTCGCGAACCAGATGGTCGCGCCGAATTCGCCGCAATGGTTCAACACCGGCCTGCACTGGGCCTATGGCATCGATGGCCCCGGCCAAGGCCACTATTATGTGGACTACAAGACTGGCAAGCTGACGAAGTCGAAGTCCTCCTACGAACATCCGCAGCCGCATGCCTGCTTCATCCAGGGCGTCGAGGACGACCTGGTGAATGAGGGCGGCATCATGGACCTGTGGGTCCGCGAGGCGCGCCTGTTCAAGTACGGCTCGGGCACCGGCTCCAACTTCTCCAAGCTGCGTGGCGAAGGCGAGAAGCTTTCCGGCGGCGGTCGCTCCTCCGGCCTCATGTCCTTCCTCAAGATCGGCGACCGCGCTGCGGGCGCCATCAAGTCGGGCGGCACCACGCGCCGCGCGGCGAAGATGGTGGTGGTCGATGTCGATCACCCGGATATCGAGGCCTATATCGATTGGAAGGTGAAGGAGGAGCAGAAGGTTGCGGCTCTCGTCACCGGCTCCAAGCTCGGCAACAAGCACCTCAAGGCCATTATGAAGGCCTGCGTGAACTGCGAGGCCGCCGACGACGCCTGCTTCGATCCGGAGAAGAACCCGGCTCTGAAGCGCGAGATCAAGATGGCTCGCCGGGTCATGATTCCGGACAACTACATCAAGCGCGTTATCCAGTTCGCCAAGCAAGGCTACACGGATATCGACTTCCCGATCTACGACACCGATTGGGATTCGGAAGCGTACCTCACCGTCTCCGGCCAGAACTCGAACAACTCGGTCTCACTGACCGACGACTTCTTGCGCGCTGTCGAAGCGAATGCGGATTGGAACCTCACCGCCCGCAAGGACGGCAAGGTGATCAAGACGCTCAAAGCCCGCGACCTGTGGGAGCAGATCGGCCACGCCGCGTGGGCCTCCGCCGATCCCGGCCTGCACTTCAACACCACCATGAACGATTGGCACACCAGCCCTGCCGGTGGCCGCATCCGGGCGTCGAATCCCTGCTCGGAATACATGTTCCTCGACGACACCGCCTGCAATCTGGCTTCCGCCAACCTGTTGCAGTTCTACGATCGCGAAGCCAAGACCTTCAACGCCGAGTCCTATGAGCATGCCTGCCGTCTGTGGACGGTGGTGCTCGAGATCTCGGTGACGATGGCGCAGTTCCCGTCCAAGGAAATCGCGCAGCTTTCTTACGAGTACCGCACGCTGGGCCTCGGCTTCGCCAATATCGGCGGCCTGCTCATGACCATGGGCCTGTCCTATGACTCGGCGGAAGGTCGCGCCCTCGGCGGCGCTCTCACCGCGATCATGACCGGCGTGTCCTACACCACCTCGGCGGAAATCGCGGGCGAGCTGGGCCCGTTCCCGAACTACGCCAAGAACGCGAAGCACATGCTGCGCGTCATCCGCAACCATCGCCGCGCGGCGCATGGTCAAGACACGGGCTATGAAGGCCTGAGCGTCAACCCGGTTCCGCTCGATCACGCCTCCTGCCCCGATCAGACCCTCGTCGCGCACGCCAAGGCCGCATGGGACAAGGCGCTCGAACTCGGCGAGAAGCACGGCTACCGCAATGCGCAAGCCACCGTCATCGCGCCGACCGGCACCATCGGCCTCGTGATGGATTGCGACACCACCGGCATCGAGCCCGACTTCGCCCTCGTGAAGTTCAAGAAGCTCGCAGGCGGCGGCTACTTCAAGATCATCAACCGCGCCGTGCCGGACGCGCTTCGCGCGCTCGGCTATCGCGAAGCGGAGATCGCCGAGATCGAGGCCTATGCGGTCGGCCACGGCTCGCTTCGTCAGGCACCCGCTATCAACGGCGCGACGCTCTCTGCGAAGGGCTTTACGGACGAGAAGATCGAGGCTGTCGAGAAGGGTCTCAAGAGCGCCTTCGACATCAAGTTCGTCTTCAACAAGTGGACCATCGGCGAGGATTTCCTCACCGGCGCGCTGAAGGTTCCGGCCGAGAAGCTGAACGATCCCTCGTTCGACCTTCTCACCTTCCTCGGCTTCTCGAAGGCCGATATCGAGGCCGCGAACATCCACGTCTGCGGCGCGATGACTCTCGAAGGCGCGCCCTTCCTCAAGGAAGAGCACTACGCAGTGTTCGATTGCGCCAATCCGTGCGGTCGCATCGGCAAGCGTTACCTGTCGGTGGAGAGCCACATCCACATGATGGCGGCGGCGCAGCCCTTCATCTCGGGCGCGATCTCGAAGACCATCAACATGCCGAACGACGCCACCGTCGAGGATTGCAAGAACGCCTACATGCTGTCCTGGCGTCTGGCGTTGAAGGCGAACGCGCTCTACCGCGACGGCTCCAAGCTCTCGCAGCCGCTGAATTCCGCTCTCATCAGTGATGAGGAAGAGGATGCGGAGGATGCCGTCGAGGCTTTTGTCGCGCTGCCCGCTGCAGCGAAGGCCGCACAATTGTCCGAGCGCATCGTCGAGAAGGTGATCGAGCGCGTGGTGAAGGTACACGAACGCCAGAAGATGCCGGATCGCCGCAAGGGCTACACCCAGAAGGCCGTCGTCGGCGGTCACAAGGTGTATCTGCGCACGGGCGAATACGACGATGGCAGCCTCGGTGAAATCTTCATCGACATGCACAAGGAAGGCGCCGCCTTCCGCGCGATGATGAACAACTTCGCCATCGCCATCTCGCTCGGCCTGCAATACGGCGTGCCGCTGGAAGAATACGTGGAGGCCTTCACCTTCACGCGCTTCGAGCCCGCGGGCTTCGTGCAGGGCAACGAGCGCATCAAGAGCTCAACCTCGATCCTCGACTACGTGTTCCGCGAACTCGCCGTGTCCTATCTCGGACGCAACGATCTCGCGCATGTCGATCCGTCGGAAGCCGGCCCCACCACCATCGGCCAGGGCGAGAACCAGTCGAAGGCTCCCGAGCCCGCGCCTGCCACTGCAATCGTTTCCCGCGGCTTCACCCGCGGCAATGTCGACCGCCTGATGCTCATCCCCGGCGGAGCCGCCCTCGCCCGCGCCGCCGCCCCCGCCGTGGCGCTGGCCACCTCAGGCGCCGCCGCTCTCAAGAGCGAGCTGCTGCAAGAGGTCGTCGGCGAAGCGGAAATAGCCAAACTCGGCTTCACCGCCCCCGCCACCACTTCGCTCGCCGACAAGCGCGCCGAGGCGAAGATGAAGGGCTATGTGGGCGAGGCCTGCCCGGAATGCGCGAACTTCACGCTGGTTCGGAATGGGACTTGTTTGAAGTGCGACACATGCGGAAGCACGACGGGGTGTAGCTGAGTTAGATTAGGGCACTGATGATGAGGACGCTCGCATAGAATGGTGATAATCACCCCATAGCGCGCCTCAAATGAAGCCAAGCCCGCCTCACCCGATGAGGCGGGCTTATCTTTTGCGGCGGGTGCTCCGCCCGTCCCCCACGCGATCTCGACTTGAAAATCGAAAACCTTCTGCGCGAAAGCGTGGCCTGACAGCGGTAGTGCGGTTGCCCTCAAGCAAGGGCGATCGAGACAGCTGACTATTTTCAGAATAACCTGATGAGGCCGGCGATGAATCTTGTAACTGCGCCAATGGCAGCAATTTTGCCGCCATACGCGGTGGAGCATCAACCGCGCCGCGCCGCCTCGATCGCGGCGATGTCGATCTTCTTCATGTCCATCATCGCATCAAACGCGCGTTTGGCTTGATCGCCGCCTGCCGCCAGCGCCTCCGTCAGTGCGCGCGGCGTGATTTGCCAGGATACACCCCACTTGTCTTTGCACCAGCCGCACGCGCTCTCCTGGCCACCGTTGCCGACTATGGCATTCCAGTAGCGGTCGGTCTCGTGCTGATCGTCGGTGGCGATTTGGAACGAGAAGGCTTCGTTATGTTTGAACGCGGAACCTCCGTTGAGGCCGATACAGGGAACACCCGCAACTGTGAATTCGACCGTCAATACGTCGCCCTCTTTGCCGGCCGGGTAGTCACTGGGTGCACGGTGCACGGCTCCCATGGCGCTGTCAGGAAAGGTCTCGGAATAGAAGTGGGCGGCAGACTCGGCGTCCTTATCGTACCAAAGGCAAATCGTATTCTTTGCCATTGCGTGTTCCTTTCGCTTTAAAGCCAATACTCGGCCTTTTTTCCCACCGCTCTTCCGAAATAGGTAGCGAACCGCATTTCTCCACGCCGGATAGGTCCGTCCCGTCCGGGCGATCGCCATGGGCAGCTAACTTAAAGTGTCGCTGTCCACTGTCGGTCAGCAAGTTCCCTGCCCTTCACGGATATCTGCTTAGGCCATGCCACCCGCGAGGCAAGCGCGACACGTGGGCCCTGTTCAAGGCAGGTCGTGAGGGTTAGACTACGCCACATGACCTCAGCGGAAGAGTAATTCACGTCTACGCTCTGAGTAAATGGCCGGAAGCCATGTCTCAATCTGCCACGCTCATTACCCGTCGCGATCAAATGTTTCCCACTCTGTCTCCGGACGATGTCGTCCGGATGCGCCGGTTCGGCGAGGCCGCATCATTTGCGGCTGGCGAGCGCATTGTCAGAGCCGGAGACGTCGCACCAGGGCTCATCGTAGTCGTGTCAGGCAAGGTCGAGGTCACCCAGGACGGTGGCGGCGGCCGCCACGAGACCATCGTCGTCCACGGCCCTGGCAGTTTCATCGGCGAGCTGGCCCAACTCTCCGAACGTCCCTCGCTCGTGACGGCCGAGGCCATCGAGCCGGTGGCCTCGTTCGTCATTCCCTCGCGAAGACTGCGCGACCTGATGGTTCAGGAGGCCAGCCTTGGCGAGCGCGTCATGCGGGCGCTGATCCTACGTCGTGTAGGCCTATTGGAAAGTGGCGGCAGCGGACCCATCATCATCGGGCGTCAAGACAATGTCGACATGCTGCGACTGCAAGGATTTCTTGCCCGAAGCGGCTATCCGCACCGTGTGCTGGATTCCGACACTGATTCCTGCGCCAGAACCCTTATCGAGCGGTTTCACGTGGACCGTCACCACCTGCCAATCGTGCTGTGTCCGAATGGAAACCTACTGCTCAATCCGGGGGAGCGAGAGCTCGCACGTTGCATCGGCCTTGTGAAGCCGGTCGATGCGTCGAAGCTCTATGATGTCGCCATCGTCGGTGCCGGACCGGCCGGCCTGGCGGCTGCCGTCTATGCGGCCTCGGAAGGTTTGTCCGTCATCGTGCTCGATTGCCGTGCCTTCGGTGGACAGGCGGGCGCCTCCGCTCGCATTGAGAACTATCTTGGGTTTCCGACCGGGATCTCCGGCATGGCGCTGATGGCACGTGCCTACAACCAGGCGCAGAAATTCGGCGTGGAGATGGCAATACCCGACGAGGCAGGACATCTGAGCATCGCCGCGGATGATATCGGCCAGCATTATCGCCTAAGGACGAGTTATGACGAAACCGTGCACACGCGGACGGTGATCGTGGCCAGCGGCGCGCGCTACCGCCGCCTCGACATGACAAACCTCGCGCAATTCGAAGGATCATGCATTCATTACTGGGCCACCCCCATCGAAGCGAGCCTCTGCGCTGGGCAGGAGGTGGCCTTGGTCGGAGCCGGGAATTCAGCCGGGCAAGCGGCCGTCTTTCTCGCTAGCCATGCGAGAACAGTGTGGCTCCTCGTGCGCGGTGCGGGCCTGGACGCAAGCATGTCGCGATATTTGGTCGAACGCATCAAGGCTCAGCCCAACATCAAGGTGTTGACCGAGACTACGGTCACGGCGTTGGACGGACAGGAAGGGAACCTGGAATTGGTTCGCTGGTGCAGCCCCGCAGGAGAAGAAGCGGCGCGCCCGATCCGCCACCTGTTTCTGTTCATCGGGGCCGACCCCAATACCGACTGGCTCGCGCACAGCGACATAGCACTCGACGGGAAGGGTTTTATCCAAACCGGAGTCGAAACAGGCGAAGAGCGGCACCCGCTGGAGACCAATCGCAGCGGCGTCTTCGCCATCGGCGATGTGCGCTCGGGCTCGGTCAAGCGGGTGGCGGCCGCGGTCGGGGAAGGTGCTCAGGTCGTGGCAGCAGTGCACGCATACCTAGCCCGGGAAGGCCGGCAACCCAGCGCGCCCCAATGGATGAGGATGACCTGACGCCAAAGCTTTAATTTTGCTTCGATTATGGGGCACAGCGGGAAGTGGCTCGACCTGCGGCCGGCTGCTCGCGGCGTGAATAACCCAAAGCGGACATTGAACTCACAGGGGCGAGAACACTGCTGCTCTCGCCATCTTCCGTCGGCGCCTGAAGAGCGCCAGCTTTCTCGGTCCGGACCGGATCGACAATCCGCCTGAAGCTCACAGGTAGAGCCGGAACCACGGCAATGTCAGGTAAGTGCATGCCATCATCGCGACCAGGGGAATGACCCATGCCGCCCATCCTGACCAGAGCCGGCTCGTCCACCGCTCGGGCAGGAACGCAGCAACAAGGCCGAAGACCAGCGCCCCGAGGGCGGCTGTCGCGGTCCAGCCGTACCAATACATTGCAGGGGCAAGGAACCCCATCGCGGGATCGACTGTGTCTTTCGCATGGTGTGTGCCGGCAAGGACGATGCCGAGCGATGGATAGACCGTGAAGAGCGCAAGGTCTCGCGCCAGGGCGATGACGTAGAGCACCGCGAAGATTGGCCCATAGGCGAACGCAAAGCGGCGAAACGCGGACGAGAATGTCATGACCCAAAACCCATGATGTTGTTCACGACGTGGCCCACGAGAAAGCTCCACCAGATAATGCACGACAGGATCGTGGTCAGGGCGGCGCGGGTCCGGGCAAGGTCGTTGGCGCGTGGCTGCTGCCAGCAGACCCAATAGGCCGGCAACAGCGCCAGTCCGATGGCGACGAAATGCTCCTTCATGTCAAAGAAGCCGAGGGCTTGCCAGTGACCGCCACGTTCCAACTGGGGCCTGACGTCGACGCGGAAATACAGATAGATGACCGCGCCCATGAGAGCGGACATCACGTACAAGAGCACAATGGCGTTGGCGAATGAGGCCGACGGAACGGTACGGAAGCGGCCGAAGAACGAACCGGGCCGCCCGCGCATCGGCCTCCATGTCGCCAGGGTCTGGTGCGTGATTGCGCCCAGTAGCGCGACCGCCACCAGCCCGTGGATGATCAGGAGGACGGTCGCCACGGCCGCCCTCCCGCCCTTTGAGCTCGACCCGTCACGTGAACAGTTCCTCCGTTCCAAAGGGCTCGGCCGATCCGGGACGGAACCTGTTAAGGGTGAACCTCGTCTTCAGGCCAGGCTTCACGTCCACGAGGACGTAGTTGTATTCTTCCAAAGGCGGCCGCCCCTTCCAATAAAGATCCGGCGGGTAGTCCGCGGGTAGCTTGATGCTCGTGCGGCCGGGGAGGATCGGATCCTGTTCGGCGCCGCCGCCACCCAGCATCAGGTACTTGACGCCATCGACGTCATAAATCTCGGTCGTGTGGACGTGCCCGTTGAACACGACGATCTCGATGTCCTTGGCATAGGACGCGATCAGCTTGTGCGGGTTGTCAGGTGCGGGGATCGGCCCGAGGCCGGACCGCGCGAAGACCGGGTAGTGGAAAGTGATGAAGATCTTGCGGATGCCCGCTGCCTTGGCCTCGTCGATCCATTGCTGGAGTTGCTGGATCTGCTCGGCGTATTTGGGCCGGTCGGCGTCCCAGAGCGAAGGGGATCGGTAGTCGTATTTCCCGCTCCAGAGAAAGATGAACCGAACATCCTTGAAGTCGAATTTGTAGATGAGGCGGTCCGGTGTCACGCCGAACTTCTTGAGATAAGGCACGGCGGAGAGCACGCCGTCGATTTTGGGATCGCCCCAAACCTCGTGGTTGCCCACCCCGATGAACCACCGGCCTTCCAGCCCGGCTGCGAGCATCTCGCCGTCGGGAGCGGGCAGTTGCTTCAGCAAGGTGTCATTGACGCGCTTCCAGTACGGGCTGTCGGCGATCGTGAGGCCCTGATTGCCCCACCACACGACGTCGCCGCTGTTGATCACGAATTTGGCGCGCTCGGCCTGAACGTCCTTCACGATCTCCCGCGCCACCCAATCCCCGCCCTCAAGCCTGAACATCGTCCGGTGCACGCCCGGCAGCAGCTTCACATCCTCGACGGAGGCCTCGGTGACCCACCCCTTGTCGACCGTCAGGGTCATGACTTCGCTGCGGCTCTCGAACGGCATGATGATCCGAATGAGTTCGCGGGTGACTGGGTCGAAGATGGTCTTCACGTCCTTCCGGACCACCGCTTCGGCGACCTTTTCGGGCATGACCAGCCCGAACATCTCGATGAACAGCTTGGTCAGGTCCGGCTGACCTTGGTTGTATGGCAGGTACATCATCGGGCGAGTGTCGCCGCAGACGGCGAACGAGAAGCCGGGCCCGGCCTGCTGGGCCATCGCCGTCGTGGCGCCCAGCATCGGCATGGCGGCCATGGCGGCTGCAGCCCCGAGCCGTTGCCCCAATGCCCTGCGCGTCAGCCCGATCGAAGAAAGTGAGTGTTCCATCATGGTCACTCCTCGTAGTGTGAGGCGCCCCCCAATCGTCCGCGCGAGACGTGTCTACGAAACGTGTCTAATGATTGCCTGGCGCCATTCTGCAGATTTGGTCAGCGCCGGCATGCTCTCGGAGGCAACGTCACATGCCTCCGATCCCATTGCGCAACCACGGTTTGCGCCGGCAACTCGATACGGAACCGTGCCCGGCGCGTTCGGCACATAACCAGGCACACCCAGGTTAACAGAAATGGCAGCGTTGGAGCACAAGGGTGCCCCCTAAGTTCCAGCCAGGCTCAACCTTGGAGGTAGGGGACTTGAAGGGTCCGCTCTGGATCAACCTCGGAAGAAAAACAGGGGCAGCTCCGAACTTCTGCTTTGCCCCGCAGACTAACCAATCCGCACATATTGTAAGGCGAGGCGGATCAATTGGTCATTTCAGCAAAAAACCTGAGGCAATCTCGAAAAAGAGCATATGCCGCCCCCCTACCCCTTCACCGCCGCTATCGCCTCGACGAGCGCGACCGCCTGGCGGCGCAGCTTGGGGTTTTCGATTGTCTTGAAGGCGCGCAGGATCGAGATGCTTTGCGGGGTGTCGAGCAACATCGACGGCATGGGCGCGTTCGGTCCCTCATCGTAGAAGAACGACACCGGTGCGCGCAGAACGTTTGCGATCTCTTGCAGACGGCTGGCGCTGACGCGGTTCGCGCCCAGCTCGTATTTCTGCACCTGCTGAAAGGTCAGGCCCAACGCGGCGGCCACCGCCCCCTGCGACAGGCCAACGGTCAGACGGCGCAGGCGGATGCGCTTGGCGATGCGGTAATCGGCAGGACCCGTGGCTTTGGGACGACGCGCTTTGCTCATTCAAAAAACTCCCCCTTGTGGCGGTGGCGACCACCAGCGGCGCTGGTGGTCGGGGAGTTAAGAAACCGCCAAGAGACGGCCGCGATGACCTTTAGGCTTTCGCCCTGGACATGCGCCATCGCCTCCCCGGCCATAGGCTGGGAAGGCATCGTTAGCGGCCGATGCCGGCCGCTCTTGGAGGGGTTCTTACGCCCCAGAACCGGCTACGGCCGGCTCCGGCTACGAGATAACACGCGAAGGGGGGAAAGGGTCAATGGTGGTGTGTAAGGGCTAACCGATCATTCCTAGAGCAACGCACAAAGCGGAGGTTTGAATGTCTTGGCGTCATCTACGGCGAATACCGACCGAGAGGTCGGCAAGGTTTCCTGTCACTACACAACTTACTGAGTCATTCGGATATCAACAGCCACCGGGCCTTTGCGGTTAAATCGAACGCGGAATTTTACATTGTCTCCCGCAGACACAAGCTCAAAATCACCATCAACAATTGATGACTTATGGGCAAATATTTCCCTAGGATAAGACCCTAATCGAATAAAGAGTATGTGGCCCTTCACGCTCTGAACATAGCCCGTCTTCTCACCTATCCGTTCTGTGAAAATATTGTCTCTTTTGGCCACAATCGGCCGAAAGGCTTCCGGGGCGTTTTTGTCGATATAAATAAATTCCTCGTTCGACTTGCTCATCTCACCGCGAGAGAACAAAAACTGGGCCAACTCAAATCGAGCTTCAAAATTCCCGTCCCCTGTTGAAAAGCCTTTGCGCAGATGACCCTCGACAAAATCATCGTTCTTGGTGCCATCTTCGAGATACAGCTTTGCCAGCTCGGAATGAACTCCCTTATCGTCCGGTGTCTTTGATAGAGCGTCGGTTAAAACCTTCAAGCTAACGTCCGGTCGACCGCGTCTACTGTAAATCCTAGCAACTCGAATTGCCACGCCAGACCCTTTGGGGGAAGAACGTAGTGCCCTTTCAAGGGCCCTTAGTGCTCGCTCCTCCTGATCAAGTTCATCTCTAAGCCTCGCTTCGATCTGAATGATATCCGCATCATCAGGAAATTGTTGAAGCGCTGACCATATTCGCGACTCTGCATCCTTCACTTTGTCTGCAAAGAATATCGCTTCATGATCAGGCGTATTATCGGTAAGCAATTGCTTGAGCTCGCTTATCTCGTCCACCAAAAGTTTACACCGACTCGAAACCGCAAACCTGTTGGTGCTAGGCAGTTCATTAAGTCTCTCGCGAGCACGTCTCCGCAGTTGATCCTTGAGCAGCAAGGATGAGGATCTATTCGCTCTAATGCGATCCACTTCGGCTTGAGTATGGATTACAGAGGTACTGTTCTCGTCCATCTCCCTTGCGTCGTTGGCCAGTTTTTCCGCAAGGTCAAGCGATCCTTGAGAGTGATGCAATTCAAATAAAGCTGCCTGCTGGTAGAGGAAGGCTCGGTTAGGAGCCACTTCGATTGCCGCTTTGAATATTTCGCGAACTGGCTCAGGTCGACTGAACGTATCGGCTAGCGCGCGCCCCTTAGTTATCTGTTCTAAAGCACGAGAATCGGACGAATAGCCGATATCAAACCCACGTATCAGTCGCGAGAACTGAGATGCTTTCTCTTCATCGCTCTGGCATGCCTGCCTAAATACCAGTTGAGCCACACGGGCGTGACGGGTTCTATAACTGAGGTCTTTACTGTATTTATCAACCTCAGTGCGAACGATGTTTTCCAGAGGAGCAAAAAACTTCTCTTGATAATCTGCAAAGGTTATTCCTGAAATGCGCGATATCGTTCCTGCTCGAGCGCTTACTGCAAACTGATGCATCGTTGCAATATCGAGGTAGAGCTGTCGGGCCTGCTCAGGATTGATGCGTTGATGTTCGAGCATTAGCACTTCTTCAAACGGCCTGCCTTGAGTCAACTGATGAAGCGCGACCAAAAGTTGCCGTTCTGCTACGTTCTCAAACTGACGAACACGTTCCTCGCGTGTCTCCGAAGCAAGTAGGCCCAGACAAGAATGCTTTTCCAGAAGATCAAGTAGCCCATTAATTTCCTTAAGGGACAGGTAGCGCACCCTTAGCTCTGATCCAGGAAGCTCGTCCTCAAGCTCCTTACAGTAGGTGTTCCAATCTGCGTCGCGCTCGGCCCCCACAACGACGAGAGGAAGCTTATCCGCCTTCGCTTTCCGCATTAACTTGATCAAACCTTCAGCGTGGAGCGCTACCTCATCGACAAATAGATAAATTGTCCTATTAGTCAGTTCGAATAGCTCCACAAAAACCTCAGGTCGCAAGGTGCCCCCTGAGTTGAGCCAAAGAACAAGCGCCCCAGAAGCTACCGCCGCTTCGTATGCGGTACGTTTGAGGGCGATGGTTTTACCTGATCCAGCAGGTCCTCTAACAGTTATTAAAATTGGACCATTCGGATTCTCATTCTCAAGCAAAGCTTCGAAAAGAATATCATCTTCGACCTGTCGCCGAACATCGTATTTTTGGATTATCCCGCCCCAGCCAGTATCGTAGCCGGAATAAAATTGCTGCGCGGTTTGCACCTCGAAAGGCATTTCGGCGTGCACTAAGGTCAGATCGTCTGTCAGAGAGCGGCTAGCCACCTCCGACTCAAGGATGTGCGACCGAAAGAAACGCCTAATTGGGACGTTCGCGATATCGGCAGGCTGGCTGAGGCGGCGAAATAATGGTGGAATAACTTCATCCAACGTGGAGATGAAATCGCCAAAATAGGCCTTGATGATTTCGAGGTTTTTGGTCGCCCAAAAATCAACGTCCTCGCTTTCAGCGTTTGGCGTGACCATGTACCAGCGCGGTCGCTTCCCAATGCCGAGGCTATAAATCAATTCTCGGATGTGCGAGTCGTCGAGCCGGTAGCCTACAAACACAAATGTATGTTCGTACGCCATATCCTGAAGGCGCGAGAACAGTCGGGTGCGATTTTTTGAATAAGTATTGTAGACTTCACGAGATAGCACTGGTGGTATTTGGCTATCGTGGATGTGATTTAAGCATCCATGCAATTTTAGATAGGGGACTGGATTGCTGAACGCTCGCAATCTTTCATCTATTGGCTCATCATCCTTTACTAGCGGAACAAGCTGCTGAACCGAACTGGAGACGACCTTGTAGGCGTTCTCTACAATTAGATCATAATTCGTTGTCGCTATTGCCCTCCAATTGAAGGTTGGAAGTAGCTTATGGGCATCTTTCGGCTCAAAGTCGACAAATGCCTTACGGACTTCTTCGTATACCTGCGCGGCGGAACCGTTGGCTATTGCCATTTCCGCAACAGCCATGACATCGCGATTCTTCATTTCCTTTCCAAAGAACCGTTGTGCTAAAATGTCTCTTAGCTGGTTCGCATCAGGCGGCGTTTCGCCTTTTTTATTATTTGCTTCTTTTGACGCCCCCGCGCCTAGGAAAAGAACGCACCGCTGGGCTTTAACGGCCTCAATCAGTAGCGGCGGAATATTTGGTTTAGCTCGTTTAGCTGTCACAATTCCCCCGAACATTTAGCGACGGTTGTCGAGACCGCCTAAAATCTCGGGAGATAATTTATGGGATTTTAAGCCGGTGTCATCTAGGCTTCTTCCCAATTCAGCACCGCTGCTTGGTTTACCAGCAAAATCAACAACCGCTACGCATTTTCCGCTCCTTCTAGCCTTTCGTTTGCATGGGGACAGAGATTGTTCTCTATTTGTTCTTGACAATTATCCCAATCTGGGCCATCTTCCTCCTGTCCCAACCCACCGAGGGGCGCGTTCGCGAGGCGTCGTGATTGTGGGGTTGGGCACGGTCTCGCGGGCGAGGTGACGCAGCCTTGTTCGGCGGGAGGCCCAGGCTGTGGCTGGAGACGTCGGGATGGGTCGTGCGCCGCCTGCCGCGAGGCAGAATCCGCGTACGGCAGTCGCCGGGCTCACGTCCGCCTGTCCGCCTAAAAAAGCCGTGCGCGAGGCGCCTCCCGGCTCCAAGCATATAACCATCAGAGATCGAGCCGGGCCGTGCATCGCGCCATCCTCGCCCACTCTCGTGACAGGCTCCCGGCCTTTTCAGGCCCGGAGCCCGCAGGCGCTCGCCATTTTTCAAACCATTCCATTTCAGACGAAACGATTGCCGGAGGTTTCATGAGCCACGTTCAGGCCACTCTCTCCAAACTGCCCGATTGCGACGACACCTTGCGGCGGCTGGCCGACATCCTGCGGGTGCCCTCCACCTGCCGCAAGCGCGCCTGCCGCATCGAGGGGACTTGCCAGGGCGGCTACGGACCGCCCTGTTTCTTCGCGCGCCGGGACTTCTTCTCCGACGCCCTGCGCGAGAACATGCCCGCTTATCGCGAGCATTGGGACGAGCAGCGCAAGATCGTCCGGGCGGCCCTGCAGCGATGACGCCTGTCGGATCATCCGCAGTCGCGTACAGGTTTTCGTCATCCCGGGGCCGCAAAGCGGAACCCGGGATCGCGAGACGGGGAAGCGCCATGCCGGTCATGCGATCCCGGATCGCCGATGGCGTCCGGAATGACGCCAGGGCTTCCCTCCCCGCCTCATCCTGAGGATGCCGCGTAGTGACCGTCTCGAAGGAGGGTCCAGCGCACCCTGGAGACGCCGCCCTTCGAGACGGCGCTAGCGCGCCTCCTCAGGGTGAGGCCGTGTATAGGCCCGTCATCGCAGCGGCGTTCGGGACCGATTCTGCACTGCTTGTGCCGTTATGTCGCGACCAGCCAGCGCCAATTGATCTCCGCATCCCCTGCAATTGTACCGGCAGCCGTCAGGCCACAAGAGTGAAACAATTTGTTTTTGTTACGTAATAATGTATATCTCAAACATCCATTGCTTTGACCTGCGGATGTTCCATGGCCAACATCATTTATGATGCCTCCAACCCTCTCCCCGTCAGTGGCACGGTCGCCAGGCTCGAACTGGCGACGAGCGGCACGACACTGATCGATCTCGAGGTCTCCAGCACCACCCTGACCGCCATCCAAGCCGCAAATACGCAGCGCATTTTGATCGGCACCGGCGGGAAGGTCATCGGACAGATCTATGGCCTTCAGATGCTGGGAATCACAAATACGATCTACAATCACGGCATCATCCAATCGAATACCAGCACGGCGATCCTCTTCGCGGCAGCAGGGATGAATTCCGTCACCAACTTTGGAACGATCGAAGCCACCGGCATCGCTATCGAAGGAAACAGCGGTAACGATCGGATCACCAACTACGGCACTCTGAAAACCACCTCCATTGCGGCCGCCCCCGTTCTCATGGACCTTAAGGGCGGCAACGATCTCTATGACGGGACGTTAGGGGGTGCCACCGGCGGTATGATCAAGCTGGGAGCCGGTGACGATATCGCCTACGGAGGGGCGGGATCGGAGACATTCGCGGGCGGCGAAGGCACTGATTACATCGGCGGCGGCGGCGGCAGCGATACAGTGGATTATGCAGAAGCCACAAGCAGTGTGACCGTCGATCTCAGAAAGACAACGGATCAAGTCATCGGTGGCTCGCAGGGCCTCGATACCCTCGTCGATATCGAGAATGTCATTGGAAGTGCACACAATGATGTCCTCATCGGCAGCACGAGCGACAACACTCTCCGCGGGGGCGATGGGGACGACACCCTCGAAGGAGGCCTGGGCGCAGACCGACTCGACGGCGGCATCGGCACCAACACTGCGCGCTATAGCAGCACTTCCGCTGCCAAGATCGATCTCACGATTTCGATTGCTCAGGATACCGGCGGCTACGGCTTCGATACCTTGATCGGGATCGCCAATCTGGAAGGCGGCTCCGGTAACGACACGTTCATCGGCGATGCCGGAAAAAACCGTCTGATCGGTAATGGAGGCAACGATACGCTCAAAGGCGGTGCGGACAACGACACGCTTGAGGGCGGATCCGGGGTGGACTTCCTCGTCGGTGGTGCAGGCAACGATTCATTGGACGGAGGCTCTGGCGAGGACACAGCGGAATATGCTGGCAATAGCGCCAATTATACCTGGAGCTTGAAAGCGGACGGCAGCTACACGATCACCGACAACACGGGCCAGGACGGCATCGATGTCCTCAAGGACATCCGCATCCTGAAATTCGCCGACAAGAACATCGCGCTCACCAATGCTACGCCGTCGGCTATCTTCCTCTCGATTTCGAGCCTCTCCGAAGCGGCCGCGCCGGGCAAGATTGCGGATATCTACGGCTCTGATGCCGATGGTGATACACTCACCTACACTCTCACAGACAGCGCCGGTGGCCTATTTGCCATCAACGGCAGCGGGCTCATTCTCACACGTCCGCTCGATTACGAGGTGGCGAAGCAGCACATCATCTCCATCAAGGCCACGGACCCCTACGGCCTCGAATTTACCAAGGCGATCACGCTCAGCGTCCGCAATGTGATCGAGACCACCCCGCTCGTCCTCAGCGGAACCAAGGGCGTCGACACGTTGTCGGGCGAGGCCGGCAACGACCGTCTCTCGGGCCTTGCCGGCAATGACTTTCTCTATGGTAACGACGGCGCCGACACACTCATGGGTGGCGCAGGCAACGACGTCATGTTCGGTGGCATCGGTAAGGACGTGTTCATCTTCGACACCAAGCCCAACGTGAAGACGAATGTCGAGTATCTCTACGACTTCAACGTTGCAGACGACACGATCCACCTGAAGCTGTCCGCTTTCAAGGGTATCGGCAAGAAGGGTGGCCTCGCGAAATCCGCGTTCTGGACCGGCGACAGGGTGCACGATTCGAACGACCATATTATCTACAACAAGAAGACCGGCACGCTCTTCTTCGATCCCGACGGCACCGGCGAGCAGCCGGCACTGCAGATCGCGAGCCTGCCCAAGAACCTCAAGCTGACGCACAAGGACTTCCTCATCGTCTGACGATGATCTGGCGCTGCAACGACAAGGGCCGGGCATGTGCCGGCCGATTGGCTCGTGGGCATGCCGGATTTTCCGGGTAAGCCGGTGATGTTCATCAATACGTCACCGCGCGCCTCTCACGCTCAAGTGGGGCTCCGCGAAGTACTCGCCACCATGTCGGCGCGTCTCGTGCCGGACGCCGATACGCCCATCGAGCTGCGCAACAGAAGCGTCAGCGATCCTCAAATTGTCGAGGCTTTGCGGGTAGGATTGGCGGCACTCGTCCGAGTTTGCGAGCACACGCCGGTTTCCATGTGAGCCTCTCCGCCCTGTGCAGCGTCTGGCTCAACGCTTCTGGTACGGGTGGAAAATGTAGTCCTTCGCCTTCACGGCCACATGGCAGGCGTGCCCGCAATCCGAGGGGCTTGGATCGGCCGTGAACTTGTCGGCTGGGGCATCATAGTTGAACAGCGCGTAGCCCCACCCGCCGCTCTCGGGAAATCTCTTACTGTCCTTTTCCATGACGAAAGCCTGCGTGAAGACGTCCGGCACGTCCACAACGAAGGGAGCCTCCGTGCTCTTCTTCGGCTTCCACTGGAGCTTCGCGATCTTGGACCCATCCGGGAAAGGCTGGCCGTTGCCTGGAACGCCGGCCTTGTATGCCTCGATCATGGTCGGATTGGCGACAATAACCTTGAGCACTTCGTCGGTCCGCGCGGAAGAAACCACCGCCCAGTCCTCGTATCCCTTGAAGTCGGAGAACGCGATTCCGCCTGGCGATGTCAGCGAATATTTGTCCTGCGCGTAAACAGCCGTGCCGAGGACAAGCACTGCTGTGGCCATCCCAATTGTGAACTGGCTTTTGCGCTGCATAGCTGATCCTCTCGAAATGATCGTGGACGAGATTATTGGCCCGGCAATTCGAACGGGTCCCGCACGACAACTCAGGAAAATAGGATGATCTCGCGCTGTCGCCGCTAGCCTCTCGCGGTACGCCAAAGGAGGTGGCGAGCACTCAGGGACGACTCCGCATTGCGGCAGATTTCACGTAAGGTCTTCGCTGTCTCCACATCACGAACCGAGAAAATACCGAATGAGCGTCCCTCCGGATGATCCTCTCTACCGCGACGCGCAGTTAGCCCAGTTCTATGATGCGGCGAACAAATGGGGCGTCGACTTCGATTACTGCATGGCTCTTGCGGCCGATGCCGGCTCCGTTCTCGATCTCGGATGCGGCACTGGTGAGTTGGCAAGCGTGCTGGCTGAGAGCCGAAAGGTGGTCGGCGTCGATCCTGCAGCGGCAATGCTGGACATCGCACGGGCGCGGCCCGCAGGCGACAAGGCCATCTGGATCGAAGCCGATGCCCGCACGTTGCGCCTCGACGAGCGCTTCGACCTCATCGTCCTGACGGGACACGTGTTTCAGGTCTTTCTCACGGAGGAAGATCAACGCGCCGTGCTCTCGACCATCGCGGTGCATCTCAATCCAAGCGGGCGCTTCATCTTCGACAGCCGCAACCCGGCTCTCAGAACATGGGAGAACCGGAACCGGCACAACAGCCTGAATCGGCTCGATCATCCCCAGCTCGGCGCCATCGAGACCTGGAACGAACCTTCCTTCGATGAGGCCACCAGCATCCTGACCTATGAGAATGGCTTTCGCGTCCTCGCGACAGGCGAAGCGTTCTCGGGATCGGCGCAGATCCGCTACACACCGCAAACGGAGCTCGCGGCCCTGATCGAGGATGCCGGGCTTGTCGTCGAACAATGGCTCGGTGATTGGGGCGCGAGCCCTTATCATCCAGCGGCCAAGGAGATTATCCCGATAGGTCGGCTTGCAAGAAGCTGATGCGCCTCTAGGCTCTCGCCCCTGGATGAAACACCCGTGATGGCCGCACTTGTTGCGGCCATCCATGTCTTTTTGGCGCGGCGTTAAGTCCGGGGGCGATGCTCCCAAACGCCCCAGGCGGCGATCTGGATCTCTCCGGAGGTTTTGGCTAATGCGTTGTCCCGGCTCATCCAGATCCAGGCGCCCCAGGCGATGCCCGCGAGCAGGATAGCGATCATCGCGACCGCGATTGCTATCTTGCCGAACTGGGAAGCCTCCGTCACGTAGAGCGAGGCATAGACCATCGCGATCATGAACGAAACGAAGCCGAGGACGAACGCCAATTCCCAGAGCGGTTGCAAAATACCGACCCAGAATGGCCCGAATGACCATCCGAGTGCGTAGCGCAAGGCCAAGCACGCCAAAAGCATCGCTCCAGCGCAATAGAGCCATCTCCAGGCGACCTGCTTTAGCCTTTGCTTATCCGCCGTGGAGACGAGCAGACTCAGCGCGATCGCGATGGCTGCGCCGATGGCGATCGCAAGGGCTTCCGCGTCACTGCTCCATTCGGGATCCGTCAGCTTGGTCTTCACGAAAAGGTCGGCCCAACTCGTGACCAAGGCGATCGCGGGGCTCGGAACGGCGGCTGAAAGAGACTTGATGCCGCTCAAGCGAACCTCCTACTTTGGGACGTTCGGCGTGACGTAGACCGGGAAGGTGATCGAGGCGACGGAAACCCCGTTGATGTCCAGCACTTCCAGAGAAGTGTAGATCAGCCTGGGCTGCGCGGCCTGCGCCGTGAAAGCGATCGCATCCTTCTCCCGTAGCTTGATGGGTTCGGGATACTTTTTACCAAATGCCTCGGTGAGCGAACTGGCACCTGCGTTGAAGGCGGGCCGCATCCGCACGCCTTCAACGGAGCCATTGCTGTTGCCGACCCGACTGACGGAATAAGTGAGCCTGCTCGTAAAGGTGTTTTCCGAGACATCTACGACGGTCGCCTCGCCGCTGAGTTCGAGCATCGTCTCCTTCGGCCGCTTCGCGTCGGACGGGAAGAACACTTTGATCTGCTGGATGATCTCTTGAATGCGCTCCACCACGCTGGGCTTGGTGCCTGCGACGGTTGCGCGACATCCGTTCCTCTTTTCCAGCGCGGCCTCCTCCAGATCGAGGTCATTGCCGAGATAGAGAGCGCTCACCGTGTCACTGCGGTTTCCATACTTGAGGCATGTATCCATGGGAACCGGAGCGTCGGTGATCTGGAGGCGAGGCCCACTATCGATCATTCCACCGGGAACGACCCAGCCCTGAACCCTCGGAATCAGCCAATGAACGTAAAGCCAGTCGTCGGGATTTTTATTGCTGATGCAGGAGACGATGGCCGACTTGTACTGGCCCGCCGTCACCCCCTCCACCCGCGAGTTCGTCCCGAAGTCGAACGGATACATGGGATGAGGCTGTTCGCTCGGCCCAGGGCACGCGATGGGCGCGGCACTGCCGCTTCCTGCCGAGAAAAGCAGAAGCGATAGAACAGCCGAGAGCGAGATGAAATATGAGGACGGAAAGGATGCCGACATTGCAGCCTCCGCATAACATTACGGATGCTAAGACATTTCGAGGCTGTTGTCGATTGATCCGCATAGATCTTAAGGGCTAGTCGGCGTCGACAACCATCTGATTTGCTTCACTGTTTTGATCTTGCCGCCCTGAGAGAGCGTCTTGGAATGATGCACTTTCCGCTCTTAGCGTCATTCCGGGCTCGCTTGCGGCGCTCCGGAATGAGTGTGCCGAAAAGGCTTGCCTATTCACGAGGCGGCTTTGCCTCGCTACAAGTCTGTTATCTCCCTTCGCAATCTGGATCATGACCCATGGCCGCCAGCGTTACTGACCGTTTCCTCCGTTACGTCGTCATCGACACCCAATCCGACGCCAAATCGTCGACACAGCCTTCGACAGAGAAGCAGAAGAATCTCGGTCGCCTGCTGGTCGAGGAACTGCTCGAGATCGGCATCGCCGACGCGCATCTCGACGAGCACGGCTACGTCTATGCGACCATTCCCTCGAACAGTCCCAAGAACAACGTTCCTGTCATCTGCTTCTGCTCCCACATGGATACGGCGCCGGACTTCAGCGGCACGAACGTCAAGCCGCAGATCGTCAGGAACTACCAGGGTGGGGACATTCGCCTCACGGGCGATTCCAACCAGGTCATTCGGGTTGCAGACCATCCGGTGCTGAAGGACCAGATCGGCAACGACATCGTCACCTCGGACGGCACGACGCTGCTCGGCGCCGACGACAAGGCCGGCATCGCCGAGATCGTGGCGGCGGCCGAGTTCCTGATCAAGAACCCGGACATCAAGCACGGCGCGATCCGCATCCTCTTCACCACCGACGAGGAGATCGGCCGCGGCGTCGACAAAGTCGACATCAAGAAACTCGGCGCTGATTTCGGCTATACGATGGACGGCGAGACGGCCGGCACGATCGAGGACGAGACCTTCTCCGCCGATGCGGCGGAGATCGCCATCAAGGGCGTGGCGATGCATCCGGGTTTCGCATACGGCAAAATGGAAAATGCCATCAGGATCGCCGGCGCCATCATCGACCGCCTGCCTAAGGACATGGCGCCCGAGACGACGAAGGGCCGCGACGGCTTCATCCATCCGACCGGCATTTCCGGCGTGATGGAGAAGGCGAATCTCAGCTTCATCATCCGCGACTTCACGGAGGACGGCCTGAAGCACAAGGAGGTCTTGCTGGAGAAGATCACCAAGGAAGTGATGGGAGGCTACCCGGGGTCCAGCTACACCTTCACGGTCAAGGAACAGTATCGCAACATGAAGGTCGTTCTCGACCGGCATCCGGAGATCGTAGACTATGCGGTGGAGGCGATCCGCCGGGCTGGCATGACGCCCGTGCGCGGCAGCATTCGTGGCGGCACGGACGGCTCGCGCCTCTCCTTCATGGGGCTACCCTGCGCCAATATCTTTGCCGGCGGCCACGCCTTCCATTCCCCGCTGGAATTCGTCAGCAGCCAGGACATGGAAAAGGCCGTGAAGACCATCGTCGAACTCGCCAAGCTCTGGGAGGAGCGCGCTTGAAGCGCCTCCGCGACATGAACAGGGCAATCTCAGTTTTGACGGTAGCGGAGAGCCGACGCGCCTCGCCTTAAAACGGGTTCTTAGAACGTGTAGCCGACGCGCAATCCGACATTGGTGAGGCCGCGATTGTTCGAGCATAGTCCGGCGTTGGAGAGATGCTCGACGATAGCCATCACACTCCAATTCTGCGCGAAGCGGAAACCGATCGCGCCCGACTCTCGAAACAGCGCCGAGCAACCGAGGGCGTCCCGATGCGGCACCGGGTCGATTTTGCCGTTATGGAATGCCCCGCCGAAACTTCCTTCGATGAAGATCTCCGGCGTGATGTCGAACGTCCACGTCAATCCGGCATAGCCGAAGCTTGTCTGCCCGTTGAAATTGAGGCTGCCGCCCACGTGAAAGCGCGGGATGAGCATATTGAGGATCGGATCTGCCGCGATAAAGGGGCGCCCCGATAAGATCTCTCCGCTCAGGTTGGCCGATCCGCTCTCCTGCCCGCCTGGATCATGAGCTGTCACGCCGAGCCGGACTTCGGAGAGGAATGAAGGGGGTGCGGGCGGCGGCGCTACGAATATCGGCACGGCAGCTTGCGGCGGAGGGACAAGATCGGCGGCATGGGCACCTGCCGCGATCGCGACCACGGCCACAATCATAGCGAGGACACGACGCATAAAGCTCCCTCCGTTTAAGCGTAGCTATGAACCTAGTTTCGCAAACGACTTCTGGTAGAGCCTTATAGGAAAAAGATGAAAAAAGCTTTTCACAGGTTGTATTCCTGCGGGCATCGGCGCAGGGACACATTTTGCGGACGTTGGTAGCGCGAACATAAGGTCCAAGCAGATCGCTGAGATGTAGCGATGTTCCGAGAGAGGGCTGTCAATATGTCATCCCCCTAGCCGCTTGCCAGGAGCGTGCGGCCAGGCTTAGGCACAATGAGACAAAATAATATCCAGTCACGGGGGAGTTTAAGTGAAGCGAGTCTCATCCAGTTTCGTGCGGCGAATACTGTCATTTACCGGAAGTAATTCCTTCATGACCGTCATCATCCCTTTGACTGTCCTGATGGTCGTGATCGCAACATTTGTCGGTGAGCGGGGTGCAATCGATTACCTCGGCCAGCGATCCGCTTCCTTGCAGATGGATCTCGTAAAGCCCTTGAACTATGGCGATCTCGATGCCGTCCAAATCTTCGCTCTGGTTCTGATCGCGTCCGCCGCCGCGGTGTTTCCTGCCGCGCGCTTCTACCAGTTCCTCACAACGACTTTGAGAAACTCCTCGGAAGGTCGGTAGGCTGACATTCGGTTGGGCTGCTCGGCTGGTCCGCCCATTCTTGATCAATGTCCATCCGAGGCTTCTGGGTGAAGGCGTTGTGATGATCGCCCTCGCCCATCCAGACCCCGGATGGACAAACTTCATAGCATCGATACCTAGTCGCTCGAGTGGTTGGCGTTCGCCCGCTTGACCTGCTTGAGAATGCCACTGAGGTTGTAGCTCTCGGGAACTTGCAACGGTGGGAATTTGGTTTGGCTCCGCACTTATGCGAAAAGTGGCCTGAGAAATGCGCTCTCCGACTATGTTCTGGCAGAATTTACGCCGGAAAAGATTGCGGCAAGCATAAGCAATGAAAAGCAGGTTCTCATCGTCTATGAGGAGAACGTACATCTCCTTGGATACCTGAGACTAGCGTTGGACTCGCCCTGCCCCAACGATCCGGCGACACGAGTAGAAATTGTCAGGCTCTATGTCCAAGAGCATTTTATTGGTCGTGGCATAGGCAGTGCTTTGCTGAAAAACGCACTGACCTATTGCGACAAGAACGGAAGCACAGGCGTCTGGCTCGCAGTCAATCACGAAAACACGCACGCCCTGCGCTTCTATGAGCAACATCGCTTCCTACGGAGCGGCTCGACATTTTTTCACCTAGAGAATGAACGGCATGAAAATTTCATTCTCTACAAGCCGATATCTTTGTCCGCTTCAGCAAATCCGCTGATCTCTCCCTCTTGAAGATGGCGCTGAAAAAAGGAAAAGGCCGCCAATGCTGGCGGCCTTCCCATTTTTTTTGACGATGAGCCTTCTGTAATGACACTAGCGAGGGCTGAGTCTCGCTGCAGCCCCATTGTCGCCGCTGGGGACCCCTCAATAGGCCGAATCGACGATCACTTCTTCACCGAAAGATCCATTCTTCGGCATCGGCTTGTAGGTCGAGTTCGGCGAGCGCAGGACGCGGATCGGGCGAGCGCCGACTTCGATGGCAGAGCGCATGTCGCCGTCCGCATCGCCGTAATAGATTTTCAGCTTGTGCTCTTTCATGAAGGAAGTCTTGGTCTCGCTCCCATCCGTGAAAACCACCGGATTGATATTCTTGATGGCGAAAGTTTTTTCCAGGATCGGCGTGATTTGCTCGTTTTCCGTTTTGGTGCGGCCGGTAATGAAAAAGATCGTGTCGCCGCGCGTCTGATGCAGGCTGATCAGCTTGCGCGCGACTTCCTTCGGAATCGAATATCGGTCGCAACCACCGTTAGCTTCCTTCCAGAATTCAATGTTCTTCAGATAGTCCTCGCTGCCAGGTGAGTACTTCTGCTGGCCGTAGTAGAAGCACGCGCTCGAAAACAAAACCGTGTCGTCGATATCGAAACCGACAACCATGGAGGGCTGCCCCTCGAGGCTCGCCGCGATCTGATCGATGGAGACCCAATGCACCGGAGCCGTGCGCATCAATTGATCGGTGGTCACTCCGGGATTGAGATTGGACGGTGCAGCGCCGGCCACACCTACGAAAAACGATCCCGCGATCAAAGCGGCGGTGAGGATAGATGATTTCATGGAGTTCTCTCGAGCTGGTGCCGGGGGGCAAACCCCGATTTGGTGAGCCGGCTCATCGTAATTCACCCTGTGCCTTAAGCAAGATCGGAAGTTGCTGTCTGAGCATAAACAGAAGCCTCTCCCTCCCCTGCGAAATTCGGAGCCGTGACGACCCGCATATGCAACGTTCCCACGGCGCATGACGGGCTGATGGCGCAGGTGAGAGCAACGGCTGCGCGATGCAGGTGGCCGAGCTAATCTGCCTGCTCCCCAAATATCCACGACGGGGCCAGCTCGGGTCTTACCCGCGCAAGGATGAGACCTTATGTTGTCCCTTGCCGGGCCCCTGTCGTCGCCCGGATTGTGAAATACCCATTTGGAGTTCCGGATGTCTGATCTATCCACCTTCCCTATCACCGCGCGCTGGCCGGCAGCGCATCCGGACCGCCTACAGCTCTATTCCCTCCCGACGCCGAACGGCGTGAAGGTTTCGATCGCGCTGGAAGAGATCGGATTGCCCTATGAGCCGCATACGATCGATATCGGAAACAACGAAACCCGGACGCCCGAATTTTTGTCACTGAACCCGAACGGGAAAATTCCTGCCATTATCGATCCGGACGGCCCCGGTGGCGTCCCCCTCGTCCTGGTAGAGTCCGGTGCGATCCTGCTCTATCTTGCCGAGAAGACCGGAAAGCTCATGCCCGCGGACCCTGCTCGCCGCTACGAGACGATCCAATGGGTGTTTTTCCAAATGGCGTCGGTTGGACCGATGTTCGGTCAGATCGGCTACTTCCACAAATTCGCCGGTCGGGAAATTGACGACAAGCGGCCGCTCGAGCGCTACGTTACGGAGTCGAAACGCCTGCTCGGCGTTTTGGAAGCACGGCTCGCCGGTCGGCAATGGATCATGGGCGACGAATACACCATCGCCGACATCTCGCTTCTCGGTTGGGTGCGCAATCTCATCGGCTTTTACAATGCTCGCGACCTCGTCGAATTCGACACCCTGAAGCACGTACCGGATTGGTTGGAGCGCTGCCTTGCGCGCCCGGCAGTGAAGCGCGGACTTGAGATCCCGAAGCGGCCCTGATGGCGTGACGGGGCCATAACTGGTACACACATTTTTGCAGAGATCCCCGAAGCCCCGACGGAAGAAGTACGGGGAGAACGTCATACCAAAGCTGAGCCACGCGATGTCCAGACCCCCCTTTAGAACACGAGATCCTCTGCAGGCGGCAGAGGCCGCCTTCAAGAAAGCGACGACCAGGCCTGCCGAACCCGAGCCGAAGGCCCCTTCGATTCCAGGCGCCAAGGAAACGGTGTCTTTGCGGATTGACCGGGATGTCCTCGACTACTTTCAGGAGGATGGACCAGGGTGGCAGGACAGGATCAACGCAGCATTGAGGCAGGCTGCCGGTAAGTAGAGCTGCTCCTCTTTTCCTCAGCGCTTCTGGTCCAGGAACGCGCGCACGGCCGCAAGCGTTGCGGCTGGTTGTTCTTCCATCAGCCAATGGCCGGCATTCGGGATCACGAGTTCGGTGACGTCGGTCGCGGCAAAACGCATGACCGTCGCCATTGTCGGCCCGAATGACTTCTCCCCACCGATGGCGAGCACGGGCATCGTAAGCTTGCCCTTTGCGACAAACGCCTTGTTGTCTATCGCGTCCTGGTCGAAGGCTGCGAACTGGTTGAAGCCGGCATGCATCGCGCCGGGCTGCGCATAAAGCTTCGCGTAGTGCTCCCGGGAGGCCTCGCTGAACCGCTTGGGATCGGCAGAAAACTCGTTCCAGAATCTGTCGAGGTAGATCCGCTCACGACCCGCGACGAGTCGCTCCGCATCAGGGCCCTGGAAGGAGAAGTGCCACAGCGCCCGATTGCGCACGATATCATCCCAGGGGCCTATACCGGGTAGAGGAGCATCCATGATGACAAAGCGGGTGACCCGCTCCGGATATTGCGCGGCGAAGGCATAACCGACCATGTTGCCGATATCATGGGTGACGAGGTCAGCCTGGTCGATCTTCAGCGCATCGAGGACGCCGGCGATATCGCGCCCTTGCGTTTTCTTGTCGTAGCCGCCCTCGGGTCGGGGCGAGAGCCCCATGCCGCGCAGGTCGGGAACGACGACGGTATGGTCGCGGACGAGCTCCGCCGCGAGCGGAGCCCACATATCGCCGGTCTCGCCATAGCCATGCAGCAAAATGACCGCAGGTCCTTGTCCTCCAACCCTGGCATGAAGGGTTGTGCCATTCGTCTGAATTTCCTGATTGCGAAACTCTTTTGGAAAAGGCTGAACCTGCGCTGTGACCGGCAGCGACATGACAAGGACAATCGCACCGAGAAAGATCCGAAGCATCTTCCTTCTCCGTTGATTAGTGTTTCACCCACGCCCTCATTGTCGCACGTGCACGCTCTTGATGTTCACGAACTCACGGATCCCAAATTGTGAGCATTCGCGGCCATAGCCACTCTCCTTGACGCCGCCAAAGGGCATACGCGGATCGGACCGCACATTCTCGTTGACGAAGCTCAGCCCGGATTCAAGCTCCTCTGCGGCAATCCGTTCGCCTTTCGCCAGATCCTTCGTCAGAACGCACGATCCCAGGCCGAAGTGCGACGCGTTCGCAATGCGGATCGCATCCTCGTCATCGCGCGCCTCGATCACGGCAGCGACCGGCCCGAAGATTTCCTCCTCGTAAGCCGGCATTCCGGGCTTCACTTCGGAAAGAACCGTTGGCGGATACCATGCGCCAGGACGCTCCGGGATCTCGCCACCCGCAAGCAGGCGCGCACCAGCCGCAATGCTTTTCTGAACCTTGGCATGTACATTGTCGCGCGCAGCAACACTTTGCATTGGCCCGAGCTTCGTCGTCGGGTCGCGCGGGTCTCCCATGGCATAAGTTTTCATCTTGGCCACGAAGGCGCGTTCGAATGCGTCTCGCACTTTCGACACCACAATAAACCGCTTTCCGGCAATGCAGCTTTGTCCGCCATTGACCATCCGCGCCGTGGCACAAATTTCGGCGGCATGCTCGATATCGGCGTCAGCCAACACGAGGTAAGCATCGGATCCACCGAGCTCGAGCACGCTTTTCTTGAGCACGGCGCCTGCGGCCGCCGCGACTTGGCGCCCAGCCTCGACGCTGCCGGTCAGGGTGACGGCGGAGATGTGCGGATCGTCGATGAGCGCCTTCACGTCGCGGCTCGGAATGAGCACCGTCCGGAACACGTTCGCGGGAAAACCTGCCTCGCGGAAGACACTCTCGATGGCAAGCGCGCAGCCGGGTACGCTGCTCGCATGTTTGAGGACCGCCGTGTTGCCGGCCATGAGGTTCGGCGCGGCGAACCGGAAAACCTGCCAGAACGGGAAGTTCCACGGCATGACCGCAAGCACGGTGCCGAGCGGATTGAAGGTGACGAAAGCCTTCGGACCGCCGAGATCGACAGGCTCGGGCCTCAGAAACCGTTCGGCGTTTTCAGCGAAATAGTCGCAATTGAAGGCGCATTTTTCGACTTCAGCGAAGCCCTCCGTGATCGGCTTGCCCATTTCCGCCCTCATCAACTCGGCAAAGGCGTCCTGATTGCGCCGAAGAACCCCGGCGGCAGCCGCCATCAACTTCGCCCGTTCTGCGAAGGATGTGCGTCGCCACGTGTCGAAGATGACATGCGTGTCGCGGGCAATCGCCAAGGCTTCGTCTGTCGTATGCCCTTCATATGTCCGCCCGGGCAGCCCGGTCGACGGATCTGCCGTATCGAAGCGCGGTTTGTCGGTCATCCGAGCCTTGTCGCGTTCGGAACAATGCTCTCGCCCATGACAGCTTCTCCCGATATCGCTGCGGTGCGCTCTCCAGAGAGCCCATCGCGAAAACAATCAGCCATTCGATAAGCCGAGGGATGCAGCACAGTTCCATGCGACCGACGTGTTCAGGCCCGCATCGAAAGCGAAAACGTGGGCGCGAGTTGCGTTCTCGCACTTTTAGTCGGAAGCAGACTCCAGACCGAAGAGCATCCGGGCTCGGATGTGGTTTATGGGGCGGTCTTCAGGTGTTTCCAGAAAGTAATCGAGTTGCCAGCTTTGCGTTTGCAGTGCTTGCCGGCTCGTGGGCCTGTCCCATGGCGGGTAAACACGGATGGCCCGCTTACCACCCTTGCCATTGCGCGCGACGACGTCCCGCGCACACAAAACGGACTTGGGAAAAACAAACTGTCCCAAATGCTGGTCTGTGCGACAGCTGACAACGAAAAAATCGATCGGATCGGACTCATCGAAGGGTTGGATCGGTCCATTTCCGATCCGCTTCCATAGGGTGACGAACTGACCGATTTTTGTCGGCGTGATTTTGGAGGCGCGAAACCGCAAGGCCAACCCAGCCAATTGGAGCGCATATGCACCATACTCCGCGCTTTCCGGTTCCATTTTCAGTTCGGAACACTCAAGCGCGTTCGGCGTGTAGACCAGATTCATCGCAGCCAAAAGATCCTGATGAATCTTCAAATCCGAGTGCCTCAAACCACTGACCTTTCAATCGAAAACACGCGCGTGGCGTTGCCACCGCGGGCATCACAAACGTTGGCTGGAGCGGCTTGTCAAGCAAGCGACAAATTAAAGTAAAACTAAGATAGAAAGCAGGTTATTATTTATGCAAAACGTCACCCAATAATATTCGTCGCAGAAATCACTTTTAAAT
Organism: Microvirga sp. 2MCAF38; assembly: GCF_052115485.1. NCBI lineage: Bacteria > Pseudomonadati > Pseudomonadota > Alphaproteobacteria > Hyphomicrobiales > Methylobacteriaceae > Microvirga > Microvirga sp. 2MCAF38. The sequence continues at coordinate 69,538 of NZ_JBFRGU010000002.1, read as the reverse complement.
TATTCTAATTAAAGAACATACAAATTGACAGCCCGTGACACCGACGCCTACACAGCAGTCGTTTCATCAGAACGCCGCACTCCTTTTTTTGAAGCAGAAGCTGCCATGAAAATTTCCCTGCCTTATCTTGCAAGTGCATTGGCACTGATTGCCGCCGTGAGTGCGCCGCTGGCAGCTAAAGCGCAAGGCGCAAACACCGACGGCATCATCGTCTACAACGCCCAGCACGAAAGCCTCACTCAGGCATGGGCGGATGGGTTCACCCGCGAGACCGGCATTAAGGTGACATTGCGAAAGGGTAGCGACACCGAACTCGGCAACCAGATCGTGCAGGAGGGCGCCGCCTCTCCCGCCGACGTATTCCTGACCGAAAACTCGCCCGCAATGGCGTTGGTGGACAATGCAGGCCTGTTCGCGCCGCTTCCTGCCGACGTGATCGCGCAAGTGCCTGAAAATTACCGTCCCGCGCACGGTCGTTGGACCGGGATCGCGGCACGGTCGACGGTGTTCGCCTACGATAAGACCAAGCTGACTGAGGACAAGTTACCGAAGTCGATTATGGATCTCGCCGATCCGAGCTGGAAGGGGCGGTGGGCCGCCTCGCCGGCGGGCGCGGATTTCCAGGCCATCGTCGGCGCCATGCTGGAACTCAAGGGCGAGGCAGCAACGGCAGCCTGGCTCAAGACCATGAAGGAAAGCGCCAAGTTCTACAAGGGCAACAGCGTGGCCATGAAGGCTGTGAACGCAGGCGAAGTCGAAGGCGCGGTGATCTATCACTATTACTGGTTCGGCGATCAGGCGAAGACCGGGGAGAACAGCAAGAGCGTCGCCCTGCACTACTTCCGCAACCAGGATCCCGGCGCATTCGTCAGCATTTCCGGCGGTGGCGTTCTGGCTTCGAGCAAGCACAAGGCGCAGGCGGAAGCGTTCCTGAAATGGGTCTCCGGCAAGGGTGGCCAGGGAATTCTCAAGACCGGCGATTCCTTCGAATATGCAGTCGGTGTCGGGGCTGAATCGAACCCGAAGCTGGTGCCTCTGTCGAATCTGCAAACGCCGAGCGTCGAACCGTCCAGGCTCAATAGCAAAAAAGTGACCGATCTGATGACAGCCGCCGGCCTGCTGTAGTATTTGCCGGCAACTCAGTGTGCTAGACGTTTTATCCCCTTGCTGAGGATCTTCCCTCGCAAGGGGAATTTCGTTTGGGGGCGTCACCAGCCCATCGCTCAAACGTATGAAGGCAATCTTCGTCTTGCCGCAAGTCAAAGCAGCCATCGAGCCAACTCAGGCCATATTCGACCGGCCCGCCCCGATTTCGAGTGGCTTGCGAGGTCGATTGCCGAATGCGCCCGTTTTCAGCGCTGCAGTTCTGGTGTCGCTGGTGTCCCTGCTCCCTGTCGGCTTCATTATCTGGATCACGTTCCTGACCGGGTGGGAGACGAGTTCGGCACTCATCTTTCGTCCCCGCGTCGGCGAGTTGTTGATCAACACGGTTCTCCTCGAAATCTGCACCATTCCGCTCTCGATTTTTCTGGCGATAGCGCTCGCATGGTTGACGGAGCGGACCGACCTGCCCGGAGCCAGTATCTGGGCATGGCTTGCTGTCGCGCCGCTGGCGGTGCCTGCCTTCGTGCATAGCTATGCCTGGATCAGCGTGGCGCCCGGCCTGCACGGTCTGTTCGGCGGCACTCTGATTTCGGTTCTGGCTTATTTCCCGTTTCTTTATCTGCCGGTAGCCGCACAATTGCGAAGGCTCGATCCGGCAATAGAGGATGCAGCGGCCTCGCTCGGCCTCGGACCTTGGCGCGTTTTCTTCCGCGTCGTGCTTCCACAATTGCGGCTTGCCGTCTGCGGCGGATCGCTCCTGATCGGTCTCCACCTTCTGGCCGAATACGGTCTCTTCGTGATGATCCGGTTCGACACTTTCGCCACTGCGATCGTCGATCAGTTCCAATCCGCCTATAACGGCCCGGCTGCCAACATGCTCGGCGGCGTCCTCATCGTCTGCTGCTTTGGCCTCCTCTCGCTCGAAGCCGTCGCCCGCGGCAACGAGCGCTATGCGCGCGTGGGCTCCGGGGCTGCCCGCCCGATGGTTCGAAACCGCCTGGGCCGCCTCGCGGCGCCATGCCTGCTGATACCGGCAGCGACGACGGCGCTTGCCCTCGGCGTACCGCTCGTCACTCTCGGGCGCTGGCTGGTCATCGGTGGGGCCGACGTATGGCGACTGGGAGAGATCGGAGCCGCTCTAGGTCAAACGCTCACCTTCGCTCTCGCCGGGGCGTTTCTGACGACCCTTGCCGCGATACCCATGGGGTGGCTCTCGGTTAGAGCCCCCGGGCCTCTACAGCGTATTCTGGAAGCCTGCCACTATTGCGTCGGGTCCCTCCCCGGTGTCGTGGTCGCTCTCGCCCTTGTCACCATCACGGTTCGTGTGGCGCTTCCTCTCTACCAGACGGTGACGACGGTGTTGCTCGCCTATGCGCTGATGTTCCTGCCCAGAGCGCTCGTCGGCCTGCGCGCCAGCATCGCCCAAGCACCCGTCGAGCTGGAGCGCGCTGCAATGGCGCTCGGGCGCACGCCCATCCAGGCTGTACGCCAGGTCACTCTTCGACTTGCGGCTCCCGGCGCGGCGGCCAGCATGGCGCTCGTGGCTCTCGGCATCACCACGGAGCTCACCGCCACCTTGATGCTTGCCCCCAATGGTACGAGAACACTGGCGACGGAGTTCTGGGCGCTCACCAGCGAGATCGACTATGTCGCCGCAGCGCCGTACGCCCTGATGATGGTGTTGCTGTCGCTGCCTCTCACTATCCTGCTTCACGCGCAATCCAAACGGACGGGCGGACGATGACCTTTCTCAGCGTGCAAGGGATCGGCAAACGGTACGGAGCGACGGTCGCACTCGAGGGCGTCGACCTAAACATGTCGGGCGGCAGCCGGACCGCGATCGTAGGTCCGTCAGGCTCGGGCAAGACGACGCTTTTGCGCATCATTGCAGGCTTCGAGACGCCGGACGCGGGCCGCGTCACTCTAGACGGGCAGGTTTTGGCCGAGGGTCCATCCACCGTTGCAGCCCATCTGCGCGGTATCGGCGTCGTGACTCAGGATGGCGCGCTTTTTCCCCATCTGAGCGTTGCCGACAACATTGGTTTTGGCCTCGATCCCAGTGCACCGTCGCGGGATAAACGCATTCTGGAACTCATGGACACGGTCGAACTCGACCGGAAGATGCTCGATAGGCGCCCCCATGAAATCTCCGGCGGTCAGCAGCAGCGCGTTGCGCTTGCCCGCGCCCTCGCCCGACAGCCGAAACTGATGCTGCTTGACGAACCTTTCTCCGCGCTCGACACAGGCCTGCGTGAGAGCACGCGCAAAGCAGTGGCCGAGGTATTGCGGGCCGCCGGCATCACAACCATGCTGGTCACCCACGATCAGGTCGAGGCCCTGTCCTTCGCCGACCAGGTCGCCATTTTGCGCGAAGGGCGCTTGGTGCAGGCCGGCTCGCCGCGCGAACTTTATCTCACGCCAAAAGACCCCGGAACGGCGGTCTTCATAGGCGACGCCATCATCATGCCGGCTAAGTTGGAGGATGGCTGGGCCTTATGTAATCTCGGACGCATTGCCGCCGACACCGGTCAGCGACGTGGCGCTGCTGAGATCATGCTGCGCCCGGAACAGGTGCGGCTCGCACCGAGTTTACCCGAAGCTCAGGCGAACGATGCCGATCCATCTGCCTGCTACGGGCAGGTGACAGATGTCGAGTTCGGCGGAGCCGTATGCATGGTCACCCTGTCGCTCCTGAGCTCACCCGATGCACCATTGCTACGGATCAGAAGTTCGAGCATCGACCTGCCCAACGTCGGCACATATGTGAAGATCACCGTGCTCGGCAAAGCCCATGTTTTCGATCTACGTCCGTCATCGTCAGTTTCAGTTCGTTGACTTTCGGGCTTGGCCAGCCATCCGCAGTGCGAGAACCGGCCCTCACCCCCGTCCTGATAATGGACCTGCGGCCGACTTCTCTGGGCCGACTTCCTCCGTCGGAACATCAAGAAAAAGCGAGTGGAGGGCAACTTCGAAGAAGCGATGGAACGGGCGCTCGAGCTCGCCAAGAGTCACGAAGCCGAATACCTCCCCGGCTGGTGCGGTCCGGCGAGCAGTCCCGACTGACGGGCTCTGGCTCAGTATCGGATGATCGAGCGCAATCCGAAAACCATGGCATCCTTGATGGCGACACCATTCGGCGCGCGTGGATTCTGCACGTTGCCGCCTGGTCGGAAGATGTACTGAAAGTCCGGCTGAAGCGTCCAACCGGGAAGTACCTGCGCCTGATACGTGACTTCGATCACAGCTTCGCTGGACTGCACCGGTCGCACCATGCCCGTAAATGAAATGGCATCCAGATCAAGGCCGGTGACCCGAGAGGATATCTGCGCGTAGGCGAAACCAACTGCGAATAGGTCGTCGGGGCGGCTCGGAATCATGCCTTTGAACGAAACACCGGTATCCGCGTAGAAGCTGATCAGATTTTGATCGGAGGGCGAGACGGCAAGTCGAGCGAAGATTCCAATCCCCTGATCGGTCGTGTTCGAGATGCGATAGACCATCTGATCGAGGATGGCGTAGAGCCCGCTATCGCCCCGGACACGACGAGGAATCCCGTTACTGTCCGGACTGGCAAGGGACAGGTTGTCCGTCCCGAAGCGCTGATCGTCGAAGCGGCCCAAGTGATACCACCCACCGAACTTCACCGTGCCGGGAAGACCGGTCGAATCCTTGGCCTGATTGTAAGCGTAGGCCATCTCCGCGATGACAAAGGCAGGATCGTTGACCCTGAAATTCGTGCCGGTGCGATCCCGGCGCTGCGGATCGAATGGACCGAACGGCCCTGGCGGACCAGCTGGGTTTCCGTTGAAGACTGCCGCGAGAAGCGTGAACTGGTCCGTCAGCGTGACCTTCAAACGTATGCCGGGTGTTGCGAGCGGGTAAGATGGTCCGCTGCTGGGGAGATCCGCAGCCGTAATCGCCGGCCACCCGAAGGTGGTGTTCACGAAAAGCGCGGCGTACTGGCTGATCAGAAACTCGGTGTCGGCTCCCAATTGGCCGAGCCGCAAAGCCACCTTGTCTTCAAGGAATTTCTGCTCGAACCACAACTCATAGAGCCGTGTCGAGGCAAGAGCCTCGATGTTGCTCACCGCGAGCAGATTGCCGATATAGTAACGGGATAAACCCCGCCCGTGAACCTGATAGGCATTCGTGTGAAAGGCCGCCCCCTTCCAGTCGAGCAGCTTGTCGAGGTCTGCATCCAGCTGAAAATTGAGCTGCCCGTCGTAGATGCCTCCACGCTTGATGCCGCCAGAGACGTTTCCAAAACCTTCGTTGGTATAGGTGAGGCTGTAGGTGAGGCCCTTGGTATCGAGAAAACTACGGATGCTTCCGGGGTCGCCGCCATAAGCCTCCATGAAAGACTGGATGGAAGGCGATATCTGTGGTGCGGTGGAAGTCTCCGATTGCGGCTTTGTCTCGGACTGCGCGAGGGATACCGAGCTGGCAGCGCAGAAGAGCAAGGTTATTCCAAGACCGAGCGCGCGTAACATCGATGTCCCATTTTTTGCGAAAAACGTTGTCTCCTACTATCAGGCGCAGGGTATGCGATCTTCAAGGGTGGCTTCGAGACTCGCCTTCATGGGCCCTAAGAGCGTAGGCCGTCCGACACGGAGACGCGATAGTTCAGCGCGGCTGGAATGAGCGCAAGAAAACTCCCGAGCGCCATCAGGCCGATGACGAAAAGCCCGTCGTTCAGGCCAGGCCGGAAGGCAAGGTGCAGACCGGTTTCACTCTCAATCGCTTGAGATACCAGCGCCGCCGCGCCCCAGCCGAAGAGCAGTCCCAGCGCGCATCCGACCGCGAGGAGGATCGCTGCTTCCAGCCACACCACGAGCAAGATGTAGATGGCCGGAGCACCAAGCGCGCGCAGGACCGCATAACGCCGCCGCCGCAATCCGGTGAGAGTGAGCAGCAGAAGCAGTACTGCCACGAAGATCAATCCGTTGCTGATCCATGACGAGGCGACGAGCACGTCCTTCACGTCCCCGATGGTCTTGTAGAGACCGACCAATACTTCGGCCGGGAAAACCGCCATTGTGCCGCCCTTACGGTAGTCGCCGCGCAGCGAATAGGCATCGGCGATCCGCTTCGGCTTCACCACGATAGCGGGCACACCCGGAGCGACCTTGGCGTCGAAAGGAGGACCGAGGCTCGCCTCGTCCTCGGCATGTCCATTACCGAGCCCATGCGTTTCCCACACGCTCTCCACCGGCACCTGTATCGCCCGATCCCATGGGGTACCGAGACGCGGAAGACGGCCGACGACCGTATAGGTGACGTCCTCGTGGCGGTATCGGGTTTCCTCCTCCGCATCCTCCTGGAAAGCATGAGCCTGCCCGCCTGTGGCGTGGGAAGGCTTGAAGGTCTCACCGATCTTGAAGGAAACATCGGCGCCGACGACGGCCTCGCCCTCCTTCGCAAAGAGCCGCCCCTCAGCCGCCTGCAACCGCCCCCAGCGCCCGGCGAAAGTAGGCGTTGTACCGACCACGGGGAAGCCGCGCACAACGTCGCCGAACGCGATCGGCGCGACGGCGGCGACGCGCGGATCCTTCGAGAGAGTGTTGAGAAGCGCGCCGTCCGTGAGGGGCAGAGCCTCGAGGTCGAGATAGACCGTCGTGAGCACGAGTTGCGTCTGGCTGCCGGCCGCTCCGATCAGGAGATCGAAATCGTCGGCAGCGCGAGCCGAACTCTGGCGCAACATCCTCTCCTGCGCGCCAATGCCTACGCCCATGGCCACGGCGACAGCCACGAGAAGCGGGATCGCGAAGGCGAGCCAGCGGAGCGCCTTCAGATCGGCCCGCACCATCGGAAGCGGGTTCATGAGCGGACCTCCACGAGAAGACCGGTCTCAATGCGGTGCACCGTATCGAGGCGGTCGATGAGATGTGGATCATGGGTCGCGACGATGAGGGTCGCGCCCTGTTCCCGCGCTGCCTCGAGGAGCAGCGTGCCGAGCGTCTCGCCTGTGGCGGCGTCGAGGCTCGCCGTGGGCTCATCGGCGAGAAGAATAGCCGGATCGCGCAACAAGGCCCGCGCCATGGCGACCCGTTGCTGCTCGCCTCGCGAGAGTACGGCAGCTCGGCGATGAGGGTCCGGCAAGCCCAGGCGCTCGGACAAAAACGCGGCCCGGTCGATGAAATCGCGCCTGCGTCCCACAGCTCCGAACGTGAGAGGCAGAAGAATGTTGTCGAGGGCGCTCAATTCCGGAATGAGGTGGAAGTCCTGGAACACCAGACCGACATGCTGTCGGCGCCAACGGTCGCGTGCTCCCTCTGTAAGGGCCGCCAGATCGAGATCGCCCCACAGGACAGACCCGTGGCTAGAGTGACCGATCCCCGCCATGAGATGAAGCAACGTCGTCTTGCCCGCACCCGATGGCCCTGTGAGAGCGACGCGGTCTCCGGCGGGAACGTCGAGTAACGAAATGTCGAGCACACGCAAGGGCGTGCCGCTCTCCTGCGGCACCTCGACCCGGACGTCGCGCAAGATCAATGGCACTGCGGCCGGACGATGTTCAGACGCGGCGGTAGGATGCATCGACGATCCTCAATTGGCTGACAAAGCCGCTATCCGGATCGGTTGAGGACCCGACATCGAGGCGCCCGCTGACAGTGATCTTGGCTCCGGCAGAAACGAGCGGCGTTTCAGCCTTGAGATAAATGACCACGATGTCCACCGGCCAATCCGCATCGGACTGACAGAAAGGGCAGATGGCGAGCGGCTCGCGGGTCAGCACGAAAAAGGTGCTCTCGGCCCGCAGCGGCGGAGCCATATAGCCGGTAAGGCTGACCTCCTGCCCTTTAAGGGCAACGATCCGGTCCGCGAATTCGAAGCCGCGAACACCGAAGCTCTTGTACAGCGTGTCGAATGCAATCCACTCCCCGGCTTGCGCCCGAGTGGCGAGAAGCGCCGCAGCGACGCCGATCGTAAATCGGCGCCGCGTCAGCATTGATGGTGAGAGATTGGCCATGAGGCCCGGCTCTCCTTACTGGCCTGCGCCGAGGCCGAGGGCCGTCGTCATCACTCGGAACACGCGGGTGTTCTCCATGCGAGCCTTGAACTGCTCGGAACCCGGTCCCATGGCGGTGAGCACGAGATCGTCAGCCGTATGCACGCCCGAGTTGGACTCGAGAGGCAGGTTACCGATCCGGCGCGCCGCCAGCGGCTCCTTGCAGTATTCCTCGTTCGCGACGTAGGTCTTGCCGTCGGCGGCCTTCACGGTCGGCACGTTCTCGCCATTCATGTAGGGACGGCCCGTCTCGCAGTAATCCGGGTAGGCGGTGAACAGCATGGCAAGGCGACGGGAGACGTCGACCTTCTCCGGGTATCCTTCCGCGTTGGGCGCAGGATAGTTCGGGAACTTCGCGTCCGCGTAGATGCCTAACTTGTCGCGCAACTGATTGCCCGGAGTGTCGTCGTCATAGGTACCGACGATCGAAACACCATGCGCATGGTCGCCGACCACGATGATCAGGGTGTCATCTTTCTTCGCAGCGAAGTCCTTGGCGGTCTGGATGGCATTGTCGAGCATGATCGTGTCGTAGATCGCGCGCTCGGGGTCCAGCGAGTGGCTGTACTTGTCGATGCGGGCGGATTCGACCATCAACACGAAGCCGTTCTGGTTCTTCGACAGAACGTCGAGAGCTGCCTTCGTCTGCTCGACGAGATCCGGCTGATCCGGGAACTTCGACACGGTGCCCTTTTTCAGGATCTTGAGGTCGAGAGCGCCATCAATATTGCTGGTGTTGAACAGACCGAGGACCTTGGAGGAACCTGCCTGAGCCGCCGCCTGCATCTCTTGCTTGGTGGAGACGAACTTGTATCCGTCGGCCTCGAACTTCTTGATGTAATCGTCTTCATCCGTGCGCTTGGAGCCCGGTGTCGATTTGGCGAGGAAGTTCGGCGAGCCGCCGCCCATAATCACATCAGGCTTCACATCGTGGAACATCTTGACGATGTCGTTATAGTCGGCACGGCGGCGGGTATGGGCCACCATGCCGGCCGGGGTCGCGTCCTCGATCTCGGAATTCGTGACCACGCCGACCGCCATGCCGCCGTTGCGGCGCTTGGCCAACTCGCCGAGGGTCTCGACCTTCGGATGATCGAGGGTGCTTTTGTTCTTAGCGCAGTAGACGCCGAGGGCGTTCACGCAGGACTTGTGGCCTGTGGTGTAGGCGCTCATGGCGTTGGCGCTGTCGGTCACGATGGAATCGGTACCGGAGGTGGAGACGAGCGCCATATGCGGCATGTCGTCCATGGCGAGCTCGCCGTTATATCGACCTTCCGTGATGCCCTTGGAGAGCATGCGCGCGGCGGTGCGGTGCGCGACGGAAAGGCCGTCGCCGACGAATAGGATCACGTTCTTGGCCTTGCGCTCGGGAGTGCCGAACACTTCCCACTTCACGCTCGCCTTCTTCTCGCCGAGGGTCGCCTCGACGTTGTACATGCCGGGCTTTGCGATCTGAGCCCCGCGGATCCAGTAAGCCGAGTGCTCGCCACCGTCTTCCTTCTCCACGAATTTAGCGGACTGGCCCAATACGCTGGCCGGATCCTGACCGTTGATGGTGACCTTTACGGCGCCTTGCGCCGGTGCACCGGGGAACTCGACTTTGAAGTCGAATTTCGACCCAGCGAGAATCTCGGCCCGGGTGATGGGATAAATCGTTTGCGCCTGCGCGCCTGTTGCCACGAGGCCAAGAAGGCCCACGCCCAACGCTGTCCACGTCTTCATCAAGTCGGCTCCTGCATTGCTGACTGGCGTGTTCTAGGGGCCGTGTTCGACATTTGAATGACACCGAACGTCGTTACGTCCTTGAACCTGGGACTTCCGACAGCTCAGCTGTCATCCCAGCGGCACGGACTCCCTGCTTAGAATCCCCTCAAGCACGGGGAGAATGATGACCCGACTTGCCCCCCTGCCCGGTCCGTGTCGTTCGGAAGTACGGGGCACAAAAGTCATCTCACGATCCACAGTAAACGGCCGATTTTCAGACTTCCTCAACGGCAACAAAGGCCGAATCCTCTTCTCAGGCGGTAGGTCGCCGGCTAAGATGTTTTGTGCTGTTGCAGCATTAATTGAGTGAACAGACCTTCCGAGGGGCACGACTTCAATGAAACGTTTATCCATGCTGGCCATGACGGCTCAGCTTGCATTGCTCGGCGCCGCGGGCGCTGCCATGGCGCAGGACGCCGTCGATGTGAGAATTCTCGCGATCAATGATTTTCACGGCAACCTCCTTCCCGCCGGCGGCATCAAGATCCGCGACCCGAAGGATGCGTCCAAGCAGATCACGGTCCCGGCCGGCGGCTCCGAGGCCATGGCGACCCTGGTCAAGCAGCTCAAAAGCGCCAACAAGAACTCTATCTTCGTCGCTGCGGGCGACCTGATCGGCGCAAGCCCGCTTCTGTCGGCTCTGTTCCATGACGAACCGACCGTGGAATCCCTGTCGCTCATGGGCCTCGAGGCATCCGCCGTCGGCAACCATGAGTTCGACGAGGGCAAGGTTGAGCTTCTGCGCATTCAGAACGGCGGCTGCCACCAGCAGGACGGCTGCGCGGGTCCGCGTCCGTTCACCGGAGCCAAGTACAAATATCTGGCGGCCAGCACCATCGACACGGCGACCAACAAGCCTCTTCTGTCACCCTACTACGTCAAGGAATTTGAGGGCGTTCCAGTCGCTTTCATCGGCCTGACCCTGAAGGATACCCCCGGCATCGTCATGCCGTCGGGCGTAGCCGGTCTCAAGTTCGAGGATGAGGCGGCAACCGTGAACGCCCTTGTTCCGGAAATCCGCGCCAAGGGTATCGAGACCATCGCCGTCCTGATCCACGAAGGCGGCTTCCCGACCGGCGATTACAACGAATGCCCCGGCATTTCCGGCCCCATCGTCGATATCGTCAAGAAGCTCGACAAGGCCGTCGACCTCGTCATCAGCGGTCACACGCACAAGGCCTATAACTGTCAGATCGATGGGCGTTTGGTCACGAGCGGCGACAAGTTCGGCTCGGTCGTCACGAATATCGACATCAAGATCGACCGTAAGACCCGCGATCTCATTCAGGCCAAGGCCGACAACGTGATCGTGGATACTGCCGTCTATGCTAAGGATGCCGAGCAGACCAAGCTGATCGAGGAATACCAAAAGGTTGCAGCTCCCCTGGCGAACCGCATCGTCGGACGCTTGAGCGCTGCGCTGACCAAGGACGAAAGCCCCGCCGGCGAAACGACTTTGGGCAGCATCATCGCGGATTCGCAGCTCGCAGCAACCGCAACGGAGCGTGACGGCCGCGCTGTCGTCGCCTTCATGAACCCCGGCGGCGTTCGGACGGATCTTCCCCTGAAGGATGAAGGCAAGGTCACCTATGCCGGACTCTTTGCAGTCCAGCCCTTTGCCAATTCCCTGGTCACCATCGATCTCACCGGCGCGCAGATCAAGACCATGCTGGAGCAGCAATGGATCAACCAGCCCAAGCCTCGCATCCTGCATGTGTCGAAGGGCTTCGCCTATTCCTGGGATAACGCTCGTCCCGTCGGCGACCGCATCCTGCCGGAAAGCATCAAGCTGAACGGCAAGACGCTTGCCATGGAAGAGAGCTACCGCGTCACGATCAACAACTTCCTGTCTGACGGCGGCGACGGGTTCTCCGTTCTCAAACAGGGCAAGAACCCGCTTTACGGCCCATTCGACATCGATGCATTTGCCGCCTATTTCGCCGGTAACAGCCCGATCGAACCCGTGAAGCTGGATCGCATTACGCGTCTCAACTAAACGCAGCCTATTTTGAATGCTCGAAAGCCGGGATGCGAAAGCATCTCGGCTTTTTTCATGGCGATGAGGCTCAGCTCATTGTCGCGCTCACGCCGGTCAAATCACGCGGGCGGCGAGCCGTCTTTGATGGCGCTCTTGATCTGCTGGCGCAGCTCAGGCGTATCTTGATGCTTATGGACAGCGACCGCGTGTTGAACCGCAGCCTCCATGAGCTCACCTTCTGTATCCGCCATAATGGTTATGCTGCATTTCACGTCGCTGGGCATTCCCCGACAATCGATGAACTTTCGTCCCATGGCTTATCTCCATGTTGAACTCGAATGAACGAGCGAGAGAAAACCTTCCGATAAAGCCGATATTGGGGCCAGAACGCCCCACAACAAGTCACCACTACGACACAGGATCATTCAGACATTACAATACAGATCTTGTAATCTTCGAGAGCGATTAGTTCTGCCAGTCGCGCTAGAGATCGAGGCTGTGCAATCCGCCTCACGTGAGACGGTGGGCGCGCTCGAATCCGTGCAAGGCAGCGTCGAAGATCTCTCGTCCGTTGTATCCGCAGCCCCACGGCCGTCGGAGAGCAATTGACGGCTGTGTTGGAAATTGCCCGTAGTGTTACATAGGTGTCGAACGAGGCACAGGCCAGAGCTACCGCCATCCAGATCACGAAGTCGGTCACCGCAAGCTCACTTCAGTCCGCCCATGCCGTCGCGGATCTCTCCGTCGCGCTGGAACGGCAGGCCGAGCGTCTCGGCGCCGAGATCGGGCGCTTTCTGGTCAGGGTCAAAGCGGCCTGAATTCACGTATCCGCTGTGATAAGGAACAGTAGGTTCCCTACCCTACCGAGGACAATCCCGTGACCGACATCACCCGCATCGGCGTCGCTGCCCGCTACAGCGATCTCGTGATCCATAACGGCGTGGCCTATTTTTCAGGCTACGTTCCCGAGACCACACTCGGCCAATCCGTGGCCGCGCAAACGACCGATATTCTCGATCAGATTGCACAATCCCTGAACGAAATCGGCAGCGACAAGTCGAAGATCTTGCGCGCGACGATCTGGCTGACGGACATGAGCTCCTACGCCGAGATGAACGCAGTTTGGGATCAATGGGTCGTGCCAGGCCACACGCCCGCTCGCGCTTGCGTGGAATCGAAACTCGCGAACCCGCAATACGCGCTGGAGATCCAGATCACTGCTGCGGTTTAGATAATCAGCGCGAAAACCTTTGGGGCGAATAGGGCGCGAGATCGATAGGGCCGGAGCGCCCGACAACGATGGCGGCGATCATATCCGCCGTCACAGCCGATTGCGTGAGGCCGTAATGGCCGTGGCCGAAGGCATACACGATGCGCTCGTCCCGCGTTGCCGTCCCTATTACGGGCAATGAATCGGGGATGGACGGGCGAAAGCCCATCCAACGTCTGGCCGGTTGGCCGACGTCGAAATGCGGCAGAAAGTGCTTCAGCTTCTCGACCATAGCCTCCGTGCGCCGATGATTGGGCGCGGCCTCGAGTCCGGCAAATTCCACCGCGCCGCCGACCCGATCCCCGGTATCGAGCGGCGTCGTCACGAACCCGTCGCCTTGATAGCCGACGGGGCGATTGAGACCGAGGCTGCCGGGCGCGAAAGTGGCGTTGTAGCCACGCTCCGTATCAAGCGGAATGCCGTCGCCGAACTGCTTCGCGAGCGCTCGCGACCACGCTCCCGCCGAGAGGATCACCCGGTCGGCCTGGATTTGCCGCGAGGCATTGTCGGTTCTGAGGCGAACGGAGGCGTCCCCTGCTTCGATGGCAATCACGTCTTCGGAGACATGCTCCGCCCCGCGCTGGATCGCGAGATCGAAGAGGACCGAGGCGAGGTTCGCCGGATCGGAGACATGGCAGGCATCCGGATAGAGAACCGCCGCCGCGACATTCTGCAAAGCCGGTTCGAGCGTCTTGAGATCGGATGGATCGAGCGTCTCGACAGCCATGCCATAGCCGCGCTGCCGTTCCAGGAAGCTCGCCTCGGCAAGAAAGGCATTGCGATCTCGCCACACGGAAAGAACCCCGTGCTCACGTAAATGATGCTGGAGACCCAGCGCATCGAGACGCTTCTGCCATGCGGGCAAGGCCTGCGCATTGATGGCGCGGATCGCCTCGATGCCGGCTTCGATCCGGCCGGGCGTCGCGGCAAGGAAGAAACGCATCAGCCATGGCGCGATCTGTGGCAGATAAGCGGGCCTCACGGTGAGCGGCCCGAGCGGATCCAGCAACCAGCGCGGCAGATTGCGCCACACCTTCGGCGAGGCGAGCGGCAGGATATCAGTATGAGCGATCCAGCCCGCATTGCCATTCGAGGGTCGCCCATCCCACCCGAGGGCATCGATCAGGATCACCTGATGCCCTTCATCGAGCAGTGCATGCGCCACGTTCACGCCGACAATGCCCGCCCCGACAATCGCTATCCGCATGGCGCTCTCCGCTACGGCCTCAGGAGGCCTTGTCGACCACCTGGAAGCCGAGCGCGAAGGGGTCGCGGTCGTCGATGAAGATGGTGTTGAAGCCCGTCACTCGCGCCCAGCCTTCGATGGACGGAATGATCGCATCGCGGTCGCCGACCTTGGCGCGCCCCTCGATGCGCCCGATAAATTTCGAGCCGATGATGCTCTCATGGACGAACTCGTCGCCCTCCTTGAGCTTGCTCTTGGCCGCAAGCTGCGCCATGCGGGCCGACGTACCGGTGCCGCAAGGCGAACGGTCGATGGCCTTGTCGCCATAGAACACCGCGTTGCGCGCCGTGCCGCCTTCGGTCCGCGGCCTGCCGGTCCACAAGGCGTGTGTGAGCTTGTTGATCTCCGGGTTCCCCGGATGCGCGATTTTATGGCGCTTGTTGAACGCCTCACGCAGCTTCGGGCTCCAGCGTAGAATGTCGGACGGATTGACGTCGGCGAGATCCGAATAAAGCGCTTGCGGCTCGACGATGGCATAGAAATTGCCGCCATAGGCGACATCCACCTTCAAAGTGCCGAGCCCTTCCACATCCACTTCGTAATCGGTGCCATAGAGGAATGACGGAATGTTGGTGATGCGCACCTTCTCGATGAAAGGCCCATTCTGCTCGTAACGCGCCTCGATGACACCGGCGGGCGTATCGAGTCTCAGAAGACCGGGTGTTTTGGGATGGATCAGGCCGTTTTCAAGCGCGATTGTCACCGTGCCGATGGTGCCGTGCCCGCACATGGGAAGACAGCCGGAGGTCTCGATGAAGAGAATGCCCACGTCACAGTCGGGGCGGGTCGGCGGGTAGAGAATGGAGCCGGACATCATGTCGTGCCCGCGCGGCTCGAACATCAGGCCCGTGCGGATCCAATCGTATTCCGCCAGAAAGTGCTGGCGGCGCTCGAACATCGTCTCGCCCTTGAGCTGCGGAATGCTCCCGCCGCCGACGACCCGCACGGGATTGCCGCAGGTGTGGCCGTCGATGCAAAAAAACGTATGGCGCGCCATGTCTTCGCCCGGTGCTTTCGATTTTCGATGAAGTGCAGAAGAAAGGAAGCGGCGCTTCACGCAAGCGCCGCCTTACAGAAAGTCAGGCCGCGCTCTTCAGGCCCACATCAGGGAGAACCGGCCGATTCTTCAGCGCCTCCGCCATGATCTTCTCCACATAGGCACGCTCGTGCGCCTCAAGCGCCAGACGCGGCGGGCGAGTGAGATCGGAGCCGCGCCCCATGATCTTCTCGCAGAGCTTGATGCATTGCACGAGATCCGGGCGGGCATCGAGATGCAACAACGGCATGAACCATTCATAGAGCTTGCGTGCTTCGGCGAAGCGGCCTGCCTTTGCAAGACGGAACAGGGTCTCACCTTCGCGCGGGAAGGCGTTGGACATACCGGAAATCCACCCAGCGGCGCCGAGCATCACGCTCTCCACCACTACATCGTCGAGACCGGCGAACAGCACGAAACGGTCGCCCACCATGTTCTTCACATCGGTGAAGCGGCGGGTGTCGCCGGAGGAATCCTTGAAGCAGACGACGGTGTCGCAATCCGCGAGCGATGCGAGAATTTCAGGCGTCACGTCGTTCTTGTAGATCGGAGGGTTGTTGTAGACCATGATCGGGAGGTCGGTGGCTTTCGCGACACCACGGAAATGAGCAGCGGTCTCGTGCGGCTTCGATGAATAGACCAGAGCCGGCATGACCATGATGCCGTCGATCCCGACCCGCGCCGCATCCTTGGCGACCTCGGACGCAAATGCGGTGGTGAATTCCGCAACACCTGCGACGACCGGAACCCGGCCGCGTGCCACATCCTTCGCCGCCTCCATGACCGAGATCTTCTCGGAGCGTGACAACGAGCAGTTCTCGCCCACCGTCCCGCAGATCACGAGACCGGAAACGCCGTCCCGGATCAGACCCTCGAGGACGCCGCGAGTGGCGTCGATATCCAGGTCGAAATTGGGTTTGAACTGCGTCGTGACCGCCGGGAAGACCCCTTCCCATCCGATTGCCGGTGCCATTGGGCCATGCTCCTTCGCATCGATTGCCATGCGTTAATGTAGATTGTATAAAATCTACGATGTCAATCCATGCTGCACCTGATCGTGCTATGGAGAGCATTCGCCACTCTGATGTCTTAGCGAACCATGGAACTCAAGACTGTCCCTGCCCGCCCCGCGACCAAGACGATAAAGCACCGCACCATCTCGGCTGCGGTGGCCGAAGCGTTGCGGCAGCAGATTCTCAGCGGCGAGTTCGCGGCAGGCTTCCAGTTGCGCCAGGACGCCCTGGCCGAGGAATTCGGCGTCAGCCGCATCCCGGTCCGCGAGGCCCTGATGCAACTCGAAGCCGAGGGGTTGGTCAAAATCGAGCCGCACAAGGGCGCCATCGTCTCGGAGCTCTCGACCGCCGAGATTGAGGAGCTTTTCGAGCTTCGCGCCTTGCTCGAACCGCGCCTTCTGAAGGAATCCGCCCCCCGCCTGACGAAGGACGACTATGCGAGGCTCAACGGCATCCTGGAGGAATACAGTGCGGAATTACGCGCCGAGCATGTGGGCCGCTGGGGAGAACTCAACACCGAGTTCCACATGCTGCTCTATCGCCACGCCGCCCAACCTCGCTCGCTCGCTATCGTCGCCAATTTGCTACAGGAATGCGACCGGCACACGCGGATTCAACTCTCGTTGACCGGCGGAATGGAGCGCGCAGAAGAGGAGCATGCGGAGCTTGTGCGGCTTTGTGCCGATGGCAAGATCGGCGCGGCCTGCACTCTTCTGAAAGCCCATGTGGAGCATGTCGGCAAATCGCTACGCGACTTTCTCCAGAAGCGGCAGAAGGCCTGACCGCTAAATTTGGGTGAGCACACCGCCAATTCTGAAGGGCTTGCCCGTAGGGGCATCTCCGGCCTAGGTGATAGGGATCAGATCTGGAGACGCACGAAATGTCCTACGTTGCGGATGGCGACCGTTACACGCGCATGACCTATCGCCGCTCGGGACGCAGCGGACTCACGCTGCCGGCGATCTCCCTAGGGCTCTGGCAGAATTTCGGTAGCGTCGATGTGTTCGAGACAGGCCGCGCCATTCTGCGTCACGCCTTCGACCGGGGCGTCACTCATTTCGATCTCGCAAACAATTACGGCCCGATTCCAGGCTCCGCCGAAGAGAATTTCGGGCGCGTTCTGACAGCCGATTTCAAGCCCTATCGCGATGAGATGATCATTTCGACCAAGGCCGGCTACCGCATGTGGCCGGGGCCTTACGGCGAATGGGGCTCGCGCAAGTCGCTCCTCGCCAGCCTCGACCAGAGTCTCAAGCGGATGGGGCTCGATTATGTGGATATCTTCTACTCGCACCGGGTCGATCCGGAGACCCCGCTGGAAGAGACCATGGGTGCGCTCGATACAGCCGTGCGGCAGGGCAAGGCGCTCTATGTCGGCATCTCATCCTACTCGCCCGAAATGACCCGCAGGGCAACGCAGATCCTGAAGGATCTCGGCACGCCCTGCCTTATCCACCAGCCGTCCTATTCCATGCTCAATCGCTGGATCGAAGACGGGTTGCTCGACACGCTCGAAGAGCTGGGCCTGGGCTGCATCGCCTTCTCGCCTCTGGCGCAAGGCATGTTGACGATGAAATACATCGAAGGCGTTCCCGAAGGCTCACGCGCCTCGAAGGGCGGCTCGCTTTCCGAGCGGTTCCTGACCCCTGAGAATATCGAGCGGATCAGGGCTCTGCACCACATCGCAGTGCGGCGTGGACAATCTCTGGCTCAGATGGCGATTGCCTGGGTCTTGCGCGATCCGAAGGTGACATCGGCACTGATCGGCGCGCGAACCGTCGAACAGCTCGACGACTCGCTCGCAGCGCTCGATCGCCTCGACTTCACCCCAGAGGAACTGGCCGAGATCGAGCACTACGCCACCGATGGTGGAATCGATCTCTGGCGTAAGTCGGCACAACAGCGCTGAGCCGACCTCACCGGGAGCGCTGCAGCTTCTCGAAACGCTTGATCACGCGCTCGCGTTTCAAGCGCGAGAGGCGGTCGATCCAGAAGACGCCATCGAGTTGGTCGATTTC
The DNA here is from genome assembly GCF_052115485.1 of Microvirga sp. 2MCAF38. NCBI lineage: Bacteria > Pseudomonadati > Pseudomonadota > Alphaproteobacteria > Hyphomicrobiales > Methylobacteriaceae > Microvirga > Microvirga sp. 2MCAF38. The sequence continues at coordinate 51,100 of NZ_JBFRGU010000002.1, read as the reverse complement.
GTGCAGGAGACATACGGCGAGGAGGCCATCCGCCTCCTCTTCCCGCTCCACGCCATCGAGCCCGCGATAGCGCACTCGCACACGCGCGGAGCGCTCGATCTCCTCCGTCACGCCGGGCATGGAAACGCTGCCCTCCGTATGACGCGCCACCTCCGGCGAAATCCAGACGATCACCGGGTCGACATAGACCTGCAAGGGGCCACCGGGCTCGAGCTTGATCGCCACGAGACGCTTCAGGATTCCCACATGCGGGGCGGTAATGCCGATGCCGGGTGCAGCCGCCATCGTCTCTTCGAGATCGCGCGCCAGTACGCGGATTTCGTCACTGATGTCACCGACAGATTCTGCCTTCTGACGCAAGCGTGGATCGGGATAACGGACGATCTGGCGCAGCGCCATGGATACTCTCCAAATTATTTGTAACGGCCTTGGCTCTTCATAACCTCGATCCTGTAGCCGTCAGGATCATGTACGAAGAAGTACCGCGCGAGCGGTTGCCCGTCATACATGAAATCCTTCACCGGCGTCGGCGAAAAACCGAGCATTTCGAACCGCCGTTGCTCTGCATCTGGATCACCGACCGCAAAAGCGACATGCCCATGGCCATCACCAAGAAGATAGGGTTCTTTGCGACCATGATTGATGGTCAGCTCCAGTTCGAAATCAGTTTCCACGTTTCGCAAATAAACCAGCGTGAAACCGTCAAAAACAAAGCGATCGGCAATTTTCAGCCCGAATGCCTTGTCATAGAATTCGACGGACCTCGCTTCGTTCAACACGCGGATCTTGGAATGGATCGCTTTGGCCATGGCTCGTCACCTTGCTGAGTGAATATGCTCCATGAGACGCGAGTACTAGAATAGAGCGGAAATGCCGAAGGCCTTAGCCAGCAATCCATAAGAGCGCTTGCGCGCCTCGTGATCGTGGATAGCCGAGGTGATCATGAGTTCATCGGCCTTCGTGACTTCCGCGAGCTCCTGCAACCGCGTGCGCACCATGTCCGGGGAGCCGACGAAAAGCCGCGTGCGATTGCGGCGGATCATCTCTCGGTCGGCGGGGGTATAGGGATAGGCGAGCGCTTCTTCCGGGCTCGGCAGCGGCCCGAATTCTCCACGCATCCGGCGCAGGAAATTCAGATCGGCCCCCGACGCGAGGCGTTCAGCCTCCTCTTCCGTCTCGGCGCAGATCGCCGCGACACCGAGAATCGCATGAGGCTTGTCACGCCAGCGCGAGGGCCTGAATTCGTTGCGATAGCTCAGCATGGCATCGGTTGCATCGTGGTTCGCGAAATGGTGTGCGAAAGCGAAACCCATGCCGAGCCGCGCGGAGAGGTGCGCGCTGTAATCACTCGATCCCAAAAGCCAGATCGGCGGCAGCGAAACGCCGGAGGGCATGATTTCCACACGGCTGAATGGATGCGTCTCGGGAAATTCACGCGTCTCCCACAGGATCAATTCCTGCAAACGCTCCATAAAGTCGTCGCGGCCCGGCTCCTCCTGCCGTTGACGCAATGCGTAGGTCGTCACGGGATCGGTGCCTGGAGCGCGCCCGAGGCCAAGATCGATACGGTCGGGAAAAAGCGCTTCAAGAGTCTTGAACCGCTCGGCTACCATCAATGGAGCATGGTTGGGCAACATGACCCCACCGGAGCCGACACGAATATGTTTCGTCACCGCAGCAATCTGCCCAATCATGATCTCGGGCGAACTGCTGGCGATGGACGGCAAGTTATGGTGTTCGGCGACCCAATAGCGCGTGTAGCCGAGTGCATCCGCGTGGCGCGACAAGTCGAGCGTATTCGCCAATGCGGCCGATGGCGTCGAGCCGGATGTGACGAAGGAAAGATCGAGAACGGATATCGGCAGCATGGGAGGGTCTCACGAAGAGCTCGGAAGGGCGTATTCGCGAAGATAGGGTGTGCGTTGCAGAAATCACACCTCACTTGAGGAATGCCAGATCTGCTACAGATCGGCTCTGACTCTAAACTTCGCATGATCCGGACGAACAACCGTCGCCATTGTTCCGATCATGCTCTCAGGGAGATCGCCATGTCCACGCGTCGTCAACTCGGCCGTTCGAGCCTTTCCGTTTCAACGCTTTGCCTCGGCACCAACGTCTTCGGCTGGAGTGTGGATGAAACGACTTCGTTCAAACTGCTTGATGCCTTCTTGGACGCTGATCTGAATTTCATCGATACCGCCGACGTTTATTCGACTTGGGTTCCCGGTAACAAAGGCGGCGAGTCGGAGACCATCATCGGCAGATGGATGAAAGCACGCGGCAACCGGGACAAGGTGATCGTCGCGACCAAGGTCGGCTCGGAAATGAGGCCGGACAAGAAGGGCCTGTCGAAGGCCTATATCCGGGCCGCCGTCGACGATTCTCTCAAGCGCCTTCAGACAGATTACATCGACCTTTATCAATCGCACCGGGACGATGTGGAGACGCCGCAGGAAGAGACACTGAACGCCTATGCGGAACTGATCAGGGAAGGCAAAGTGCGCGCCATCGGCGCATCGAACTTCACGGCCGCTCGCCTGAAGGAAGCACTCGACATCAGCGCCAAAGCCGGATTGCCGCGCTATGAGAGCCTGCAGCCGCTCTACAATCTCTACGATCGTGCCGAATTCGAGGCTGGTCCCGGGCCGCTCTGCCTTGAAAACAACGTCGGCGTCATTTCCTATTACGGTCTCGCCAGCGGCTTCCTGACGGGGAAATATCGCTCGGAAAAGGATTTCGGCAAAAGCGCCGCCCGTGGCGACAGGATGGCGAAGTATCTCGACCCGCGTGGCCTGCGCATTCTGGCCGCGCTGGATGAAATTGCTGCCGAATACAAAGCAAATCCCGCGCAGGTCGCCCTAGCATGGCTGATCGCGCGGCCGGGCATCACGGCTCCGATTGCAAGTGCAACGAGCCTCACCCAACTCGATGATCTCATCGCGGCGACGCGGCTGAGTTTGAAAGCTGACGACATCGAGAAGCTCAACCGGGTGTCAACCCTCTAAAGCACGGCGGGGCCTCACAAAGGCCCCGCTGTCAGACAAACTAGTTCTTTGAATTGCTAGCCTTTTTTGGGATCTTGCATGGGTTTTCCAGGTTGGCGCTGTTCACCCTGGCGCTGCTCGCCTTGGCGTTGCGGCATGTCTTGCTCGCGTTGATCGGGTTTCTTCGGAGCCCGCGGGTCGTCTTTCTGATGAGGCATCGTCTTTCCCTTCAAAGGTTTGGGCTTTTCACCCGGGGGGAACAACACCTTGTGCTTCAGACGGTTCGAGCGTGGCGATAAATTCACATGGCTGCCATTCCTTTGCGCGGATAGAACAACCCTCATTTCCGGTTACCCTCGTGTCTCAACATAATCCAGGTAACCCCATGACCGCGAATGCCGATGTTCTCTTTCAGCCTTACCAGCTTGGCGATCTGACCCTCCCCAACAGGCTCGTTATGGCTCCGCTGACCCGCAATCGCGCCAAGCCGGGTCCCCTTGCACCTTATGCGTTGCATGCCGAATATTACGCGCAGCGCGCGAGTGCCGGTCTTCTGATTTCAGAAGGAACGCAGATCTCACGCCAAGGCCAAGGCTATATTAACACACCCGGAATTTACTCTCCCGAGCAGGTGACGGGCTGGCGTGAGGTGACAGACGCCGTGCATAAGGCCGGTGGGCGTATTTTCGCTCAACTTTGGCATGTGGGCCGCGTTTCCCACGTGTCTCTCCAAGAGAACGGTGCGTCTCCAGTCGGTCCATCGGCCATTTCCGCCAAGACCAAGACGTTTCTGGAAAACGGGTTTGCGGATGTCTCCGCCCCACGCGCGCTCGAACTGAGTGAGATCAAGCAGATTCTGCGCGACTACGAGAATGCTGCGCGCAACGCTAAGGAGGCCGGCTTCGACGGTATCGAACTTCACGGCGCCAATGGCTACCTGCTCGACCAGTTCATGAAGGATGGCTCGAACAAGCGCACGGACGCTTATGGTGGCTCCATCGAAAACCGGGCCCGTTTGACGGTAGAGGCTCTGGAAGCAGCGTTGAAAGTCTGGGACAAGAACCGCGTCGGCATTCGCCTCGCGCCCGCCGGAGTGAATGATGCAGCTGACTCCAATCCGCAAGCTCTGTTCAGCCATGTGGTCAAAAGGCTCGATGCGCTCGGGATCGGATTCATTCACGTGATCGAGGGCGCGACAGGCGGCGCACGTGATGCCGTGGATGTCGATTATGTAGCCCTGCGCGAGGCGTTCGGTGGCACGTATATCGCCAATAACGGCTACAATCGCGATATGGCGGTCGAAGCCGTCGCCAACGGGCACGCGGATCTTGTGGCGTTCGGACGCCTCTACCTTTCGAATCCCGATCTTGCCGAGCGCTTCCGGCGGAATGCACCGTTGAACGAGCCGAATCGGGCCACGTTCTATGGCGGAGGCGCGGAAGGCTACACGGATTATCCGTTCCTTGAGAACGTGAACGCGACGGCCTGAGACCGCCCGACACGTTAGAACCTGATCATGCTCTAACGACGCCAGACCCTCAAGCTCACCGGCCCGCTCTCGTCTATGACTTGTCGCGGACCGGAGTTCAGGCCGCGCTTCGCCAGAACTTCCTCGGCCGCCTCGCCCCTTTCGCAGGCTGAGAACAACGCCACGCCTCGCGGAATGCGTACGCCTTCCGCGCGCGTGAGGTGAAACGCGTCGTATCCGATGTCGAGGAAGAGGTCGAAGACCCGTCGCCCACCGGGAACAGCGATGCGCCCGCCTTCGGGCAACACGGCATCGATAGCATCCGCCCACGACATCATGGCTGGATTCCACCACCACGCGTCCTCACGGCGCTCAAGACCCAATGCGGATGAGGACAGCACCATCCGCAATCGCCTCTTCGGATTGCGATTCGCCTCGTGACCGAGCCGCCCCAGCACCGTCAGGGCCGAACGGTCGAGTTCAGCCTGAAAATACGCCCAGTCAGCATCGTTGCGAAGGGAGTCGGGCGTCGCGCCGGACGCATCCGCGATGCGATCGTCGTCCGACACGATGGCGTAGCCATGGATCTCGATAGTCTTCATCCGGCAAATCTTTCTCTACTGAGAAATTGTCAGTCGATGCCGGAGGTTCGTATCGCGACTATTCGTTCGGCGTCGAGTGATGATAATACCCGACCCAAGGCCTCTTGCCAGTCGCCGACAGACATCCGATGAACGGGACAGTCACCAAGCCGGAGTCGCGCGATGCGGATCGCCACATGGAACGTCAATTCGATCAAGCAGCGCCTTGAGCATCTGGCCCAATTGGTCAAAAGCACTGACTTGGATGTCCTGTGCCTCCAGGAGCTGAAATGCGTGGACGAGGCTTTTCCACGTTCCGAGATAGAAGCGCTCGGCTACCACGTCACGACACTCGGCCAGAAGGCCTATAACGGCGTCGCAATCCTCTCCAAGCGCCCGCTGGAAGATGTGCGCCGGGGTCTGCCCGGAGACGAGGCCGATGAGCAGGCACGCTATCTGGAAGGGGTGATTTCGACAGGATCGGGTGTGGTGCGCGTCGCCTCGATCTACCTGCCGAATGGCAATCCCATCGGCACACCGAAATTCGACTACAAGCTCGCGTGGATGGATCGCCTGATCCGCCACGCCAACAATCTGCTTCCGCTGGAAGAACCACTCGTTCTATGTGGCGATTACAACGTGATCCCGGAGGCTAAAGATGCTGCCGATCCGGCCGCCTGGGTCAACGACGCTCTCTTCCAGCTGGAGAGCCGCGCGAAGTTCCGCACGCTGCTCAATCTCGGTTTCACGGACGCCTTGCGCGCCTGCAACGATCAGCCGGGCCTCTATACTTTCTGGGATTATCAAGCCGGTGCGTTCCAGCGGAACAACGGCATCCGCATCGACCATTTGTTGCTTTCAGGCCAGGCTACCGACCGTTTGCGAAACGCCGTGATCCGCAAGGAAACACGCAGCTGGGAGAAGCCGTCGGACCATGTGCCCGTGATGATCGATCTCGATCTGGATTGAGACCCGACGGCCCTTCAAATACGAGCCGCGCACGGGGCCCTCAGCGACGGCTCTGCATGTGCTGTTCGAGAAGCGTCAGTGCGAACTTGCGGTCATTCTCACCCGCCGCCTCGAAGGCCTTCTCGTAAAGCTCCGAGATCCAGGCTTCCTTAACCGGATCTGAAGATTCACGCGCCAACGTCAGCCACATCAGACCGCGCGCCCTCTGGCGCGGAACGCCCTGCCCGTTGATGAGAAGGTGGCCGAGAAGAGCCTGCGAGGCGTGGTGGCCCTTCTCCGCGGCGAGGTTGAACCAGCGCGCCGCCAAGCGCTCATCCTTCCCGACGCCAGTACCTTCCATATAAAGGCGAGCGAGATTGTACTGCGCGTTCGGGTCGCTGAAATACGATGCAGCGTAGTGGAACATCTCGACCGCGCGCCCCGGATTGGACGCGACATAGCTGTCCTTGATGCCATCGAGGAAGTATGTGCCGATGGCGACGAACGCGCTGGCGACTACGGAAGCATTCGGCGAATCCGGGCTCTCGTCCGCGTTCTGGTCGGCGAGCTTGGAGAAATATTCGAAGGCCTTCAGATCGTCGTGCTGAACGCCGTCGCCGTCCGCATACATGCGCCCGAGTTTCCAGAGCGCCAAGGTGTGCCCCTGCCCTGCCGCGTATTCCAACGCTTGGGCCGCACCGCGCTTGTCGCCGGCATAATAGTCGCGAACGCCGTCGCGAACGGCCTGACCTGCAGAACTGTACTTCGTCGCGGGCGCGAGCGGTTGCGGACGTGGGGCCGCATCGAGCGCGAAGGCCGCGCCTGCGCCGAAGAGAGACCCGCCAAGGGCGAATGCAATAAGGCTAGACGTCCGCATAGGTTTCTTTTTCTGCCGATCCGCCCGGATGGGTCACGGCCCCATCACGCGCGGCACCAACGGTTTGCGCATATTTCCAGAGGTAGCCTGAGGTCGCGTTCGTCTCTCGCGGCTTCCATTCGGCACGGCGTCGCGCCAGTTCTTCGTCCGACAACTCCACATCGATCGAGCCCTCGATGGCATCGAGCACGATGATGTCGCCATCCTTCAACAATCCGATTGGTCCGCCCAAAGCGGCTTCCGGCCCCACATGGCCGATGCAGAAGCCGCGCGTCGCACCGGAAAAGCGTCCGTCCGTGATCAGGGCTACCTTGTCGCCCATGCCCTGGCCATAAAGCGCAGCGGTCGTCGCCAGCATCTCGCGCATCCCGGGTCCGCCGCGCGGCCCCTCGTAGCGGATCACCAGAACCTCGCCCTCTTTATATCGGCGCGCGGCCACGGCTTCGAAACAAGCTTCCTCACCGTCGAACACACGGGCCGGGCCACGGAACACCTGCTTATCGACAGGCATGCCGGCGACTTTCACAATCGCGCCTTCGGGGGCGAGATTGCCCTTCAACCCCACGACGCCGCCGGTCGGCGTGATCGGGTTGTCGGCGGGGCGTACCACGTCCTGGTGGTCGTTCCATTTCACCGAAGCGAGGTTATCGGCGATGGTGCGGCCGGTCACGGTAAGGCAATCGCCGTGCATGAAGCCGTGATCGAGCAAAGTCTTCATAAGCAGCGGAATGCCGCCGACCTCGAACATGTCCTTGGCGACATAGCGCCCACCCGGTTTCAGATCGGCGATGTAAGGCGTACGCCGAAAAATTTCGGCGACGTCGAACAGATCGAACTTGATACCGCATTCATGGGCGATGGCCGGCAGGTGCAGCGCCGCATTGGTCGAACCGCCGGAGGCCGCAACTACCGTCGCGGCATTCTCCAGCGCTTTACGGGTTACGATATCGCGCGGGCGGATGTTCCTGGCGATGAGCTCCATCACCATCTCGCCCGCGAGATGGCAGAAGTGATCGCGGATTTCGTACGGCGCAGGCGCGCCTGCCGAATAGGGCAGCGCGAGACCGATGGCCTCTGACACGGTGGCCATGGTGTTGGCGGTGAACTGCGCGCCACAAGCACCCGCCGAGGGGCATGCGACCTGCTCCAGTTCGGAAAGATCCTCGTCCGACATCTGGCCGACGGAATGCTTGCCGACCGCCTCGAAGAGGTCCTGCACCGTGACCTGCTGCCCGCGGAAAGAACCGGGCAGGATCGAGCCGCCATAGATGAAAATCGACGGCACGTTGAGGCGCACCATCGCCATCATCATGCCGGGCAGAGATTTATCGCAGCCGGCCATGCCGACGAGGGCATCGTAGGAGTGGCCGCGCATGGTCAGCTCGACCGAATCCGCGATGACCTCGCGGGACGGGAGCGAGGACTTCATGCCCTGGTGACCCATGGCAATGCCGTCTGTGACCGTAATCGTACAGAACTCGCGCGGTGTCCCGTGAGCGGCCGCAACACCCTTCTTCACGGCCTGGGCCTGGCGCATCAGAGAGATGTTGCAGGGCGCGGCTTCGTTCCAGCAGGTGGCGACGCCCACGAGCGGCTGTGCGATCTGCTGCGTGGTCAGCCCCATGGCATAAAGGTAGGAGCGATGCGGCGCGCGCGCCGGCCCTTCCGTCACATGACGGCTAGGCAGTCTCGACTTGTCGATCCGGCGCGCGTCCATGGACGTGATTTTCCCCTCCAACCTTCGTTAAAACGCAAAGGTTACGGAACCATCGAGATCTGCCAGCGCCAAGCCCCCAACGCAATGACCCGCCAACACAGTTAAAACAGGCACAAAGGCCTGCACCGCTCGCCGGAATCGCCGCAAAGCGTTGGGTGAGAAGCACTTTAAGGTTCGTTATGAGGTGCTCCCGGTTTATGGCGGGATCGCGGCAGACCTTGGGAGCGAAATCGCCAAAGTAAGGAAGCTTTCACGGTGTTGCGGGCCAGCAACATTTCTGGAGCCCGCCAGACCCGTTAGCCCTCACATCCGGAACACGCCGAACTTCGTCTCGGGCACGGGCGCGTTGAGTGCCGCCGAGAAGGCCAGCGCCAGAACGCGTCGCGTCTCGGAGGGGAGGATGATGCCATCGTCCCAGAGGCGGGCCGTGGCGTGGTACGGGCTGCCCTCCTCCTCGTAATTCTGGCGGATCGGCGCCTTGAAGGCTTCCTCCTCCTCAGCGCTCCAGTTCTTGCCCTCGGCCTCGATATTGTCGCGCCGCACGGTGGCGAGAACGCTCGCCGCCTGCTCGCCCCCCATGACGGAGATGCGCGAGTTCGGCCAGGTGAAGAGGAAGCGCGGAGAATAGGCGCGTCCGCACATGCCATAATTGCCCGCCCCGAAGGAGCCGCCGACGAGCAGTGTCACCTTCGGCACCTGAGCGCAGGCGACCGCTGTCACGAGCTTCGCGCCGTCCTTGGCAATGCCGCCCGCCTCGTATTGGCGGCCGACCATGAAGCCCGAAATGTTCTGCAGGAAGAGCAGCGGGATGCGTCGTTGGCAGCACAATTCGATGAAGTGCGCGCCTTTCAAGGCGCTCTCGGAAAACAGGATGCCGTTATTGCCGATGATGCCGACCGGCATCCCCCAGATCCGCGCGAAACCGGTCACAAGAGTTGTGCCGTAGAGACGCTTGAATTCGTCGAATTCGGAACCGTCGACCAGACGCGCGATCACTTCGCGGATATCGTATTGCTTCTTGAGATCCGTAGGCACGATCGCGTCGAGATCCTCGATCGCATATTTCGGCTCGACCGGCTCCGCGAGATCGATGTCGACGAGCTTGCGGCTGTTCAGCGTCCCGACGATGCGGCGGACGATGGACAGCGCGTGGTAATCGTCGGTCGCATAATGATCCGCGACGCCCGATTGGCGCGCATGAACATCCGCGCCACCAAGATCTTCTGCGGTAACGACCTCGCCGGTTGCCGCCTTCACCAGCGGCGGGCCGCCGAGGAAAATGGTGCCCTGTTTGCGCACAATGACCGTCTCGTCCGACATGGCCGGAACATAAGCGCCGCCCGCTGTGCAGGAGCCCATCACGCAGGCGATCTGTGGGATTCCGAGCGAAGACAAAGTCGCCTGGTTGTAGAAGATCCGTCCGAAATGCTCTTTGTCCGGAAAAACCTCGGTCTGATGCGGCAGGTTCGCACCGCCTGAATCGACGAGGTAGATGCACGGCAGACGGTTCTCGCGGGCAATCTCTTGCGCACGAAGGTGCTTCTTCACCGTCATCGGATAATAGGTGCCACCTTTGATCGTCGAATCGTTACAGACGACCATGACCTCGCGACCTTCGACGCGCCCGATGCCGGTGATCAGCCCGGCTCCGTGAATCGCGTCCTCATACATCCCGTGCGCGGCGAGCGAACCCAGCTCCAGAAACGGCGCGCCGGGATCGAGAAGACGCATCACGCGCTCGCGCGGCAAAAGCTTGCCCCGCGCCAGATGCCGCTCGCGCGCCTTTGCTGGGCCACCTGCGGCGACTTCCGCGCGCTTTGCCTGAAGGTCGTTCGTCAAGGTTGTCCACGAGGCACGATTGGCCTCGGCCGCCTCCGATTTCAGATCGACGGATGTGGCAATCACAGGCACTCGGCGTTTCCTCTCGTCTTATTCATCGGGCGTAGCGATTCCGCTCCTTCGCCCTCCGGTCAGCCCTTTGCCCGGACAAATCCTGCGGACAGCGGCCCCTGGGGGCACCCATAGGCAACACCCCGTACGAAGGACCATCGTTGGGAGATGGGCTCAAGGTAAAGATGCGTCCCGCCGAGCGCGATCACGGTCTCCTTCATTTCCCATAGGGCATCGTCGAAGCCCGGCGTCGTCGACAGGACCGGGCTTACGTCGCCGAGGCGCGTACAGGCGCGAACATCGGCTGGCGAATCGACCACATGGATCAGTTGGTGAGGCGTCGGATAAGAACCGCAAGCGGCGGTGGACAAAGCGATGAAGGAGGCGAGAAGAGCGCGTTGCATTTCAAGACCCGCATTGTTCATTGTCTAGGTTAGCATAGAGCACGAACTTCAATTGGGGAGAAGCCTCGCCCCTCAGTTGTGCCCTGCCAAGGCGCGCCCCGCCTGTTTCTCCCCGTAAATCTGAACCGTCTCGCCGAAAATCTCCTCGAAACGGCCGCGCATGATCGCATCGACCTCGAGCATGGTCACGGGAATGCCGAGATCCACAAGGCTCGTGACCCCATATTGCGTGACGCCGCACGGCACGATTCCCGAAAAGTGGGCCAGGTCCGGCTCCACATTGAGGCTGATCCCGTGAAACGTCACCCAACGACGGACGCGAATGCCGATGGCGGCGATCTTATCCTCGGCCCGCTCCCCTTTGTCGGGTCTGCGGACCCAGACGCCGACCCGGTCCTCGCGCCGCTCGCCGCGAATGTTGAAGGAATCGAGCGTCGCGATCAGCCAGGCTTCAAGGGCCGCCACATACCGGCGCAAATCTGGCGTCCGGCGTTTGAGGTCGAGCATGATATAAGCCACACGCTGACCGGGGCCGTGATAGGTGTACTGCCCTCCCCGGCCCGTCTCGTAGACAGGAAAACGATCCGGTTGGATCAGATCTGCCGCATTGGCGGAGGTTCCGGCGGTATAGAGCGGCGGATGCTCCACCAGCCAAACCAGCTCCCGCGCAGTTCCATCCGCGATGGCCGCAGCGCGCGCCTCCATGAAGGCCACTGCCTCTTCGTAGCCGACGAGCCCGTCCGTCACCATCCACTCGACCGACGCATCGCCTTCTTGAGAAAAAAAGTGGCTCTCCAATGTAGCGCGCTCGATCACCGGGCTTCACCATATCTGGCTGGAGGATGAGGAAGAGACCGAATCCGTCTCGTTGAGGAATACGCATTTATCAGCCGAGCGACCCTCATGTCGAAGGTCATCATATTGCATTACGCGCCCGAACGCGACTGCATAAGCCTCTGTTTTATATGGGAATAAATTTTAATGCAGCGAGATTGCGGAACATTTTTCAATATCCTCGGCGCTAAGGCTTGTGATGCCACAAACCATCTGCTAAAGCCTCCGCCTCGTCGGGGAACGCCTGACGAGCTTACGTTCCGCGGCCATGGCGGAATTGGTAGACGCACTACCTTGAGGTGGTAGCGGGGAGACCCGTGGAGGTTCGAGTCCTCTTGGCCGCACCAAACGTTCGCAATGCCTTCGGGCATTACAAGAAGGCTCCTTCGGGGGCCTTTTTTGTTATCTGAAATTCATGCCGCTAGTGGTATCGACGCCTGCGCGAGGATTGCCGGGCCGAACACTTCGCCCGCCTCGCATTTACCGCATTGTCCCTGTCATCGAGCGCGCCTAAAAGAAACGTGACTCACCCCTAAAGGATTTGGCCCATGCAGGACGTCGAAGATCAGACGCTGCTCTCGACGCCCACGGGTGAAGAGACCGAGGCCCTGATCTTCAGGGACGAAGAAGGTGAAATTAATCCAGCCTTCGTCGCCGACGTCACCCGGGCCATCGAGGTGGGCGATTCCGAGCGGCTGCGCAGGCTCGTCGAGGATTTCCACGAGTCGGACCTCGGCGCTCTGCTCGAAGCGCTGGAACCGGAAGATCGTCCTCGAGTCATCGAACTTCTAGGCTCCGCCTTCGACTTTACGGCGCTCACCGAAGTCGACGATTCCGTCCGAGAAGAAATCCTCGAAGAACTTGAGACACAAACTGTCGTCGAGGGCATGCGCGCCCTCGATTCCGACGACGCGGTCGTTATCCTCGAGAGCTTGGACGACGAGGATAAGGCCGAAGTTCTCGAAAAGCTCCCAGCCATCGAGCGCGTCGCGCTACAGCGCACCCTCGACTACCCGGAAGAGAGCGCCGGACGGCGCATGCAGACGGAGTTCATCGCCGTCCCGCCGTTCTGGACTATCGGTCAGACCATCGACTTCATGCGCGAGACGACCGATCTGCCGGAGACGTTCTACGAAATCTTCGTCATCGATCCGTCCGGCCACCTTCTCGGTGCGGTCGCCCTCGATCGTCTGCTCCGCAGCAAACGGCCCGTCACCATTGAGGAGATCATGGATGACGAGCCGGATCGCGTGGAGGCGACCGAACATCAGGAGGAAGTCGCGCGTCTCTTCGAGCGCTACAACCTCGTCTCCGCGGCCGTTGTGGATGAAGAGAACCGCCTTGTCGGCGCGATCATGGTCGACGACATCCTCGATGTTCTCGAAGAGGAAGCGGATGCCGACATCAAGGCGCTCGGCGGCGTGAACTCGGAGGAAGAACTCTCCGACACAGTCCTCTATACGCAGAGAAGCCGCTTCCCATGGCTCTTCGCCAACATGTGCACTGCGCTGGTCGCAGCGAACGTGATCCGTCTCTTCGAAGACTCCCTTCAACACATGGTGGCGCTCGCGATCCTGATGCCCATCGTCGCCTCCATGGGCGGCAATGCCGGCACGCAGACGATGACGGTCGCGGTGCGCGCGCTCGCCACCCGTGAGCTCGGTCGCGCCAATGCCTGGCGCATTATCCGGCGGGAAGCCTTGGTCGGCATTCTCAATGGTCTCGCCTTCGCCGTCATCATGGGAACGATTGCAGCCACCTGGTTCCAGACGGCTCAACTCGGCCTCGTCATCGGCATGGCGCTGATGACAGTCCTCCTCTTCGCGGCCCTTGGCGGAATTCTGGTGCCGCTGGCGCTCAACAAGTTCGGTGTCGATCCCGCCGTTTCTTCAGGACCGTTTGTCACCAGCATCACCGATATCGTCGGTTTCTTTGCTTTTCTCGGCATCGCGACGTTCTGGTTCGGGCTTTAGAGCATGATCAGAACAAGTGGAAACCGGTTGTTCTCCCGGATCATGCGCATCAAAAGAATCGAGAGTTGATCCTGTTTCAATTTGAAACGATCAAACTTTAAAGCGCTCGTTCCACCAGAATCTTCGCTCTTCGACGAAGGTCTCAACAATCTGTTAACGACATTAGGGCATTTGTGATGCAATAGTTTTGTTGCGTATCACGGTCCCGACGATGACAACTCGCCGCCGCACCACCCGCCGTTCGAAGTCTCAAAAGCTTCCCCGTTTTCTGAACTGGGTCCGCTTTGGCGCTGTCGCTTCCCTTTCCATCGGGTTGGCGTCCTGCGCGGTGAGCCCATCGAGCCGTTATCCGACGAAGGGCGATGCGCGGCCCCATGCGGGCGTGGCGACAGCCCATTCGCTACCGATTCACGGCGTCGATATCTCCAAGTGGCAGGGTACGGTCGACTGGGCCGCTTTGCGTGGTGCCGGCACGAAATTCGCGTTCATCAAGGCGACGGAAGGCGGCGACCACCTGGACGACAAGTTCCTGGAGAACTGGTGGGGCGCCAAGCGCGCCGGAGTGCAGCGCGGCGCGTATCACTTCGTCTATTGGTGCCGCCCTGCCCATGAGCAGGCCGCCTGGTTCAAGCGCAACGTCCCACAAGATCCGGAAGCCCTCCCCCCGGTTCTCGACGTGGAGTGGAACGGCGAGTCGGTGAACTGCCCGAAGAAGGTTCCGCGCGAGCAGGCGCTGTCCATGATCAACGTGCTCCTGCGCGAGATGGAAGCTCATACCGGCAAGCGTCCGATCATCTACACCGACATCACTTTCCATAAGGAAATTCTGGAAGGCGAGTTCAACGACTATCCCTATTGGATCCGCAGCACCGCCGCCGAGCCTCAGGAGCGCTACGCCGACCGCCGCTGGACCTTCTGGCAGTTTACGACCACAGGCCGCGTGCCCGGCGTCGCGGGCAACGTGGACCGCAACACGTTCTACGGTACCGACAACCAGTGGAACATGTTCATCGCCAGCGCCTGCGACCCCCGCGACCATCGACGCCTCCAGCCCCTCGGCATCTGCCGCGCCATCGATAAAGGCACGATGACGGCGACGGTCGACGAGTAGTCAGGCGCTAACACTTGAACGCTGATGGGCTCCCTATTCGCAAGAAGGGAGCCCCTTTTTGTTGCTCGGACGGTGAGTAGGTCCTTGAGCTCATCTTTTCTTCCGACGACAGCTTGAAAATGGCAGCACTGCTGACCAAAATGCTTCTCCATAACAATAAATCCCCCGTCGCGGCGTCGCACTTGCGTATCGGCGAGCGGGGTTGGAGGAATGCATGATCAGGAATACGGCCCATCAACTGAATTTCGATCTCGGCGAGACAGCAGACGCCATCCGTGAAGTCGTGAGCGGCTTCGCTCAGGAGAAGATCGCGCCCCGCGCCGAGGAGATCGACCGGACCAATCAGTTCCCGCGCGATCTCTGGCCCCAGATGGGGGAGCTTGGACTCCACGGGATCACCGTCGAGGAGGAGTTCGGCGGTTCGGGGTTGGGTTACCTCGAGCATGTGATCGCCATGGAGGAAATCTCCCGTGCTTCCGCCTCCGTGGGTCTTTCCTACGGCGCGCATTCGAATTTGTGCATCAACCAGATCCGCCGCAACGGCAGCGAGGCACAGAAGCAGCGTTATCTGCCGAAGCTCGTCTCCGGTGAGCATGTAGGCGCGCTCGCCATGTCGGAACCGGGTGCGGGTTCCGATGTCGTCTCCATGCGCACACGTGCCGACAAGCGCGGGGATCGCTACGTGCTCAACGGCAACAAGATGTGGATCACCAACGGCCCCATTGCGGAGACGCTGGTGGTTTACGCCAAGACCGATATGGACGCCGGTCCGCGCGGCATGACCGCCTTCATCATCGAGAAGGGCTTCAAGGGTTTCTCGACGCACCAGAAGCTCGACAAGCTCGGCATGCGCGGCTCCGACACCTGCGAACTCGTCTTCGAGGATTGCGAAGTGCCCGAGGAAAACGTGCTCGGCAGCGTCGGCAAGGGCGTGAGCGTGCTCATGTCCGGCCTCGACTACGAGCGCGCTGTGCTCGCGGCAGGCCCGCTCGGCATCATGCAAGCCTGCATGGATATCGTCCTGCCATACGTCCATGAGCGCAAACAGTTTGGCCAGCCCATTGGCCAATTCCAGCTCGTGCAAGGCAAGGTCGCGGACATGTACGTGACGATGAATGCCTGCAGGGCCTATGTCTATGCCGTCGCAAAGGCCTGCGACCGCCATGAGACGACCCGCGAGGATGCGGCGGGCGCGATCCTCTACGCCGCCGAAAAAGCTACGCAATGCGCACTAGACGCCATCCAGCTCCTCGGCGGCAATGGATACATCAACGATTACCCGACCGGCCGCCTGTTGCGCGACGCTAAGCTCTATGAGATCGGCGCAGGGACGAGCGAAATTCGCCGCATGCTGATCGGACGCGAGCTTTTCGAAAAGACCGTCTAAGGCGTCGCCAAACGGGATTATTCGCAGGACCGCGCCTCTCCGCGCGGTCTTTTTGCGATTTTTTTCGACGCTGAATTGTGGCCGAGAACAGACTCTTATCCTGCCCGATACCCGGTCGGTTTACACCGCGTGGGAAAAATCTCTCTGGTCGAAAGGATCGGCGACACGCCAGCCCGCCGCAAATACCCGAAATGGGTATGCAACCCGCAATCGTGACCGTGCGTTTGAAATGAATCGTAACTTCACAGCGCTTTCCCGGACCGACCTTGTTGTCCGGCAAAAGCATCGACGTTTTTCGCGGGCTTTTCGATATTTTGCCAAGGAGATTTGAAAATGGCGGCCATAGATAATCAACGGTCTGGTTGGCTTTCTCTTATCGAACCCATCAACAACACGATCATCGGCACCAAACACAACGATACACTCAGTGCTGGCGCGGAGGGCGATGTCGTATTCGGGCTTGCGGGTAATGACGATCTCTCCAGCACATTCAATCGAACCGCGCTCGTCGGCGACAAGGGTAATGACAAGTTGACGACAACCGTCGTCGTTCCGTTGCAAGGCGACAATCCTGTACACGGGCTCGCCGTCCAGATCGGCGGCGCTGGCAACGACACTCTCGATGCGACGGTGACACTTCAGGGAGGAGTCACCTTCCCTCTGCAGGCGGATCAGACAGTAGAAATCTTTCTCGACGGAGGCCCCGGCAGCGACACGATCAAGGCCGTGGCGAATCTGGCCCAAGGCGTCCTCGCCAATGTGATATTGAAAAACGTCATTTTCGGCGGTGGCGGCGACGACACCATCGATGCCATTGCGGATGGGCACGGAGCTCTCGGCAACAACCTGATGTCGAATGTCGTCGACGGTGGCGGCGGAAACGACCGGATCACCGCGACAGCCAAAACGGAGTTTGATGGAGGGGAAGCCACAGCCACGAATGTCCTCACCGGTGGCGAAGGCAACGACATTTTGGACGCTACGGCCACGGGCACCTCCATCTTCACCAAACTGGTGTCGAATTCCCTTAATGGGGGAAACGGTGACGATGTCCTGCGAGCCTTCAACGAGACGAATTCCAACTCGAAAACCCCGATCGGGATCAACGAATTATGGGGTGGAAACGGTAACGACAGCCTGGAGGCAACCCAAGTCGGCGTTGTTGGAAACACGGTCTCCGATGTCTCCAATTTTCTGGATGGCGGACGAGGCGAGGACCACCTGAAGGCGACATCCACCGCGTCCGGAGGATTCGTCAAAGCCGAAAACCTCCTGAAGGGAGGTCAGGGAGACGACTGGATGAGCGCCAGCCTCACGGCAAATGCACGCGGCGCCTTTCCGCCTCCCGGTTTCGAGGGGCCTTTGTTTGACGTGCAAAATATCCTGAAAGGTGGGACTGGTGACGACCATCTCTCGGCTTTCCTTTCCCTCACTGCGACAGATCTCAGCTCTCACGAGGGCTCCGTTGCGGAAAACCGCCTGAGTGGCGGTTGCGGCAACGACGTTCTGGTGGCGACCGTCTCACCCGATTCCGATGCCGGTTCGAGCTTCCTCTTTGGCGGCGCCGGCAATGACCTGCTCAAAGTCGTCGGTGGCTCGGGGAATGTTCTTAATGGAGGTTCCGGGAAAGACACGCTTATCGGCGGCACCGGAGACGACAGCATGTTCGGCGGACGGGACGCCGACACGTTCGTCTTCTCTCCACAGAACGGTCACGACAAGGTCGGGTTCGAAACGGACAAGGACAAGATCGACCTGAAGGCGCTGTCTCTGATCGGAATTCATGCCTTCACCGACCTGACCATCGATATCGTCGACGGCAACAGCGTCATTCGCTTCGATGCGAATAACGACATCACCGTGCTCGGCGTAACGCATCTGGCGGCGAACGACTTCTGGTTCGCGTGACCGCTCGCGCGCAACCATCGACTAACCATGCCCCGCCTCGTGCAGGCGAGGTCGTCCTGGGACGCTTGGCAGCGTCGGGCCAATAGGGCTAACTCTGTTCTGCCCAAGATCAGGAGCCCGCCATGACCCTCGACAAAGCCCTAGCCGATGCGCTGCGCGCGATTTCGACCGCGACGCTGACCACCATTCTTTTGAAGAAGGGCATTCGGCGTTGCTGGATGAACGGGCCGCGGCCCACTTTCAATGCGAGAGAGCGCATTGTCGGGCGAGCTTTCACATTGCGCTTCGTTCCCGCCCGTGAGGATCTGGCGACGCCGGAATCGTGGTCGTCTCCACGCTCCACGCGCGCGGCCATCGAAGACATGCCGGAGGGCTGCATCGCTATCGTCGATTCCATGGGCGTGACGGATGCGGGCATCTTCGGCGACATTCTCGCTGCGCGCATGCAGAAGCGCGGGGTCGCGGCGCTGGTAACCGATGGCGTGATGCGCGACGGTGCGGGCGTCGAGGGCACCGGCCTACCCGTCTGGTGCTCCGGCCTTGCCGCACCAGCCTCTGTGGCGGGTCTCACCTTCGTCGGCTGGCAGGAGCCCATCGGCTGCGGCGGTGTTGCTGTTTATCCCGATGATGTGATCGTCGCCGATGGGGATGGCGCGGTCCTGATCCCGTCCGCCCTCGTCGAAGAGGTCGCCAAGGCCGGTGTCGAGCAGGAGAGGCTCGAACTCTGGATCATGCGCGAAATCGAAAAGGGCGTCCCCCTCCCCGGCCTTTATCCGCCGAATGCGGAAACGAAGGCGCGCTATGAGGCGGAAACCGGCAAGTTCTGATCGCTCACCATGTTCTATTACGCCTCGAAGATCGCGTGGTTCTTCGCCACGCCCTCCAACCTGCTTGTGAGCCTCATTCTGCTGGGGCTCGTTCTCGCTGTCGCCACGCGCTTGCGAAGGACGGGCCTTGTCATCGCATGGGTGGCAACGCTCGCGGTGCTGGCATTCGGGCTTCTGCCCATCGCGAATTATCTCATCCTGCCGCTCGAAGAACGGTTCCCTGCCTTCACGGATGACGGAAAGCCGGTCGATGGCATCATCCTTCTCGGCGGTGCCGTCGAGGCCCGCGAATCCACATCTCGCGGCCAACTCGTCGCGAATGAATCCGCCGAGCGGGTGCTCGATACGATAGAACTCGCGACACGTTACCCGCATGCGCGCATTCTGATTTCGGGTGGCGGAGGCACGGTGTTTGGAGACGGCGCCGCGGAAGCCCCGATCATCGCGGATTTCTTTCGCCGCGTGAACATCGACCCGGGGCGTCTCATCGTCGAGGATCGCTCGCGAACGACCTTCGAGAATGCGGCGTTCTCGCGCGAGATCGTCACGCCCAGGCTGGGAGAACGTTGGCTTCTCGTCACTTCGGCATGGCACATGCCGCGCGCGGTCGGGGTTTTTCGGAAAGTCGGCTTCCCGGTGACTCCTTACCCGGTGGATTTCCGCACCAGCGCGGATTCCGGCGTGAACAAACCCTTTGCGTTCGTATCGGATGGCTTGCGCCGTCTCGATGTGACGCTGAAGGAATGGGCCGGGCTCATCGCCTATCGGCTGGCCGGCCACACGCCGGAGCTTTTCCCGGCGCCTTAGAGCATGATCAGAACAAGTGGAAACCGGTTGTTCGCCCAGACCATACGGCATCAAAAGAATCTAGAGTTTGATCCTGTTTCCCTGAAACGATCAAACTCTAAGGCTCGCTCGGCAGTGTAAGCCGGTAGATTCCCTTGAAGTCATCCGGATCGGCCGGGCGGCCCTTGCGAAGGATGACGATCTTGCCTTCCTTCATCAAGCGGATCGCGGCCTGACGCACGGGCTGCATCAAAGGCCCCCAGCCATCGGGATGATCGCCACCGAGCGCGCGCGCCACATCCGTCGGGTCGATGTTCTTGCCCGCGCCGCGCTTGGTGACGAGCGCCAGAATGGTTTCTTCCAACTCTTGAGCGGTTGCCATCATTCATTTTCCAACACGGCGGCGCGCGCATCGGACACGAATTGCCGTCGCCACATGACAAAGAGAACCGCCGCTGTCGCGACCATGAAGATATAGACGCTGAGAAACCAGCCCAGATACGCGATGGAGAAGAAGAAGGCACGCTGACCGCGATTGAAATGCTTGCCCGCGACGACGTTCATCGCCGCCGCCTGCCTGGCTACCGCAAGCGCCTTGTCCTTGTTGTCGGGCTTCAGGACAGGCACCGAGCCTACGATGATCGCCATGTAGTTGAAGAGCCGGTAGGACCAGGCGAACTTGAAGAACGCGTAGACGAAAATGATCGTGAGGCCGATCACTTTCACCTCCCACGTAAACCGGGTCGGCGGAGACCCAAAGGGCAGATCGGCGAAGATGGGAAGCACGGAATCGGCGGAGCGAAGAAGCGTCAGCACGCCGCCGACGGCAATGAGTGAGGTCGAGGCGAAGAAGGCGGTGCCGTTCATGAGAGAGGCCATGATCGTTGTGTCCACGATCCGGTTCTCCCGCACCACCAATTGCTCCATCCACTGGTAGCGATATTGGTTCATGGTGCGATTGAGGCTGCGCCGACCCGCATGCGTCAGTTCGACGGCAAAATGATAGCCGAGCCATGCCGCAACAAAAAAAATGAACGCCGCATAATCGACGACGGAAAAACCCGACACAATCGCCCCCGGTTGACTCTTGCAACATCATGCCCAGTTTTCCCAAGACCTCAATCGGAGGCTTCGAATGTCCCAGACCATCACACGTGGTTACAAGGCTTTGCTTGCCGAGGCGAATGCAAAGATCGAGACCCTGGCCGTGAAGGACGCCGCCGCCCTGCTCGGTCGCGACGACGTAGTCTTCGTCGATCTGCGCGATCCACGCGAACTGGAACGCGAGGGTAAAATTCCTGGCTCATTTCACTGCCCGCGCGGGATGCTCGAATTCTGGATCGACCCGGAAAGCCCCTATCACAAGCCGGTCTTTGCGCAGGACAAAACCTTCGTGTTCTTCTGCGGTGGGGGCTGGCGCTCGGCCCTCTCAGCCGCCACCGCGCAGGAAATGGGCTTGAAACCGGTGGCGCATATCGAAGGCGGCTTCAAGGCGTGGAAGGATTCAGGTGAACCAGTGGAGTCCGGTGAACCACACTAGACAGTTGCGCGCACCTCGAAACGAGAGGCGAAGGCACCATCATCGACAGCATCGGTATCGATCTTCTCGACACGCGAACCGTCGGGCCCTTCACGGCAGACGCTCAGCATCGCGTCGACTGCGTCCTCAGGCCCGGAGAAGACCGCCTCGACCGTTCCGTCACGACGGTTTCGCACCCAGCCCCTCAGGCCTCTCAGTTCGGCCTGATGATGCGTCCAGGCCCTGAACCCGATGCCTTGGACACGGCCGTGAATAATCACGTGGAGAGTGAGGGTCACGTTCAATTCCCCTTCGGTTTCCCGACAGAACTTGAGGGAGCGCTCCAAAGCGGGCGAATGCGAGGCTGTTCGATCTTCGGCGCTACACTCGTCGCGGTTTTCGGAAGCCAGTTTTCAAGACCGTGGAGATAGTCTTCCGGCAGTCCGGCTTCTCTCGCAGCCGCCACAACCCCTTCCATATAGCCCGGCTTCGGCGTGCCCGGCCGCACAGCACGGCCAATATAGACGATAGCGCGCCGCGCGCCCTGTTCGCTCACGACCGGCTGGTCGATCTTGGTGTAGAGACCGCTCGCAAGATCCTCATAGCGATCGAGGGGGCGGATATCCGCGAGTGCCAGATCCCACAACAATCCCCACGTTGTGCGCCTTGGATCGCGCATCACCGACGCGTAACCGTCTGTCGTGATGAAGAACCGGTGCCGCATGAGCCGCGCGACGCCGATGACCTTCGAGGCCGGGCATCTCTGGGCCATGGCGGCCCGGTCCATGTTGGACCCGTAGGCGAAATAGAGCGGCATTCCTCTACGCGAACTCCATGATCACCGCATCGACGGCAAGGCTGTCGCCCTCCTTGGCGAGGATCTTGGCGACGGTGGCATCACGTTCGGCGCGCAGAACGTTTTCCATCTTCATCGCTTCGACGATGCAAAGCGGCTCGCCTGCCTTGATCTCCTGCCCCTGCTTGACGCTGATCGCCTTGACGAGACCCGGCATCGGGCACAGCAGCACCTTGCCGGTATCGGCCACGGTCTTTTCCGGCATCAGTGCGAAGAGCTCCGCCTCGCGATGCGTATAGACGCGGATTTCGGTCGCGGTGCCCGCATGAGCCAGAACGAAGCCGTTGAGAAGCGGACGCACCTGCATGGCGACCTCCAGCCCACCAACGACACCGATCCAGACCGGTTCTCCCGGATGCCAGCCGGAGAGGATCGGCCACGTTTCTCCATCGATGACGACAGCGATGCCGCCCTCGACATCTTCCACCAGCGCCTCATGGCGCTCAGCTCCCAGCATCACGATACGCTCGCGCTCGAATTGGAAGGTGCCCATCGGGCGCATCTGGCCGGAGATGTGACGCTTGCGTTCATTTTGCAGATGATCGATCGCCGCAGCGACCGCCACCATGCGGCGGGCCACCTCGCCCGTCGGCGCGGGGATTTTGAAGCCCTCTGAGAATTCCTCCGCGATGAAGCCGGTAGAGAGGCTACCTCCCTGCCAGCGCGGATGCTGCATCAGTGCCGAGAGGAACGGGATATTGTGGCGGATGCCGTCGATGGCGAATGCGTCGAGGGCCGTCGCCTGGGCGTCGATAGCCTCCTGACGCGTCGGCGCATGGGTCACGAGTTTGGCGATCATCGGATCGTAAAAGATCGAGATCTCGCCGCCCTCATAGACGCCCGTGTCGTTGCGGACGGTAACGCCGTCATTCTCATCTTCCTCCGGCGGGCGATAGGTCACGAGGCGGCCGGTGGAAGGCAGGAAGTTGCGCACCGGGTCCTCAGCATAGATGCGGCTTTCCACCGCCCAGCCGTCGAGCTTCACATCGGCCTGGGCGAGACGAAGCCGCTCGCCCGCAGCAACCCGGATCATCTCTTCCACGAGGTCGATCCCGGTGATCATTTCGGTCACCGGATGCTCCACCTGCAGACGAGTGTTCATTTCGAGAAAGTAGAAGGATTTGTCCTGCCCGGCCACGAACTCGACGGTGCCTGCGCTGTCGTATCCGACTGCCTTCGCCAGTGCGACAGCCTGCTCGCCCATGAGCTTGCGGGTGGCTTCGTCGAGAAGCGGGCTCGGCGCCTCCTCGATGACCTTCTGATTGCGGCGCTGGATCGAGCATTCGCGCTCGCCGAGATAGATCACGTTGCCGTGCTTGTCGCCGAGCACCTGGATCTCGATGTGGCGCGGGTCGGTGATGAACTTCTCGACGAAGACCCGGTCGTCGCCGAAGGACGATGCGGCTTCCGATTTCGCGCGGGCGAAGCCTTCGGCCACCTCGTCGGCGGAGTAAGCGATACGCATGCCCTTGCCGCCGCCGCCGGCAGAGGCCTTGATCATCACCGGATAGCCGATGTCGTTAGCGATGGTGACGGCCTGTTCCGGGTTCTCGATGACACCGAGATAACCCGGCACGGTCGAGACCTTGGCGGCGGCAGCTGCTTTTTTCGACTCGATCTTGTCGCCCATCGCCGCGATGGCGCCGGGATGCGGCCCGATGAAGACAATGCCCGCTTCCGCAAGCGCCTTCGGGAAGGCCTCGCGCTCGGAGAGGAAGCCGTAACCGGGATGCACCGCCTGCGCTCCGGTCTTCTTGCAGGCGTCGATGATCTTCTCGATCACAAGATAGGATTCCGCTGCGGGAGCCGGTCCGATATGAACCGCCTCGTCCGCCATCGTCACGTGAAGTGCATCGCGATCCGCATCGGAATAGACGGCGACCGTCTTGATGCCCATCTGCCGCGCGGTCTTGATGACCCGGCACGCGATCTCGCCTCGATTGGCGATCAGAATCTTGTCGAACATGAGCCCTCGAACACAGCGGTCGAAAATGCAGTGTCTCTTCGTTACTGCACCTCGGCACGTTCGAAAAGCTAATCCCCCTCAGCAATTCGCTTAACGAGTTCGATCAAGCGGCAAGGCTCTGGGCGCGGGCCTGCTGACGTCCCCGCATGATGAAGTCGAGCAGTGCGGCATCGACATGGCTTGCCTGATCGAGAATGCAGTAGGCAATCGTCATGGCGACAGCGGAAGGGCCGCAAACATCGAGAGCCGTCGTGAGCCACATGGCGTCCTCGTTCGTCACAATGCCCTTGGGGCCAGAGCGCCAGACCACGCAATCGACGACGAACGCGCTCAGCACCTCGTCCCAACTCTCATGAGCAGCGGTTGTGCGATGCAACAAAAGAAGAGTTTCGATCTCACGGCGACTCGCGGCGGCGCCTTCGGTCACGAGTGACTGAAGTGCTTTAATATGATCGGCCGAGATGAAGTCATTCCCGGTCACGTCTTCGATGAAATCGCGAAGCTCTTGCCTGATCATTTGTTTAAGCCCTCTCCAGCTCTTCTTGGAAGCCGGTTGATCTCTTGTGTGAGAGGACTTTCACACGAGGAAAGGGCGCAAAAAGTTAATGGCAAATGCTGAATCGCCGTTCAGGTTAAGCAATGCTGAGTGTCTTTGGTTGCCGAAAGGTTTCCGCATATCGGCAAGGACACGAGCGCCCGCTTCCTGACATCATTGCAAATTCGCAAGATATGTCTTTCCGCCCTATGTCTCTCCTCACCCGTTCTTATCTGCCAGGCAACAGATCAGCCTAGGAGACGAGTCATGGGAACCAACGGCATTCACCACATCACCGGCATCGCCGGACCGGCGCGCCGCAACATCGCGTTCTACACGGAAACGCTTGGTCTCCGGCTCGTGAAAAAGACCGTCAATTTCGACGACCCGACCACGTACCATTTTTATTACGGCGACGGCTCCGGCGCGCCGGGCACGATCCTGACCTTCTTCCCCTGGGAGCATGCGGCACCCGGTCGGGCGGGTGTGGGCTCGACGCAGGAGACCGCTTTCCGCGTGCCTGAGGCTGCAATCGGCTACTGGACGCATCGCCTGCTTGAGAAGGGCATTGCGCACGGCACGCCTCAGAAGCGTTTCGGCCAGACCGTCCTGACCTTCAAGGATCCGGACGGCAC
The DNA here is from genome assembly GCF_052115485.1 of Microvirga sp. 2MCAF38. Classification (NCBI taxonomy): domain Bacteria; kingdom Pseudomonadati; phylum Pseudomonadota; class Alphaproteobacteria; order Hyphomicrobiales; family Methylobacteriaceae; genus Microvirga; species Microvirga sp. 2MCAF38. The sequence goes on along the minus strand of NZ_JBFRGU010000002.1, from coordinate 25,894 downwards.
CAGCCTGGCCCTGGTCGGCGTCCCCGGCATCGAGGCGGAACAGGCCTGGAGTGAGGGCGAAGTTCCTGCGGAACATGCCATTCGCGGCTTCTTCGGCATCACGCTGCTGGTGCCCGAGGCGGGTCCGACTGGCGCGATCCTCACGGACGTTCTTGGCTTCAAGGAAATTGCCCGGGAAGGTTCACTGGTTCGTTATGCGAGCGACGCGTCGGTTGGCGGCATCGTGGATCTGCACGAGGCGGGAGGCTTTCTACCGGGGCATCTCGGTGGTGGATCGATCCATCACATCGCTTTCCGCACCGCCGACGATGCGGCCGAAGCGGAGATGGTGAAGCGCCTGGCCGAAAACCATAAGATCGAGACGACCGAGCAGCGCGACCGCCAGTATTTCCGCTCCGTCTACTTCCGCGAGCCGGGCGGCGTTCTCTTCGAGATCGCCACCGACATTCCGGGTTTTGCGATCGATGAAAGCGAAGCCTCTCTCGGCACCGCGCTCAAACTGCCGCCCTTCCTCGAACCTCGCCGCCGCGAGATCGAACCCATTCTGCCTGCTTTAGTGTGAGAGACTTTCTCCGATGACCGCTCTTTCCTTCACCCATCGCTATATCCCGGCCACCATTCCGAACCGCCCGCCTCTGCTGCTGCTCCACGGCACCGGTGGAGACGAGAACGACCTCATCCCGCTCGGCCAAACCATCGCGCCGGGAGCCGCCCTCCTCTCGCCGCGCGGCAAGGTGCTGGAAAACGGCATGCCGCGCTTCTTCCGCCGTCTGGCGGAAGGCGTGTTCGATGAGGAGGATGTGAAAAAGCGAGCCAATGAACTCGCCGACTTCGTCACTGAAGGGCGAAAGGCCTATGGCCTCGAAGCACCCATTGCCGTCGGCTTCTCCAACGGAGCCAACATCGCCGCGGCGATGCTGATGTTGCGTCCGGAGGCGCTGGCGGGCGCGGTGCTGCTGCGCGCAATGGTGCCGCTGAAGGAGACGCCCGCCTTCGACCTGACAGGCAAGCGCATCCTCATCCTGTCAGGCTCGATGGACCCGATCATTCCGGCGGCGAATGCGGCGCGGCTAGCTGCACTGCTGGAACAGGGCGGCGCGCAGGTGCGGCATCAAAGTCTGCCGACAGGGCACGGACTGACGCAGGCGGATGTGAACCTCGCGACAGATTGGTTGTCCAATGAGGGGCAGCCTGAGGAGAGTTTGCGCCACACCCGGTAAGAGATGTCTTCAAGATGCAAACTCGTCATGGCCGGGCTCGTCCCGGCCATCCACGCCTTTTCTTGCAACATCATTCCCGTCTTAAGACGTGGGTGGCCGGATCAAGTCCGGCCATGACAGCTGAATTAGCGCCCCGCATCCTCGAACACCGAGTCGACGCTCACAACGGAATGTTATCGTGCTTCTTCCACGGCCGCTCCACTTCCTTCGCGCGCAGCATCGCAAGCGCGCGAGCGATGCGACGCCGCGTTGAGTGCGGCATGATCACTTCGTCGATGTAGCCGCGCTCCGCCGCCACGAACGGCGACATGAAGCGGTCTTCGTATTCCTTGGTGCGGGCAGCGATCTTGTCGGCGTCGCCGATATCGGCGCGGAAGATGATTTCGACCGCGCCTTTCGCGCCCATCACCGCAATCTGTGCGGTAGGCCAGGCGTAGTTCACGTCACCGCCCACGTGCTTGGACGCCATCACGTCATAAGCACCGCCAAAGGCCTTTCGCGTGATCACCGTCACCAGCGGCACGGTGGCTTCCGAATAAGCGAACAGCAGCTTCGCGCCGTGCTTGATGAGGCCGCCATATTCCTGCGACGTGCCCGGCAGGAACCCCGGCACGTCCTCGAAGGTCACGACGGGAATGTTGAAAGCATCGCAGAAGCGGATGAAGCGCGCGGCCTTGCGTGAGGCATCAGAATCGAGCACGCCCGCCAACACCATCGGCTGGTTCGCCACGATACCGACGCTGCGGCCTTCGATGCGCGCAAACCCGGTGATGATGTTCCGGGCGTAAGCTTCCTGAATCTCGAAAAAATCGCCCTCGTCCACGACTTTCAGGATCAGCTCCTTCATGTCGTAAGGCTTGTTGGGATTGTCCGGGATCAGCGTGTCGAGGCTCTCATCGACCCGGTTCGGATCGTCGTAGCTCGGCCATTCCGGCGCACCATCGATATTGTTCGATGGCAGGAAATCCATGAGACGGCGGATCTGCAGCAGCGCCTCGACATCGTTGTCATAAGCGCCGTCAGCGACCGAGGATTTGGTGGTGTGCACCTTCGCACCACCCAATTCCTCCGAGGTCACGGTCTCGTTGGTGACGGTTTTCACCACCTCAGGCCCAGTGACGAACATGTAAGAGCGGTCGCGCACCATGAAGATAAAATCGGTCATGGCAGGCGAATAAACGTCGCCTCCAGCGCACGGCCCCATGATCACGGAAATCTGCGGAATGACGCCGCTCGCGATCACGTTGCGCTTGAACACCTCGCCATAGCCGCCGAGCGCCGCGACGCCCTCCTGAATGCGCGCGCCGCCCGCATCGAACAGGCCGACGATCGGGGCGCGCATTTTCAGCGCCATGTCCTGGATCTTGATGATCTTTTGCGCATGCGCTTCGGAAAGCGAGCCGCCGAAGACCGTGAAGTCCTTGGCGAAGACGAAGACTGTGCGGCCGTTGATGGTGCCCCAACCGGTGACGACACCATCGCCAGGGATCTTGACCTTCTCCATGCCGAAATCAGTCGAGCGGTGCTCGACAAACATGTCGAATTCCTCGAACGAGTTCTTGTCGAGCAGGAGCTCGATGCGCTCCCGAGCCGTGAGCTTGCCGCGCGCATGCTGCGCCGCGACCCGCTTCTCGCCCCCGCCAAGTCGGGCCTGAGCGCGACGCTCTTCCAGACGTTCGAGAATGTCTTTCATGGGGATTTTCCACACCACACTGCAAAGCTGTTCCGACCTAACACAGTGTGGAGTGAGCATAAATCCCACCATCGATGTGTTGTGGAGCACATCGAAAAAGTAATATTGTTTCTAAATCGATCAAATCAAATCACGCCTTGGGGGCAATTGATGAGCAAAACCTATAATGCGGCAGCCGTTGTCGTGGCCGTATCCATGGCGGCTGCGGGCTGCGCCAGCCGGTCGGACGACGTCTCGGCGGCCTATGTGTCGCCGATCGCGTATCAGAGCTACAGCTGTAGGGAGTTGGGCCAGGAAGCCCAGCGCGTGAGCAGCGCGGCGGCTACAGCGGCGGGTGTTCAGGACAGGCAGCGTACCAACGATGCTGTGGCGACGACCGCCGCTGTCGTCATCTTCTGGCCTGCCGCTTTCTTCGTCGGAGGCGACAACGCCAAGACCGCCGAACTCGCTCGTCTTAAGGGTCAGATGCAGGCCATCGAGGAAGCCTCGATTCAGAAGAAGTGCGGCATCGCCTTCAATCGCTCGTAATCGAAACTTGCAGGCTTCAAGCCGTCGGCGCCCTGGTGTCGGCGGCTTTTTTATTGAGCCAGCCGGTAAACGCGCGAGGCCGCCATGAAATCGGCTTTGCGAATCTTGCGTCGTTCCATCGCTTCATAGTCCTCGCCCCAGATACGTTCCTGGAAACTCTCATCCACGTGAGCGGCGTCCCAAGCCGTTTCCGCGTCGATCTCACCGGCAGCATGGGCTAACGTGATGAGCACCGAGCCCGACAGCGTCGTCATGACGTGCAGTGCGGCGATGGCAAAAGGCGACCGGTCTTGTTCGACAGCCTTACGCACAGCGGCAAGGGCATCGTCGGGCTGGGCCACGTGCATGACACCCTCGGAAAGTGCAAAGCGCGCACAATGGGTATCCCTCACCCACCCCAGAATGGGATCCCACGTTTCGGCTTGGGCGAGAGCAAGCCGCTCCGGCTCACCCGCACGGTAGCAGATGAGATCGGAGCCCGCGTAGCGCACGAGATCGTCCACGACCTCCGCCTGCCGCGCGGCGACGCCGTCGATGGCGGAATTGACGATGCGTGTCAGCGGCATCGTTGCGGGATTGATCTCATCCCCCTGCCCGGCCCATTCCTCGGCCAGAGCCTCCGCCAGGTCTCGCGCCGGCACGGCGAGCGGCTGGCGGCCGGGTGTCCGCGCCGTGCGGCCATCCAGGGTGAGGAAGAAAGAGCCATCCTTCTCCGCCACGCCGGCTTCCTTGTAGAAGCGTTTGGGCAGGCTCGGCTTCATCCCCGCCTGCGCCGCGCGCATGGGATCGGGCTCTTCCGCTGAGGGAAACCAGTCTCGTGTATCAGTCATGGCTCGGAGATAAGCGCTCTGCGGCGAGATGCGAGGGCAGATCGAGAAATTCGGTCAGGAGTGGTCGAAGATCCACATAGGAATCGACGATGGAATGGGCTCCCGCCTCGCGCAGGGCCTCCACCGGCTGGAAGCCCCAGGAGACACCGATGGGATGGACGCCGGCCGCGCGGGCCATGGCCATATCGAAGCTGGAATCGCCAATCATCACAGTGTCGACCGCCGCTATTCCCAGTTCCGCCATGGCCTGATGGATCATGGCCGGATGCGGCTTGGAGGGCGCGTCGTCGGCGGTCTGGATGGTCGAGAAGACCCTGTCCCATCCGTGCCGCTCAAGAAGATGCGCGACGCCGCGACGCGTCTTTCCCGTCGCGATCCCGAGGATAACGTCCTCCCGTTCCTGCAACGCCTCTAGCGTCTCCAGGGCACCGGGGAACAGAGGCTCGGCATTCGCGGGATCCATGCGCAGGACCGCGAAGGCATCCTTGTAGGCCTGCACAAGTTCTTCAATCGGCGCATCGGGACCAACAAGAACGTGGAAGACCTGATGCAGAGACAACCCAACGACCGACAACGACCGTTCGCGGCTCGGCGGCTCGATCCCGAACGCCGCGAAGGCGGTATGCTGCGCGGCCACAATGATGTTCTGGCTATCGACCAGCGTGCCATCGACATCGAAGATAACGAGCTTCATGGCGACGCTCAGTCTTCCGGAGAATCGACGATCGGATCGTAATGCTCGGTATCGAAGCCGAGCAGATTGAAGCTCTGCTGCATATGCGGGGGCAGCGGCGCGGTAATGTCGATGGGTTTGCCCGTGCGCGGATGCGCGATGACGATGCGGCGCGCCAGCAAATGCAGCTTGTTCTGAATGCCGCCCGGCAACTCCCAGTTCTCGATGTCGAAATACTTCGGATCACCGACGATGGGATGGCCGATATGCGCCGTGTGGGCGCGCAGCTGGTGCGTGCGCCCGGTTACCGGCTTGAGCGACAGCCAAGCGAGCTTGTGCGCGGCGGTGTCGACGATGGCGTAATAGGTCAGCGCATGGCTCGCGCCCTCGTCGCCGTGGCGGGCAACCTTCATGCGGGAATCGCCCTCGCCGCCCTCTTCCTTGGCGAGATAGGTCGAGATACGTCCCTGCCGCACGCGCGGCACGCCTGCGACCAGCGCCCAATAAATTTTGCGGGTCGAGCGAGAGCGGAAAGACTTCGCCATGGTAGACGCGGCAAAGCGCGTCTTGGCGATGACGAGACAGCCCGCCGTATCCTTGTCGAGCCGGTGTACGAGACGCGGCTTCTGACCATCCGCATCGCGCATGCTCTCGAGCAGCGCGTCCACGTGCCGTGTGGTCCCCGATCCACCTTGCACAGCAAGGCCCATCGGCTTGTTGATGACGAGAACGTCCTTGTCCTCGTAGAGCGTGATCGATTTCAGGAACTCGCGCTCGTCCTGATCCTTGATGGTTGAGCGCGCCACAAGCTTCGCCGGTTCGAGCTTCAGCGGCGGAACGCGCACCTTCTGGCCGGGCTGAAGCCGCTCATTGGGCTTCGCGCGCTTGCCGTCGATCCGCAATTCGCCTTTTCGGACGATGCGCTGGATATGGGTGAAGGCCAGTTGCGGGAACCGCGCCACCAGAAAGCGGTCGACACGCATATCCGCCTCGTCCGACACGACCACGAGGGTCTGCACGCCGGTCGCAAGCGTCTCTTGCGCGGCGGCCTTGGCCTGGGCACGAGTCGGCTTCGGCGGAGCCTCTGCGTGGGGCTTGTCCCGCAACGCTGGCGCCGGGCGCGGCTTGCTGGCGGGTTTGGCTGCACCTTTGGCGGCGGCGCGCGGCTTTGCCGGAGCCTTTTTCCGCTCAGGGCGATCTTCCCGTGTGCGAAACCCTTGCCGTGCCCCCGAGCGCCCTGTGCGAGCCCCGTTTCGTCCTGAACCACTTTGTCTCATGAGGATGTGGGTAACAGAGAGCCGCGCGGGCGGCAATGAAGGTCTATGCCGCGAGCGCGCGAACAAGACCGAGGCCGGTCACAAGACCTGCGATCGAGAGCACGACGGAGCCTATGACGTAGACGGCTGCAAGCCCCGGTTCGCCGCGCTCCCAGACCAGTACCGTATCGAGGGAGAAAGCGGAAAAGGTGGTGAACCCGCCGAGAATACCCGTCGTCGCGAAGAGGCGCACATGCTGGCTCCACCCCTCTCCCGCCTTGAACGCCAGCCATCCGACGATAAGCCCCATGACGAAGGAGCCGAAGATATTCACGCAGAGCGTTCCCCACGGAAACGCGATCCCGAGCCAGCGTGCCGCGCCAAGGTTGACCGCGTGGCGCAAAGCCCCACCGATCCCGGCTCCGAGAAAGACGATAAGAAAGTTTTGCATTTTCGGTCCGGCTACTTCTCTTTTCGTCTTTCCGCCCTGAGCCGCGCCCACCAATCGAGCCGCTTCCTGATATCACGCTCGAAGCCGCGATCCACGGGCTCGTAAAAAGCCTGCTCGCCCAGTTTCTCCGGCCAATAGTCCTGACCTGAAAACGCATCGGGTTCATCGTGGTCATAGCGATAGGTTGCGCCGTAGCCGATGTTCTTCATCAACTTGGTCGGCGCGTTAAGGATGGTCTTCGGTGGCATCAGGGAGCCGTGTTCCTTCGCCACTTGCATCGCGACCTTGTAGGCCGTGTAGACCGCATTCGATTTCGGCGCGGTCGCGAGATAGACCGCTGCCTGCGCGAGAGCGAGTTCGCCCTCGGGCGAACCTAGGAAATCGAAAGCGTCCTTGGCGGCGTTGGCGATCACGAGCGCCTGCGGATCGGCAAGGCCGATATCCTCCACCGCCATGCGCACGAGGCGACGCGCGATGAAGAGACGATCCTCGCCCGCGTCCAGCATGCGCGCGAGATAGTAGAGCGCCGCATTCGGATCAGAGCCGCGAATGGTCTTATGGAGGGCGGAGATGAGGTTGTAATGCCCCTCTTGACCCTTGTCGTAGATCGGCGCGCGGCGCTGGATGATCTCCTGCAATTGCGCAGCATCGAACACTTCATCGGGCTTCGCGGAACGCCAGATTTCCTCCGCGAGCGTCAGCGCGGCGCGGCCGTCGCCGTCGGCCATGCGCACCAGCGACTCGCGGGCCTCCTCATCGAGCGGGAGCGATTGCCCCGTCACCGCTTCCGCATGAAGCAGGATCTTGCCGATGGCCTCCTCGTCGAGAGACTTGAAGATCAGCACGCGCGCGCGAGACAATAGCGCCGCGTTCAGTTCAAAGGACGGGTTCTCGGTCGTCGCGCCTACCAGCGTGATCGTACCGTCTTCCATGACGGGTAGAAATGCATCGAGCTGCGCGCGATTGAAGCGATGGATCTCGTCCACAAAGAGCAGGGTTCCCTGCCCTGTCGAGCGACGAAAGCGTGCGGCCTCAAAAACCTTCTTGAGATCGGCGACGCCTGAGAAGATCGCGGAAATCTGCTCGAAATAAAGGTCCGTCTCGTGAGCAAGCAGCCGGGCGACGGTAGTCTTGCCCGTCCCCGGAGGTCCCCAGAAAATCAGCGACCCAAGCGAGCCGGAGGCGATCAGGCGGCTGAGGATTCCATCCGGCCCGACAAGATGATCCTGCCCTACCACATCGGACAGCTTCTGTGGGCGCATACGGTCCGCGAGCGGACGCGGCGCACTCTTGTCGAGACTGGCGGAGGAGAACAGGTCGCTCATTTGGTTCCGTTCAACCGCGCGTAAACGTCGGGATCGTGACGATGCATGAACACTTGCGGGTTCTGCAGCGGCGTAAAGCCGAAACGCGTATAGAATTGGTGCGCATCGCGGGTCGCAAGCAGTATTCGCCTGAGATCCTGAAGGTCCGGATGGTCCATGATGAAGCTCATCAGATACTGGCCCGCCCCCTGCCCGCGCACATCGGCACTGACGAAGACATCGCAGAGGTAAGCGAAGGTCGCCTTGTCGGTGATCAGACGGGCAAAGCCGCAGAGGCGGCCCTGCCCGTCGCGCATGGCGAAGATCCACGCATTGGCGATGCTCTTCTCGAAGACCGAACGCGGCAGGCCTTTCGCCCAATAGCTCTCATGGGACAGCCAGCCATGGACGATATCGACCTCGTCGGGAGAGAGGTCGTGCGAAATCGACCAGGCACCTACCCCCCGAGCATCGTCGTGAAGACCCGCCCGCGCCGGTTGATCGTGATCTCCCAATATCGCTCTCCCCGTTGCAGCAGCCGTTCGATGTCCTTGGTCTCGGCGATCTTCTGATCGTTGATCGCAAGGATCAAATCTCCCTTCTGGAAACCGACGCGAGCCGCAACGCCAGTCTCGTCCAAATCTGCCACGACGACGCCGTCCTGCGAAACGTCAATCTGCAATTCATCCGCAACGGCGGGGGACAAGTTCACCAGAGTCGAGCCGGTGAAGGGTGAGCGCGTGCGAACCTGCAAGGGATTGCGCGGCCGCGTCTCGGGCGGTGGGATGAGCTTGACCTGCACCGCGACTGATTTACCGCCGCGAAGCACCGTGATCGGCGTGCGGCCATCGACGCCTTTCAGGGTGAAACGATAGCCGAAAGCGTCCGGGCTATCGACCTGCTGCCCGTCGACTTCGGTAATGACGTCACCCCGTTTGATTCCAGCCTCGGCCGCAGGGCCATTTTCATACACGGATGCCACCAGCACACCGGTGGGTCGGTCGAGCCCGAGGCTAGTGCCGATTTCGCCGTCCACCGCCTGAAGCTGCGCCCCGAGCCACGGGCGCTTGACGACCCGCGATCCGCCACGCGCGGAATCGATGACGGCCCTTACCATCCGCGAAGGAATGGCGAAGCCGATGCCGACATTGCCGCCGGAGCGCGAAAAGATCGCCGTATTGATGCCAATGAGGCGACCGCTCATGTCAATGAGCGCGCCGCCGGAATTGCCCGGATTGATGGCAGCATCCGTCTGGATGAAGAACTGGTAGTCGGAAATGCCGACCTGCGTACGGGCAAGCGCGGAGACGATGCCCTGTGTCACGGTTTGACCGACACCGAACGGGTTGCCGATAGCGAGCACGAGATCACCGACTTGAAGCGCGTCGGAATCGCCGAGCGGCAGCACTTGGAGGCCGGACGCGTTCTTGAGCTTGAGCACGGCGAGATCGGTCCGCGAGTCGCGCAATACGATCTGGGCCTCGTACTCGCGTTTGTCGGCAAGAGCGACCTTCACCTCGGTCATGTTCTCGATGACGTGGTTGTTGGTCACCACCAGGCCACTCGGATCGACGATCACGCCAGAGCCCAGCGAGCTTTGCTGACGCCCAGGAGGGACGCCCTGCCCGTTTCCGTCACCGAAATAGCGGCGAAAGAAGTCCTCCATATAAGCGTTCTGCTGACGACGCTCCGTGCGGGTTGCATAGACGTTCACGACAGCGGGTGCGGTCTCCCGCACGATGGGTGCGAAGGAAAGCTGAACCTGAGCCTTCGTCTCCGGCGCGGCGCGGGTTTGCGCCTCGGCGGAGGTGAGCGCCGCGAGACCGAGCGCAAGTGCGATCAAAGGTGCGTCGAGAGACTTTAAAAACATCACGAATCCATACCGATCTGATGATCCTGGATAAACGGGCTTCATTCAAAGGCAAAGCCTGCGGAGCAACCGCCCTCATATGGCCCTATCGAGACAAACAAAAAGGGCGGCCTGAAGGCCGCCCTTGATCAAAGCTTGTCTCGAAAAACCGCTTACTCAGCGGCCTCGATGATTTCCTCATTCTGCGTCGGACCGGAATCCTGACCGCGGGCATCGACGTCACGATCGACGAACTCGATCACGGCCATCGCCGCGTTGTCGCCGAAGCGGAAGCCGGCCTTCAGGACGCGGGTGTAACCACCCGAACGCTCCTTGTAGCGCGGGCCGAGCACGTCGAAGAGCTTCTTGACCATTGCGGCGTCGCGGAGCTGAGCCATGGCCAGACGACGGGAATTCAGATCACCGCGCTTGGCGAACGTGACCAGCTTCTCGACCACGGGGCGAAGATCCTTCGCCTTGGGGAGAGTGGTGACGATCTGCTCGTGCTTGATCAGCGCGGCGGACATGTTGGCGAACATCGCCTTACGATGCTCGGACGAACGGTTGAAACGACGACCACGAAAACCGTGACGCATGGCTCTCTCCTTGGTTTTGCGGCCGCCGTGCCAAGGGACGGCCGTCCTTCTTGAATGAGACCCGGCTTTTTGATGCGGGCCTCTCGCGAAAAGATCCCGCCGCAACCTTGAGGCTGCGGCGGGAATAGGTCCTAGTAGTGCTCTTCGAAGCGCTTCGCGAGCTCTTCGATGTTCTCCGGCGGCCAGCCCGGCACTTCCATGCCGAGATGCAGGCCCATGGAAGCGAGCACTTCCTTGATCTCATTCAGCGACTTGCGGCCGAAGTTCGGGGTGCGGAGCATTTCCGCCTCGGACTTCTGGATGAGGTCGCCGATATAGACGATGTTGTCGTTCTTGAGGCAGTTCGCCGAACGGACGGACAGCTCGAGCTCGTCGACCTTCTTGAGCAGCGCAGGGTTGAACGGCAGCTGCGGCGCGGCCGTAGCTGCCTCTTCCTTGCGGGGCTCTTCGAAGTTCACGAAGACCTGGAGCTGATCCTGGATGATGCGCGCGGCATAGGCCACTGCATCTTCCGGCGTCACAGCGCCGTTGGTCTCGAGGGTCATGGTCAGCTTGTCGTAATCGAGAATCTGGCCCTCGCGGGTGTTCTCGATCCGGTACGAAACCTTCTTGACCGGGCTGTAGAGCGAGTCGACCGGGATGAGGCCGATGGGCGCATCCTCAGCGCGATTGCGCTCGGACGGCACGTAGCCCTTGCCGGTATTGACCGTGAACTCCATGCGAATTTCCGCGCCCTCGTCGAGGGTGCAGAGCACGAGATCGGGGTTCAGGATCTGGACGTCGCCAATCGTATTGATGTCGCCGGCGGTGACAGCACCGGGGCCGGTCTTGCGAAGCGTCATGCGCTTCGGGCCCTCGCCCTGCATCTTGATGGCGATCGTCTTCACGTTGAGGACGATATCCGTCACGTCCTCGCGGACGCCAGGGATCGACGAGAATTCGTGCAGAACGCCGTCGATATGGATCGCCGTCACGGCGGCACCCTGCAGCGAAGACAGGAGCACGCGGCGCAGCGCATTGCCGAGCGTCGTGCCGAAACCGCGCTCGAGCGGCTCGGCTACGACCGTCGCAACGCGCTTCGGATCGTCTCCCGGAGACACTTCAAGCTTGTTCGGCTTAATCAGCTCTTGCCAATTCTTCTGGATCACAACCACACCTCTTGAGGTACGGAATGAAGGGAGGCCGCGGCTCACCCTCTAAACCGGAGCGCGCGCGGGCGGAACCCACGCGCCGGATGATCTTAGACGCGGCGACGCTTGCGCGGGCGGCAGCCATTGTGCGGGATCGGCGTCACGTCACGAATCGAGGTGACGGTGAAACCGGCCGACTGGAGCGCGCGGAGCGCCGATTCACGGCCGGAGCCGGGACCGGACACCTCGACTTCGAGGGTACGCATGCCATGCTCGGAAGCCTTGCGGGCAGCGTCTTCGGCCGCAACCTGAGCCGCATACGGGGTCGACTTGCGCGAACCCTTGAAGCCCATCGCGCCGGCGGACGACCACGAAATCGTGTTGCCCTGAGCGTCGGTGATGGTGATCATCGTGTTGTTGAACGAGGCGTTCACGTGAGCGACGCCCGACACGATGTTTTTGCGTTCGCGGCGGCGGACGCGGGTAGCTTCTTTAGCCATTCTTCAAAGTCCTTCAAACGCGCCCGTCATGCCAGGCGCTCGGGAGTTTCAACTTCGTCATGGCCGGGCTTGACCCGGCCATCGTATTCAAAATTCCTGCGCCGTATTCGGCACGAGATCCTCGGGTCAGGCCCGGGGATGACCTTGGGCGGAAGACCGCCCTACGGTCACTTCTTCTTGCCGGCGATCGGCTTGGACTTGCCCTTGCGGGTGCGCGCATTGGTATGCGTACGCTGACCACGAACAGGCAGGCTGCGGCGGTGGCGGAGGCCCCGATATGCAGCGAGATCCATGAGACGCTTGATGTTCATGGACACTTCGCGGCGAAGATCGCCTTCCACGATGTAATCGCGGTCGATGGTTTCGCGGATCTGCAGCACTTCGGCGTCGGTCAGCTGGTTCACGCGGCGCTCGGCCGGGATGTTGACCTTCGTAACGATCTCTTGCGCCTTCTTGGGGCCGATACCGTGAATGTACTGAAGCGCGATGACGACGCGCTTGTTGGTCGGAATGTTAACGCCTGCAATACGGGCCATAGTCCGTCTCCATGTGATCGAAGCTTGAGCTTCGAAGGTTATCGCGCGTCCGGTGGAGGCCGGCCCTTGCGCGGGTTATTAAAACACGACAATCGGGAGCGGCCCCTTGCGAGACCCTCCCGTCGCGTATTCCTGTGCGAGAGCGGGCTCCTTAACGCATTGAGGCCAGCGCGTCAAGCGAGTTGACGCAATCGCGACAGCGGACTTCCGCTGCTGTACAAATCCTATATGTATTTGTTCTTATTTTGTTCTTGATAAAATTCTCATTTCATGACATTCTTCCCCGCTCTTTTGAGTAGGATCTTTCGATGTCGCAAGCCCATCGCATAGTACAATTGCGAAGAAAAATTTCAGAACTTCGCTCACAAATTTCAGATCTCCGATATCGCCGTTCTTTGGAGCGCCGATATGATTCCAATCAACCTCGAGTACCGGCTGGTTCTCCAGGTGGAGGACGATGGAGTGGAGGCCAAGCGGGCACCAGCTTCGACTCCAACATAGGCCCCCGGGAAACAGTATCGGCCTCAGAACGTACCAAAGTTAAGGAACATGCCGGGCGAATAACGTTAGCTGCACGAAGGAAGGTTGACGAATGCGCTTTGCAATATGAGCGCGACCTCTTCCATTGCCGGCTCGTAGCCATCCGCCAATGCTATGCTCAGGCGCAGGCTCGTCGTGTTGCCTGCGAAACCGGCTATCCGATCCCACCTTTGAACTACTAGGTGCCTCAATGCTGATCGCAACACGAGATTTGGAATACGTGACCGAGGATGGAGCGATCATCCTCGTCCCCGTGTGCCTCTACTCCCCTGAGAAAACCGAGAAAGACTGGGGCTGTCGGTACACTATTGGCTGGCCGAACGGGATTGAAATGAAAACAGTCTATGGCTGGGATGCGATTCAAGCCTTGGTCCTGACCCTTCAAGGCATAGGCATCAGCTTGTATTGCAGCGACTATCATAAGACAGGCCGCCTGAAATGGGATCCAAGTGGCGGCTATGGCTTTCCCGTCCCGAAAAACGCACGGGACATGCGCGTGGGCTACGATAAGGAATTCGATGGGTAAGCGGAAGGGGCTATCCGGCCCCTCCACCCTCAACGCCCCAAAATCGCCTTCACGGCTCCGGTGACCTCATCGATAGCCTTCATGCCGTCGACGGTTTTCAGAGCCCCTTTGCCCGCATAATAAGTCGACAGCGGAGCCGTCTGGTTTCGGTAGGCCTCCAGCCGGGTCTTGAACACATCCGGGTTGTCGTCCTTGCGGACCGGCTCTCCGCGCGCCTCGGTCTCCTTGGCGCGCTTCACGATGCGCTCGACGAGGGCATCGTGATCGACCTTGAACTCGATCACGGCATCAAGCTTGAGGCCCTTGCTCGCGAGCATCCCATCCAGGCCCTCGGCTTGTGCGACCGTGCGCGGGAAACCGTCGAGGATGAAGCCCTTTTGGGCGTCCACTTCCTCGATACGGTCCGCAACGATGCCAAGCACGACATCGTCGGACACCAGATCGCCCCGGTCCATGATCGCCTTGGCCTTGAGACCGACCGGCGTGCCGGCAGCCACGGCCGCGCGGAGCATATCGCCTGTGGAGAGCTGGGGAATTCCCAGCCGCTCGACCAACCGCGCTGCCTGAGTGCCCTTCCCGGCCCCCGGCGGTCCCAACAGTATGATTCTCATCGAGCCCCCCTGCTTCGTCGAGAATATCGCCCTTGGTGAGCGAGAGAGTTACCGTCGCCGGCTGCCCTTGAGTTTGGCCTTCTTCACGAGGCCCTCGTACTGATGAGCCAGCAAATGACCGTGAACCTGGGCCACCGTATCCATCGTAACCGACACGACGATCAGAAGAGAAGTGCCGCCAAAGTAGAAGGGCAGCGCCGCGTAGGACACAAGTAGTTCCGGGATCAAGCAGATGATGACGAGATAGCCCGCGCCGAGCACTGTGATGCGGGTCAGGACCGTATCGATGTAATCGGCAGTGCGCTCGCCCGGACGGATGCCAGGAATGAAGCCGCCCTGTTTCTTCAGATTATCGGCCGTCTCGGTCGGATTGAACACGATTGCCGTATAGAAGAAGGCGAAGAAGACAATCAAAGCCGCGTAGAAGACCATATAGGCCGGTCGTCCGTGGCCGAGATAGGTCGTCAGCATGGAGACGATGCCGGTGCCGTCCGATGTCTGGAAGCTAGCAATGGTCGCGGGCAGCAACAGGAGCGACGAAGCGAAGATCGGCGGGATGACGCCAGAGGTGTTCAGCTTCAGTGGCAGGAATGAGGTCTGCCCCTCGTACATCCGGTTTCCGACCTGGCGCTTCGGATAATTGATCAGAAGACGACGCTGGGCGCGCTCCATAAACACCACGAAGTAGATGATCGCCATCGCCATGACGATCACACCGAGGATCAGCCCCGTCGAGATAGCGCCCTGACGGCCGAGTTCGAGCGTGCCGGCAATCGCATGCGGCAGGTTCGCGACGATGCCAGAGAAAATGATGAGCGACGTCCCGTTACCGATACCGCGCGACGTGATCTGCTCGCCGAGCCACATGAGGAACATGGTGCCCCCGGTCAGTGTGATGACGGTCGAAATCAGGAAGAATGGCCCGGGGCTGGCAACGATACCGCCCGAACTCTGAAGGCCGACAGCGATGCCCCAGGACTGGAACAGCGCGAGAAGCACAGTCAGATAGCGGGTGTATTGATTGAGAATCTTGCGGCCCGCCTCGCCTTCTTTCTTCAAGGCTTCGAGGGTCGGCAGCACGGATGTGAGAAGCTGCACGATAATCGATGCCGAGATGTAGGGCATGATGTTGAGGGCGAAGATCGCCATGCGCTCGACGGCGCCGCCCGAGAACATGTTGAAGAGCCCGAGCACGCCACCGCTGGCGTTCTGGAAGCTCTGGCGCAACGCCTCAGGGTTGATGCCCGGCAGCGGAATATAAGTGCCCAGCCGGTAGACGAGGAGAGCGCCAAGGGTAAACCAAATGCGCTTCTTCAACTCCTCGGCTTTGGCGAGAGCGCCGAAGTTGATGTTTGCGGCCAGTTGCTCGGCGGCTGAAGCCATCGTCTCGTCCCCGATATCTCTTTAGAGCGTGCCCCCGATTATCGAGAAACGCTCCAAAAAACGTCTACCGCATTTCCTGCTCGCAAAACTGGCGTCCACTTTTGCGGGAAATGCTCTTGCTACGTGATGGTCATCACGAAAACGGCGGCCGCGCGATCAGACGCGGGCCGCCGCTTGGATCATTGTTTATGTGGGCGTGAGATCACGCCTCTGCAACGGCACCCAGAAGGGTCACCGAGCCACCAGCCTTTTCGATCGCCTGAACGGCCGACTTGGACGCACCGGCAACCTGGAAAGCAAGCTTTGCCTTGAGCTCGCCGACGCCTAGGATCTTCACACCATCGCGCGGCTTGGACACGACGCCGGCCGCAACCAGCGACTCGATCGTCACAGTAGCGCCCTTATCGAGCTTGCCGGCCTCGATAGCCTGCTGAATGCGGCCGACATTGACCTCATTCAGATCGATCGCGTTCGGCTTGTTGAAGCCTCGCTTCGGCAGGCGACGATGCAGCGGCATCTGACCGCCTTCGAAGCCCTTGATGGCGACGCCCGTACGGGACGTCTGACCCTTCACACCACGACCACCGGTCTTGCCCTTGCCGGAGCCGATACCACGGCCGACACGCATACGGTTTTTGGTGGCGCCTTCGTTGTCACGAATTTCATTCAGTTTCATGACGCTCTCCTCACTGCCCGTCGACAACGCGCACGAGGTGCTTGACCTTCTCGATCATGCCACGCACGGAGGGCGTATCGATGAGGGTCGAGGTCCGATGGAGCTTGTTGAGCTTGAGGCCAACCAGCGTCTGGCGCTGTTTGCCTTCACGGCGGATCGGCGAACCGATCTGCTCAACGGTGACGGTTTTCGCTGAAGTAGCGGCAGGCTTCTTTGCCATGATGACAGCCTCCCTCAAGCTTCAGAGCCGACGGCTTCGCCATCGCCCGCGTCACGACGACGGGCTTGCAGAGCCGAAACCTTCAGTCCACGACGAGCGGCGACCGAACGCGGGCTATCCTCGTTCTTGAGCGCGTCGAAAGTCGCGCGGACGAGGTTGTACGGGTTCGACGAGCCGAGCGACTTGGCGACGACGTCCTGCATGCCGACCGTCTCGAAGACGGCGCGCATCGGGCCGCCGGCGATGATACCGGTACCTTGCGGGGCAGCGCGAAGAATGACCTTGCCAGCGCCGTGACGTCCGTGGACGTCATGATGCAGGGTGCGGCCTTCGCGAAGCGCAACGCGGATCATCGAGCGCTTGGCGGCATCGGTCGCCTTGCGGATCGCTTCCGGAACTTCGCGAGCCTTGCCGTGGCCGAAGCCGACGCGACCCTTCTGGTCGCCGACGACGACGAGGGCGGCGAAGCCGAAACGACGGCCACCTTTCACGACTTTCGCGACGCGGTTGATGTGGACCAACCGATCGACGAATTCGCTGTCGCGCTCTTCGCGATCAGCGCGTTCTCTTGGCTCTCTTGCCATTGAGACCTCTCACTTGCGCGGGCGGCGGGCCCGCTCGCTTTAGGGTTTTTCTATACCCGCCGTTTAGAAATCGAGACCGCCCTCACGAGCGGCATCGGCCAAAGCCTTCACGCGTCCGTGGAACAGGTAGCCAGAACGGTCGAAAATGACCTGCTTCACGCCGGCCTTCGCCGCACGCTCAGCCACAAGCTTTCCAACCGCCTTGGCCGCGTCAACGGTCGCGCCGGTCTTGAGCGAGCCCTTGAGATCCTTCTCAAGGGTCGACGCCGAAGCGACGGTATGACCGTGCACGTCGTCGATGATCTGGGCATAAATCTGCTTGGACGAACGGAAAACCGACAACCGCGGGCGTCCGTTCGCTGCTTTCTGGATCGCACGGCGCACACGAGCCTTGCGGCGATCTTCAGCGCCTTTCTTCTCAGCCATGATGCGTCGTCCTTACTTCTTCTTGCCTTCCTTGCGGAAGATGAACTCGTCGGAATACTTGACGCCCTTGCCCTTGTAAGGCTCCGGACCGCGATACTCGCGGATCTCGGCGGCGGTCTGTCCGACCTTCTGCTTGTCGATGCCAGACACGACGACTTCGGTCGGCTTTGGCGTCACGATCGTCACGCCTGCCGGGATCTCGTAGTCGATATCGTGGCTGTAGCCGAGCGAAAGCTTCAGCACCTTGCCGGCAACGGCGGCCTTATAACCGACGCCGTTGATCTCAAGACGCTTCTCGAAGCCCTTGGAGACGCCCTCGACCAGGTTCGCAACCTGAGCGCGGGACATGCCCCACTTCGCACGGGCCGTCTTGGACGTGTCGCGCGGGTTCACCGCAACGGCGCCGTTCTCAAGAACAACCTTCACTTCTTCAGGGACGACGAACGAAAGCTCGCCCTTCGTGCCCTTAACCTTCACCGTCTGGCCGTCGACGGTCGCCGTCACACCTGACGGAACCGGAACTGGCTTTTTGCCTACTCGAGACATTCTGAATCTCCCGTGGTTCTGTGCTGCTACCGGCCTTAGAAGACCTTGCAGAGCACTTCGCCGCCGACGTTCTTCTCACGGGCCTCGTGATCGGCCATCACGCCCTGCGGGGTCGAGATGATGGTGATGCCAAGGCCGTCGGCCACGCGCGGCATGGTGTCAACGGACGTGTACACACGACGACCGGGCTTGGACACGCGCTCGATGGTGCGGATCACGGGCTGGTTGTCGTAGTACTTGAGTTCAATCGAGAACTCGGTACGGCCATTGCCGAACTCGGTCTGCGAATAATCGCGGATGTAGCCCTCGGACTTCAGAACGTCGAGGACACGAGCGCGAAGCTTCGAGCCAGGGGTCGTAACGTTACCGCGACGGCGCATCTGCGCGTTACGGATACGGGTGAGCATATCGCCCAACGGATCATTGATCATTCGGAGCCCTCCCTTACCAGCTGGACTTCACGAGACCGGGAATCAGGCCCTTCGAGCCCAATTCGCGGAGCGCGATACGCGACATGCCGAGCTTACGGTAGTAAGCGCGCGGACGTCCCGTGACCTCGCAACGATTGCGGATCCGGGTTGGATTCGCATTGCGCGGCAGTTCAGCCAGCTTGAGGCGCGCCGCGAAGCGCTCCTCCATGGACTTCGACTCGTCGTTAGCGACAGCCAGAAGCCGCTCGCGCTTGCCCGAGAACTTCTTCACGAGCTTGCGACGGAGCTTGTTCTTCTCAATAGAGCTTTTCTTAGCCATTCGATTTTCTCCAGTGTCCGCGTATGAGGACTTCTGTCCTCACTGCCGGAACGGGAAGTTGAAGTGACGCAGGAGCGCGCGGGCTTCGTCGTCGGTCTTCGCCGTCGTGGCGATGACGACGTCCATGCCCCACACCTGCTCGACCTTGTCGTAGCTGATTTCAGGGAACACCAGGTGCTCCTTGATGCCGAGGGCATAGTTGCCACGACCGTCGAACGACTTGGGGTTCAAGCCGCGGAAGTCGCGGACGCGAGGCAGAGCGATGGTCACGAGACGATCCATGAACTCGTACATACGAGCCTTGCGGAGCGTGACCTTGGCACCGATCGGCATGCCCTCGCGGACTTTGAACTGCGAGATTGCCTTACGGGCCTTCGTGATCACCGGCTTCTGGCCGGCGATGAGAGCGAGCTCCGAAGCGGCGACGTTCGCCTTCTTCGAATCCGCGGTCGACTCGCCAACACCCATGTTCAGAACGATCTTGGTGATCGTCGGAACTTCCATGGGGTTCTTGTAGCCGAATTCCTTGATGAGCGCAGGACGCACTACTTCATCGTAGTGCTTGCGCATGCGCGGTGTGTAACCGTCCACCACAGCTTGAGCCTTAGCCATCGATCAGCTCTCCCGAACGCTTGGCGACGCGAACCTTGCGGCCGTCGTCCAGAACCTTGAATCCAACCCGGGTCGGCTTACCGTCCTTGGGGTCCGAATAAGCCAGGTTCGACAGGTGGATCGGAGCCTCTTTCGAGATGATCCCGCCTTCCTGGGCGGCAGTCTGCCGCTGATGCCGCTTCACGAGGTTCACGCCGCGGACAACCGCGCGCTCCTCTTTCGGCATCACTTGCACGACTTCACCGGTCTTGCCCTTGTCGCGACCGGTCAGAATGACGACCTTGTCGCCTTTCTTGATCTTAGCGGCCATTAGAGCACCTCCGGCGCCAGGGAAATAATCTTCATGTGGTTCTTCGCACGCAGCTCGCGCGGTACGGGCCCGAAAATACGGGTGCCCACCGGCTCCTTCTGATTGTTGATCAGAACGGCGGCGTTGCGGTCGAAGCGAATCACGGAACCGTCGACACGACGGATGTCCTTGGCGGTGCGAACGACGACCGCCTTCATGACGTCGCCCTTCTTCACGCGACCACGCGGAATGGCTTCTTTGACGGAAACGACGATGATATCGCCGACAGAAGCGTATTTACGCTTCGAACCACCGAGAACCTTGATGCACATCACGCGACGCGCACCGGAATTGTCGGCGACGTCTAGATTCGTCTGCATCTGGATCATGGCTTTGATCCTTTCCTTTGTTTCAGACAGGTTTCCGGACCAAGGCACGATTGCCTTCCCGGACTACGCCTGACGGGGATCTGTTGTCCCCTGCCCTTCATATTGTCGATAAGGGCGGCCGTATACACGAGCCACCCTCAATAGACAAGCCCTAGCGGAAGCCGTTTAGGCCTTCGGTTGGTCGACGAGCACCCAGGTCTTGAGTTTGGAGATCGGCTTGGACTCCTCGATGGAGACCGTTTGGCCGACCTTCGCCGTGTTATTCTCATCATGAGCATGGTAGTGCTTCGTCCGACGCACGGTCTTCTTCATGACCGGGTGCGTGAAACGGCGCTCCACCTTCACAACGACCGTCTTATCCTGCTTATCGCTGATAACGACGCCTTGCAAAACGCGCTTCGGCATTTTGATCCCCTTTAAGCCTTCGCCGTCGCCGACTTCTGGCGCTGCAGCGTCTTGACGCGGGCGACGTCCTTGCGGACCTCACGAACACGTCCGGTGTTCTCAAGCTGGTTGGTCGCACGCTGGAAGCGAAGGTTAAACTGTTCCTTCTTGAGCTTCAGCAATTCGTCCTGCAGCTGATCGTTCGACATCGCCTTGAGGTCGGAGGTTCTCTGCGTAGATTTCATAATCCCCTCCTTACTCGGCAATGCGTTGAATGAAACGCGTCTTGATCGGAAGCTTCGCGGCGCCGAGGCGGAGAGCCTCGCGAGCGATATCTTCCGGCACGCCGTCGATCTCGAACATGATGCGGCCCGGCTTGACGCGAGCTGCCCAGAACTCGGGAGCGCCCTTACCTTTACCCATACGCACTTCGGTCGGCTTAGACGACACCGGCACGTCCGGGAAAATACGGATCCACACCCGACCCGCGCGCTTCATAGCGCGGGTGATCGCACGACGAGCCGCCTCGATCTGACGGGCATTGACGCGCTCCGGCTCCATGGCCTTCAGACCAAACTGGCCAAAGTTCAGATCCGTGCCGCCCTTCGCAGTGCCGGAAATCCGGCCCTTGAACTGCTTACGGAACTTTGTTTTCTTCGGTTGCAACATGGCAAACCTCTCCTGACCCCTCGGTTACGCCGCTTGCTCGCGGCGGCCACCCGAGCGGCCTCCCTCGTCGTTCATGCGCTTGTCCTGCGCCATCGGGTCGTGCTCAAGGATTTCACCCTTGAAGATCCAGACCTTGATGCCGCAAGTGCCGTACGTCGTGAAAGCCGTCGCTGTGCCGTAATCGACATCCGCACGCAACGTGTGCAGCGGAACGCGACCTTCGCGGTACCATTCCAGGCGCGCGATCTCAGCCCCGCCGAGACGGCCGGAGCAGTTGATACGGATGCCCTCGGCGCCCAGACGCATCGCCGACTGAACGGCACGCTTCATGGCACGACGGAAGGCAACACGGCGCTCGAGCTGCTGAGCGATCGAGTCGGCCACCAGCGTCGCGTCGACTTCCGGCTTACGGACTTCGACGATGTTGATGGCCACATCGGCGTTCGTCATCTTGTTGACGAGCTTGCGCAGCTTCTCGATGTCCGCGCCCTTCTTGCCGATGACCACGCCCGGACGACCCGAGTGAATGGTGACGCGGCACTTCCGGTGCGGACGCTCGATGACGATCTTCGAAACGGCGGCCTGCTTGAGCAGCTTCATGAGAGCATCGCGGATCGCCATGTCCTCATGCATCAGCTTCGCGTACTCGCCCTTGCCGGCGAACCAGCGCGAGTCCCAGGTCCGGTTGATGCCGAGCCGAAGACCGATCGGGTTGATTTTCTGACCCATCTGGTTCTCCTTATGCCTGTTCGGCGGCGACTTCCCGAACCACGATCGTGAGGTTCGAGAAGGGCTTCATGATGCGGGCGCCACGACCGCGAGCGCGGGCATGGAAGCGCTTCATAACAAGCGCCTTGCCGACGAAAGCCTGGCTGACGACGAGATCGTCCACATCGAGATTGTGGTTGTTCTCGGCGTTGGCGATAGCGCTCTGCAGGCACTTCCTGACATCCACCGCAATGCGCTTGCGCGAGAATTCCAGGTCGGCCAGAGCGGTCGAAACCTTCTTGCCGCGGATCAGGCCCGCGACGAGATTGAGCTTCTGGGGACTGACGCGCAGCATGCGGGCGATGGCTTTCGCCTCGTTGTCGCCCAGCGCGCGAGGAGTAGCGGTCTTACCCATCTTACTTCCTCTTCGCCTTCTTGTCCGCCGCGTGGCCGTGGAAGGTGCGGGTCGGCGAAAACTCGCCGAACTTGTGACCCACCATTTCCTCGCTCACGTAGACGGGAATGTGCTTCTGACCGTTGTAGACCCCGAACGTGAGGCCCACAAACTGCGGGAGGATCGTGGAGCGGCGGCTCCAGATCTTGATGACCTCACTGCGGCCCGCACCACGGGCAGCCTCGGCCTTCTTGAGGAGGTAGCCGTCGATGAACGGACCCTTCCAAAGCGAACGTGCCATGACGTGCCTCTTAGCCCTTCTTCTTCCGCGCGTGACGGCTCGACACGATGAACTTGTCGGTCCGCTTGTTCGAACGGGTTTTCTTACCCTTGGTCGGAATACCCCACGGGGTCACCGGATGGCGGCCGCCCGAAGTACGACCCTCACCACCACCGTGCGGGTGGTCGATCGGGTTCATGGTGACGCCGCGGTTATGCGGACGCTTACCGAGCCAGCGATTACGACCGGCCTTACCGATCGAAATGTTCATGTGGTCCGGGTTCGACACGGCGCCGACGCTGGCGAAGCACTGGCCGTGGACCAGACGCTGTTCACCAGAGTTCAGACGAACCGTCACGTAACCCTGGTCACGACCCACGATCTGAGCGTAGGTACCAGCCGAGCGGGCGATAGCGCCACCACGACCGATCTTCAGCTCCACATTGTGGATGATCGTACCGACCGGCATGTTGCCGATGGGCATCGCGTTGCCGGGCTTGATGTCGACCTGCTCGCCTGCCGTCACCTGATCGCCGACAGCAAGACGCTGCGGAGCCAGGATGTAGGACAGCGCGCCGTCAGCATAGCGGATCAGCGCGATGAAGGCGGTGCGGTTCGGATCGTACTCGATCCGCTCCACGGTCGCCACATCGCCCATACGGCCGCGACGCTTGAAGTCGACCAGACGCAGGGTGCGCTTGTGACCACCGCCACGGAAGCGGACGGTCACGCGACCCAGATTGTTACGGCCGCCCGAGGACTTCTTGCCCTCGGTCAGCGACTTGACCGGCTTGCCCTTGTAGAGCTCGCTGCGGTCGACGATCACCAGCTGGCGCAGGCCGGGGGTGATCGGTTTGAATGTCTTCAATGCCATCGGATCACTCTCTCAACCGATCAGAGGCCCGTCGTGACGTCGATGGTTTGGCCCTCTTCGAGGGTCACAACCGCCTTCTTCACATCCGACCGCTGGCCGCGGGTGCCGCGGAACATCTTCACCTTGCCTTTGGTGGTGAGCGTGTTGACGCTCTTCACCTTGACATCGAACAGCTTCTCGACCGCTTCCTTGATCTGCGGCTTCGTCGCATTCGGCGACACCTTGAAGACGACCTTGTTCTGATCGGACAGGGTCGTAGCCTTCTCGGTGATCACCGGGCTTACGATCACATCGTAATGGCGCGGGTCCAGGCTCATTTGAAGCGCGCCTCCAGCGCATCGACAGCCGCCTTCGTGAGAACGAGCTTCTCGCGACGGAGAATGTCATAGACGTTGATGCCCTGCACCGGCAGGACGTCGATGTTCGGAATGTTCTGAGCCGCGCGCTGGAAGTTCGCCTCGATCTCGGCACCGCCGATGATCAGGGCATTCGCGAGACCGAGCTTGCCGAAACGCTCGACGAGAGCCTTCGTCTTGGCTTCAGACAGCTTCACATCGTCGACGACGATGATGGAAGCGTCCTTCGCCTTCGACGACAGTGCGTGCTTCAGAGCGAGCGCACGAACCTTCTTGGGAAGATCATGAGCGTGGCTGCGAACCACCGGACCGAAGGCGCGACCACCGCCCCGGAACTGGGGAGCGCTCGCAGCACCGTGACGAGCGCCACCGGTACCCTTCTGCTTATAAACCTTCTTCGTCGTGCGATCGATCGCCGAGCGATTCTTCACGGCATGCGTGCCAGCCTGACGCTTGGCAAGCTGCCAACGAACGCAACGGGCGAGCAGATCGGCGCGAGGATCGAGACCGAAAATGGCCTCATTGAGATCCACCGAACCGGACTTCTTGCCCTCGAGCGTGGTGACATCAAGCTTCATCACGCATTCTCCTCAGGAGCTTGCTCGGCAGCGGCCGGTGCAGCATCGTTGGCGCCCGAACGGAACTTGCCGGGCATCGGCACGTCCTTCGGCAGCTTCCGCTTCACCGCGTCGCGGACATGGATCCAACCACCGGCAACGCCTGGAACGGCGCCTTCGACGAGGATCAGACCGCGCTCGACGTCGGTCGAGACAACACGCAGGTTCTGCGTGGTGACGCGCTCGACACCGAGGTGACCCGGCATCTTCTTGTTCTTGAACGTCTTGCCCGGATCCTGGCGTCCACCGGTAGAACCGATCGAACGGTGGGAGACCGACACGCCGTGCGTAGCGCGCAGACCGCCGAAGTTCCAGCGCTTCATACCGCCGGCGAAGCCCTTACCCGTCGTGGTGCCCGTCACATCGACGAACTGACCGACGACGAAGTGGTCCGCGGTGATCTCGGAGCCGACGGGGATGACTGCATCCTCGCTGACGCGGAATTCCGCAAGCTTCTGCTTCGGCTCGACCTTGGCGACCGCAAAGCGACCACGCTCGGCCTTCGAAACGTTCTTTACCTTGGCCTTGCCGACGCCGACCTGCAGCGCGGTATAGCCGTTCTTATCCTTGGTCCGATGGGCGACCACTTGACACTGGTCGACCTTAAGAACCGTGACCGGGACATGCTCACCGGCATCCGTGAAGATGCGGGTCATCCCGAGTTTTTGTGCAATGACGCCTGAGCGCATGTGCGTATCCTCTCGACGTGTCTACCGATGGCTCCAAACCCGAAGGGCTTAGAGCTTGATTTCCACGTCCACGCCCGCAGCGAGGTCGAGCTTCATCAGCGCGTCCACGGTCTGGGGAGTGGGGTCCACGATATCGAGAACGCGCTTGTGAGTGCGCATCTCGAATTGCTCACGCGACTTCTTGTCGATGTGAGGCGAGCGAAGAACCGTAAAGCGCTCGATGCGCGTCGGCAGCGGGATGGGCCCGCGCACCTGAGCGCCGGTCCGCTTCGCGGTCGACACGATTTCACGTGTCGATGCGTCGAGGATCCGATGGTCGAACGCCTTAAGGCGAATGCGAATATTCTGACCGTTCATGGGTTGCCCCGTTCAACGAGGAAGGACCTGGCCGGCCGAACCGGCCATGTCCCTCTTCTGATTAATCCAAGACCTGAGCGACGACGCCGGCGCCGACGGTGCGGCCACCTTCACGGATAGCGAAGCGGAGCTTCTCTTCCATGGCGATCGGAACGATCAGCTGAACTTCCATGGCGATGTTGTCGCCAGGCATCACCATTTCCGTGCCTTCCGGCAGCGTCACAACGCCCGTCACGTCCGTCGTGCGGAAGTAGAACTGCGGACGGTAGTTCGTGAAGAACGGCGTATGACGGCCGCCTTCTTCCTTGGTGAGGATGTAAGCCTCAGCCTTGAACTTCGTGTGCGGCTTGATCGAGCCGGGCTTGCACAGCACCTGGCCGCGCTCGACGTCCTCGCGCTTCGTACCACGAAGCAGAACGCCCACGTTGTCGCCGGCCTGACCCTGATC